>NZ_JBSGVZ010000010.1:0-170663 GCF_053608705.1 Peribacillus sp. NPDC055009 | reverse complement strand
TATATTATCAATTTAATTTAACATTCAATTAATATAACAATAATACTAAAATTAACTGAATACAATAAAAAAATAAAAAATTGCATATATTCGTATATAAAAACAAGGAATTAAATCTGATTTCCCTCCAAGACTCCAATGCCGCAGCAAAGGAACAGGACCATAAATTGCCAATATCAAAATAAAAATTCAAAATAATTAAAAAACTCAAATTGAGCTTCCGAGGACCAATTAGTATGTCACTATTTGATATAGTATAACACTATTAAATAATTATGTACATAAATAAAAAACTCAAACAATCATCGAGATTTGTTTGAGTTAGTATGTTTTATCTATTATTTTTTTAATGATGCTTCATGCAAAACTGACAATTCCTGTTCAAGGGTTTCCAAAAGGGATTTACCCTCGGTTTCCTCTACCAAACCTAAGCGTACGGCAAAATCAATTTCTCTTGATAGACCGAACATTTGTGTATCAAGGACCTCTTCATATAAAGGACATTGAGGCATAGTGAGATTTTCCATTTGAACTTTTATCAGTTTTAGAATCTTGTCAGCATCTGCTTTTAATAAAGCATAAGCTTTTTCTCGATGATTGACAAGCATATCAGATGCCATGTTAAATCCCCCCGCTCAGAGCGATTAAATCTTATCTTTAAATTCTACCTTTAGTTTTGTGAAAAAGCAAGGACATTGACAAACAATTTGCCATTGAGATAACACAATCACCTCTCAAATGAATATACCCAGCCATGAAAATTGTTCACCATCGTGAAGATGTGACAATTCAATTATAATTGATTATAATCATTAAAGAGCAACAGAAAGGAATGAGATATTTGGAACCCATCGTATTTATAAATGGAAAAGTGAAATATCCAATTACACTAGATCCCGGAGTATGGATTTTTGATGACCGTAAAGTTGAAATAAATACATATTTCCACGCAGAAAGAGTCCAAGTCAATGAATTAGAAGAATATACGATTGCTGCCTCCAAACATTGGCAAAAAGAAATACAGGAAGGCGCAATAATGCCACCCACATTAAAAACGGAACGAAAGTTCGAGAAGCAAAGATTGCTGGAAGGGACTTTCGGCATCCCTTTTGAACCTTTTTTAAAAAATGCCGAACCTGAAAATGGGGTAACTGAAGTCATCGTTACAACCGATGATGAGGAGCTTACATTCCCATTGGAAACGGCACTTGAATTTTTCCTGGGCTTTTCCAAGGAAGGAAAGCCGCTTAAAATATCCGAGGGCGGTCCTTTGGAAATTTATTTCGGAGACGCTTCCAACATCAATGATCCGATAAAAAATGTACGGTCTTTCACTGTTAAATAAGAATTATTCCATTCTCGCCAAAAACTTTAGAGCAATCGGCAAGGGATATCCCTTGCCGATTGCATTATAAAAGCGTAGCTGCCAGCTGGGCCAATCCAGATCTTTCCCCTTTTATCAATTTAACGTGGCCTGCAATACGCTCGGTCTTGAATTTTTCCACCACATATGTCAAACCATTATTATATTCATCTAAATACGGATGATCTATTTGTTCCGGATCTCCCATTAACACAATTTTGCTTCGCTCCCCGACCCTCGTCAAAATGGTCTTGACCTCATGTTTCGTTAAGTTCTGCGCTTCATCGATGATGATGAACTGATCCGGGATGCTCCTTCCCCTGATATAGGTGAGGGCTTCCACTTCGATCGAACTCATGCCTGCTAAAATGGCATCCAATTCCCCAGGTTTTTTCGTATTGAACAAAAATTCGAGATTATCAAAAATAGGCTGCATCCATGGTCTTAATTTTTCTTCTTTTTCCCCTGGCAGATAACCAATATCTTTACCAACCGGAACAATGGGCCTGGCAACCAAAAGTTTCTTATATTGTGACAAATCTTCAGTTTGCATCAATCCTGTTGCCAATGCCAATAAAGTCTTACCTGTCCCAGCTTTACCAATGAGCGTCACAAGCTTGATGTCCGAACGGAGCAACAAATCTAGGGCCATCGTCTGCTGGACATTTCTCGGTTTTATTCCCCAAATATGTTCCCCTTCATACATCAATTTCTTAACTAACCTGCAATTCTCATCCACAATCCCTATCGCAGAAGCTGAACTGCCCAGCGTGTCCTTCATCAACAGGAATTGATTTGGATAATATGAATCTTTTGTCAGTTCTTCCAATGCCAGAAAACTTTTTTCATAAAACTTATTCAGATTATCAATCGATACAAACACTTCTTTGTGCCCAGCGTAAATATGGTCCAGTTCTACGACACGGTCATTTAAAAAGTCCTCTGCCTCAAGACCGATTGCATCAGCCTTGACCCTGACGAGTGTATCTTTACTAACCAAAATGACCGTTTTTCCTGCTTCCTTCGTCTCTTCTTCCAATGATAAATTTTTCGCGACTGCCAATATCCTGTTATCATTCGTTTTCTCCACAAAAATTTCCTGAAGCTTATGAAATGAACGATGGTTGAGTTCAATCCTTATGCTGCCTCCATTATGAAGCGGAATGCTCTGATGAAGCTTCCCTTTTTCCCGAAAGCCATCGATCAATTTCGATACTTGCCTGGCATTCCTTCCGATTTCATCCATGTACCTTTTTTTCGAATCCAATTCTTCTAATACGACTGCTGGAATGACAACTTCATTATCTTCGAATGAATAAATCGAATACGGATCCTGCAACAGGACATTCGTATCTAAAACATAGATTTTTTTCCCCAATATGACGCCTCCTGCCTGCTCTATAGGATATGCCTTACCATTTACTACACTCAGCATTTATGTAGCGGACGAGACTGTTGATAAAATATATGTTCCTTTGCATAAAGATAGAAGAACATTTACAGACTATAAAGAAAACTTCCAGCAAAGAATGCAATCCCCATCATTGATAACACCATGTTTCACTGCATTTTATACTTATATGCATCAGACTTGGTAGTGATGGACAGGCTGGAACAAAAAAAGAGCATTAAGGAGGTTTTACATTGCGAAAAATCATATTGCCGCTCGCTGCGGTTCTGTTGATGTCAGGTTGCACAATGGATAATAATAACGAAGTGTCTGAAAATAACACGAAAAACAATATAACGAAAGTCAATAATACGACCATTAAGGAGGCAGACAGAAATACCGGCCAGCAAACAGCGGAAAGACTCACCGGTTTGGCTAAATCCATTCCGGAGGTGAACGATGCCACCGCAGTCGTACTTGGCAAATATGCCATCGTCGGAATAGATATTGACCAAGATATTGAGCGTTCACAGGTCGGAACGATAAAGTACTCTGTTGGAGAAACTTTAAAACATGATCCTGAAGGTGCAAATGCCCTCATCGTCGCTGACCCGGATATAAATGAGCGGATCAGGGAGGTGGCCAGGGATATTAAAGACGGCAGACCCGTAACAGGCATATTAAATGAACTGGCTGATATCACAAGTCGAGTCATTCCTGAGGTTCCTGGTGATATTTTAACCCCAACGCCGTCCAAGAACATTGAAAATGAAAAAAATAAACTTGATGATGAAACGGAAAGAAAAGAACTCGATAAAGAGCAAAATGATCAATCCAATCACTTTAAAGAATGAATTTTCCTGACCCGAAGTGAATCTTCGGGTTTTTTGTCTATACCCGCCGTCTATACCCGCCATGCACCAAGTAACATAAACTTTCAAATGTCAGTTTCACTTTATCCTCGTTTTACCATAAAAATATTGGTATACTTAAAAGCATATTCGAATTGAAGTGAGGTTCAACTAATATGAAGGTTAAATGTGTAATATGCGATCAAATTGAATCTATACCTGACGATAGCCCAGAAGCAAAGAAACTTCGAAACCGTCCTATACATACCTATATGTGCAATACATGCAACCAACGCATAGAAGAGCGTACGAACGAACGGATTGCAACCGGAAACTTCCGTCTGTACCGGACGATCAAAAATGAAGATGAATGGTAGAATATTTTATAAAGTTTGCCTGATTGGTCTCATCAATGGAGTTCTGCTTGGATTGATAATGAAGTGGGTAGAAATGTTTTCCGGCAAGCAAGTGTATAAGCTTTTATTGAATGTGGATTTCCTTCCTCTAATTGGAGCTGTTTCCTGGAGTGAGACATCATTGTTCTTTTTCCATCTCCTTTTTTCACTTGCCATTACGTTTATTTACGCTTATATTCTTCATCCTTTGAAAATTTTCAGGAGATGGAACGAATACGCACTTGCTTTTATCACGATCATTCCCGCCATCATGCTTTACTTCCCACTATCTGCGCTGTCGAAAACAGAAGTTGTCCTTCCTTCTGATTTGACAGCTTTCTTTTTGTGGACAATCTTACATCTTTTTTACGGACTTTTCCTCCCTAAAGCCATATAAAAAAAAGAACCGTGCGTAAATCGCACGGTTCTTTTTATCATTACTCGATATTTTTATACTTTTCTGGCTCTAACTGAATTTGGTCTAACATGATATCAATCAATTCAATCGGATAACGTTGCTTTTTCATTTCGTCTCCCAAAAGGTACTCGACGAAATAAAAAGGTTCTGTCTTTGTAACCGAATCGATTATCACCTGATGATCGTCTTTCAGCATCTGCATGAAAAACATTTCTGTATCGCGTGCAGCTGTATCATCAGGCCTTGCATCACAGACAACTTTGATCGTCAACCAATTGTATAAAGCATCCTGTAATGATTTCATCATCTTAAGCCTGTTCTTCTTTTCTCGAATTATGAAGACGGATCCTATAAATCCCCAGAACAAGCGAAGCGATGACTAATGCTTCCCCCATAGGAAGAAACACCGCAAAGAAAGAAAGAAGGGTACATCCAAGCGCCATTACCACATAAATGACCACATTTTTTAGCAATGGTAACTTTTTGGCAAAACCTAACTGATAGACAAGGATGCATAATCCAAAGACCGTCAAATATAAATACCACATTCCTGCTTCAGGATTTTCATCCACTCTGTACAATGCTGCAAAAAATGATAATCGCTCTTGGATATCCAATCTTTTCTCCTCCTCTTGCTATTTATTTTTCTTCAACAGCAACTTTTTTTCTTTTAGCTGCTCTTTCACGCTCGTTTTTATCTAGAATTTTTTTACGAAGACGGATTGAATCCGGAGTTACTTCACAGTACTCGTCATCGTTCAAATATTCCAGAGCTTCTTCAAGGGACATGATTCTTGGTTTTTTCATGGAAGAAGTTTGGTCTTTATTTGCTGAACGCATATTTGTCATTTGTTTCGCTTTAACGATATTAACTGTCAAATCGCTATCACGGTTATGTTCCCCGACGATCATGCCTTCGTAAATATCCGTACCTGGCTCAACGAAAATAACACCGCGGTCTTCTACTTGCATAATACCATATTGTGTAGTTTTTCCTGATTCCATGGATACAAGTACACCTTGACGTCTTCCGCCGACTTGACCTTGGGCCATTGGTTGGTAGCTGTCAAATGAATGGTTCATGATACCATATCCGCGTGTAATCGTTAAGAACTCAGTTGAATAGCCAATAAGTCCGCGAGCTGGGATCGTGAACAGTAAACGAACTTGACCGCTTCCGCTGTTGATCATATCCAATAATTCACCTTTACGGGCTCCCATTGATTCCATGATCGAACCAGTGTGCTCCTCAGGTACGTCGATTTGTACACGTTCAACCGGCTCACAACGGACACCATCAATCAAACGAACGATAACTTCCGGTTTAGAAACTTGCAGTTCATAACCTTCACGTCTCATGTTTTCGATCAGGATGGAAAGGTGAAGCTCCCCACGACCTGAAACAATCCAGACATCCGGAGAATCAGTATTTTCGACTCTTAAGCTGACATCAGTCTGCAATTGGTTTCTCAAACGCTCTTCAATTTTACGAGCTGTAACGAATTTACCTTCACGGCCTGCGAATGGGCTGTTATTTACAAGGAAAGTCATTTGTAATGTTGGCTCGTCAATACGCAGGATAGGTAGAGCTTCAGGGTGTTCAGTCGGACAAACTGTTTCCCCTACGTTAATATCCTCCATACCAGAAACGGCAATTAAATCACCGGCAACGGCTTCTTGGATTTCAACTTTCTTCAAGCCGATATAACCAAAGATTTTCGTTACACGGAATTGTTTAACCTTCCCATCAAGTTTCATTAATGAAACTTGTTGACCTACATGCATTTTACCGCGGAATACACGGCCAACGCCAATACGTCCTACATAATCATTATAGTCAAGTAAAGCCACTTGGAATTGAAGCGGTTCATCTGAGTTATCGATTGGTGCAGGGATCGTCTCAACGATTGTTTCGAAAAGTGGGGTCATGTCTTCTTCTTGTTTAGAAGGATCTGAATCCAAGCTTGCAGTACCAGCAATACCTGAAGTGAAGACAACTGGGAAGTCTAATTGTTCTTCTTCAGCTCCTAGCTCGATGAATAAGTCAATTACTTCATCGACCACTTCATTTGGACGTGCAGAATCTTTATCGATTTTGTTCACGACAACGATTGGCGTGATCTTTTGTTCCAATGCTTTTTTCAACACGAAGCGAGTTTGCGGCATACAGCCTTCATATGCATCAACAACAAGAAGAACGCCATCAACCATTTTCATGATCCGTTCCACTTCACCACCAAAGTCGGCATGACCAGGTGTATCCAAAATATTGATCCTTGTATCTTGGTATTGAACTGCTGTATTTTTCGCAAGAATCGTAATTCCGCGTTCTTTTTCAATCGCATTAGAATCCATCGCACGTTCTTCCACATGTTCATTTTCACGGAAAGTACCAGATTGCTTAAGCAACTGATCCACTAACGTTGTTTTACCATGGTCAACGTGGGCAATGATGGCTATATTACGAATATTTTCTCTTAATTTCAAAAAATTCACTCCTAAAAAAGTTTGTGTATAACGTATCACTAGTATTAACTTACATATTATATCACAAACATACTAGAAACAAATACAGAAATTATGTACAATAGATATATTAGGGGTGATATTAATGAACATTAAATGGAATTTCTTAATATTAGCGGTATTGGCAACATCCAGCATTGGCTCCATTGGCATCTTCATTGCTGAAAAAAGCTTGATTGGAATATTGGCTGCAATCGTTATTCTTTGCGGAATAATGGGGTTCGGTTTCACTCAGAAGAAGAAATTACGCGAAGCCGGGAAGTTATAATATAAAAAAAACTCGCTGACATACAGCGAGTTTTTTTGTTAATTATTTCAAAATGAGTATTTGATTCCATCCGTGCAAGATATTTATCCTGTATGCAATAAGGCCCTTGATGCTAACGGCTGGAGTTTCCTGACAAGTATTTATCGAATACTTCTTTGTGAAGCCCGGGTTTAGATACGAAAAGTGAGTCGCCTTCTAAATAATTCAATTTGTCACCTTTAATATTACTAACTTCCCCGCCCACTTCCTCAACCAGCAAAACTCCCCCGGCAAAGTCCCAAGGCATGAGTCTCATGGTAATGTATGCATCAATCCTTCCAGCTGCCACGAATGCCAGCTCCAATGCTGCCGAGCCATAAGAACGTGTCCCTCTTGCATCCCGAACCAGCGGTGCCAAAAGACTCGGGTCAATCCTCCGGTTTTCCGTTACCCAGCTAGCATTAATGGAAATGATCGCTTTGCTTACTGATGCCTCTTCAAGTGATGGGAGCCTTTGATCATTCAGAAATGCTCCCTGCCCCTTGACCGCATGATATAATTCATCACTGAAGACATCATAAACCATGCCAATCTTTCCAATGCCATCCACATAAACCCCTAGAGAAATTGCAAAATTCCGCTGTTGATGAATGAAATTCAAAGTTCCATCAATTGGATCGATGATCCACACCGTACCTTTTAGGTCTTTAATATCATGGCCCATTCCTTCTTCGCCAAAAATGCGGTGTTCAGGAAAGACTTCGCCGATTTTTTCGCAAAAAAACTTTTCTATCCCCTTATCCATATTAGTGACCAAATCATTCGGATTCGTTTTCATTTCAATATTCAACTTGGTTTTAAAGGACGCCCTAAGCCTAGTACCCGCTTCTTTCATCCATAACTTCGCATATGTATCCATTTCCTTGACCGATGCCATTATAATATCCCCGTCCTTTATGATCAGAAACTACATTAAAATGATCCACTTCTAAAGATTAAAGCAAATATAGCTTGCCTTCAAGTTTTTAACATCTTAAATTTTCCATTTTTTAAAAACATATGTGGAAAGAAGGTTCCTTGACCATCCATCCATTAATCGGTTTCGCAATCAAGAGTTAGCCCGCGGAAATACTTTTCAAACCACTTTACCTAAACGTCTCCCTTCCTTATTAAATGGGACCGAACCAAAATAAAATACCCACCTTATATATTTTGGACATTTAATGAAAAACGGACACAATATTTTTTATAAAATAAAGTGTCCGTTCATCTATAATAAAATTCCTTGTATTGAAATTGATTCATTTCCTTTATTCATTCTCCTTCAAGATCTCTGCAGCCAATCATTTACAAGGCTTTCAGTTTTAACAATTCCAAGCGGATGCGTTCAAGCCTTTGCTTGCATTGTGACCTCTTTTGGTCATTCTCTTCACCAATTGCTTCAAAAAGGGTTGCTAATTCATAGTCCATTTCCATTCTTAACACTGCAGCTCTATGTCTTTCAACTTCTTTAGCTTTTAATGCTTGGTTCATGACTTGTTTCATAATTAACATTCTCCCTTCATCAATTAACGTAATTTTCTGAATTTATATTATCATATGATTTCCTACAACAAATAGCAACTAATTTGTGCTTTAACCTATAAGTAATTTTACATAGCCAACCCAAATCGTATTTTTTAAATTTTACTTTTACTTATGCTACAATATGTGCAGATATTACGGTAGGAGAGATGAAAATGAATATAGCTAGTTTTACAGCAAGTGATTTTGATGTTTTTAAAATTGATGGATTGGAATCCCGCATGGATGCTTTAAAAGAACGAATCCAGCCCAAATTACAAGCCCTAGGAGAGCACTTTTCTCAAAAACTGTCAGTTATGACCGGTGATGAAATGTACCCTCACGTTGCAAAGCATGCTAGACGGACAGTGAATCCACCTAATGATACATGGGTTGCCTTCGCTGCCAACAGCAGAGGATATAAAATGATGCCGCATTTCCAAATCGGGTTATGGGAAACGCATATGTTCATCTGGTATGCCGTCATTTATGAAGCCCCTAATAAAACGGAAATCGGAAAGCATCTGGAGCAGCAGGCAGACCGATTGGTGAATAGCATTCCCTCCCATTATGTTTGGTCAATGGACCATACAAAACCTGATGTCATCCATCATGAAGGTCTTGGAGTAGATGATTTGAATTCAATGTTCACTCGTTTGCAAACGGTAAAGAAAGCCGAAATTCTATGCGGTATAAAAATTTCCCGTGATGACGCCATAAAGTTAAAAGATGATGATTTCATTAAAACCATTCAAGATGCGTTTGAACATCTTTTACCCTTATATCAATTAAATTAAACACATTTGATTTGTATTCGGATCCAACAAAAAACCGGTTAAGATAAAAGGAGAGCCTTATGGCTCTCCTCAGACTGTAGACAAACTCGATCATTATAGAGTTTGTCTACAGTTTTTTTAGGTTTTTAAAATATGACCGTTGCCTCCAGACACTCTCTTTCCGCAGCGAGCAGCCCGGGAGTCTCTCCATTCCTATTTTTGCACTACCCCTTTACTTGCTTGTATCAAGTCACTAATTTGATCTTCCTTACCTGTTTCGAAGCAATCGATGATCTTGCTGCCGACTATGACACCATCGCAGTATTGTATAGCATCACGTACATGATTTGGCGTTGATATGCCGAACCCAGCAAGAACGGGAACCGGACTTATCTCTTTTACCTTCTTTAAATAGCCTCCAAGTTCTTCCCCAAAGGCGTCACGGGCACCTGTAATCCCTTTGACTGTAACTGCGTAGATAAAACCCTCCGCCCCTGCGGTAATCTCAGTGATACGCTCTTTCGATGACGTGAGTGTCACAAGGCGGATAAGAACGATTCCTGCAGTTTTGATTGATGAAAAGATAGCTTCTTCTTCAATCGGTAAATCGGGGATGATGCACCCGGAAATCCCTGCTTGTAGACAATCATTGGTAAACTCTTTAAGTCCATATGCAAGGATTGAATTCGTATATCCCATTAAAATAATTGGGATGGTCACATCATTTTTGATTTCCATTACTTTTTTCAGGACATCTTTTAAAGTTGTTCCATTTTCCAAAGAACGGATGCCAGCTTGTTGGATAACAGGTCCATCTGCGACAGGGTCAGAGAATGGGATACCTAGTTCAACAGCAGTCGCCCCGCTGTTTTCAAGGAAAAGAAGCTGGCTCTTTAACCGTTCAAGACCTCCATCTCCTGCCATAATATATGGGATGAATGCTTTTTCCTGTTTTGTTTGACATTCTTGAAGCGCGTTTGTTAATTTATTCATGTTTACTACCTCCCATCAACGATTGGACCGTTTCAACATCCTTATCACCACGGCCGGACAGGCAAATCACCAGTCCTGTTCCTTTCTCCATTTCTTTAGCAAGCTTTAAACCGTAGGAAATCGCATGTGAACTTTCTAAAGCAGGGATGATGCCTTCCTCCCTTGAAAGCAACGTTAGAGCTTCTAAAGCTTCCGCATCGGTTACCGAAGTATATTCCACCCGATTTGTATCTTTTAAGTAACTATGTTCAGGCCCTACCCCTGGATAATCCAGCCCTGCTGAAATTGAATGCGCCTCTTGGATCTGACCGTCCTCGTTCTGCAACACATACATGAATGCCCCGTGGAGCACCCCAGGTTTCCCCTTCGTCAAACTTGAAGCATGCAATGGCGTTTCAAGTCCATGCCCTGCCGCTTCCACTCCGTATAATTTTACCGTTTCATCCTCAATGAAGGGATAAAACATTCCCATTGCATTACTTCCTCCGCCTATGCAAGCGACTACTGCATCCGGCAGGGAATGTACCGCCTCCGAATATTGACGCTTTGTTTCATTTCCTATCACGCTTTGAAAATCACGAACTATAACGGGGAATGGATGCGGTCCAAGAACCGATCCCATTATATAATGGGTGTCATCCACATTCGCCACCCAATATCGTAACGCCTCATTCACAGCATCCTTCAGTGTCCCGCTTCCTTGTGAAACAGATATGACCTTGGCTCCCAAAAGCTCCATCCTGAATACATTTAATTTCTGTCTCCTGATATCTTCTTCTCCCATAAAGATGATGCATTCCAACTTCAGCAATGCACACACAGTCGCCGTTGCTACCCCATGCTGTCCTGCACCCGTTTCGGCAATCACCTTTTTCTTGCCCATTTTCTGAGTCAGCAAAGCTTGACCGATCGTATTATTTATTTTGTGGGCCCCAGTATGATTCAGGTCTTCGCGCTTCAGGTAAATATTTGCACCACCAGCCAGTCTCGTTAAGTTCTCCGCAAAATAAAGTGGTGTTTCCCGACCGATATATTGTTTCAGGTAATAGCTTAGCTGACTTTGGAATTCAGGATCATTTTTAGATTGTTCATATACTTCTTCAAGCTCCGTAATCGCCGCCATTAAAGTTTCCGGAACGAAACGGCCTCCATATGCTCCAAAATGTCCAGTTTTATCAGGCTGTGTATAAGTGTTCATCTATTCATTCCTCTTTTCCGGCTGTATATTTTGCCTCATTAATAAATGCTTTTATTTTTGCAGCATCTTTTAATCCGTTTGTTTCAACACCACTGGCTACGTCAACTGCGAACGGTGATACGGCATCAATCGCTTTTCCGACATTTTCCGGAGTCAGCCCACCCGCTAGAATCACCTTCCCCAGTGGCAGTTCCGCTTTTCGGATCATTTCCCAATCCAAAGTCAATCCCTTTCCAGATGAACTCTTAGGAAGATCGACTAATAGATAATCTGCTGGGTATTCATGAAGGTTTTCAAGGTCTTTCTCTGAATTGACGGCAAAGGCCTTGATCACCGGTAAGGGCATTCTGCGGGCGAAGCTGGCAGGCTCGTTACCATGAAGCTGAATATAATCCAATCCTGCAATTTCGGCATTTTTTATCACTTCTTGTTCAGTTTGATTGGCAAACACTCCGACTTTTTTAACATGTCCAGCTAGTTTGGCTCCGAATTCTCCCACTATCTCTGGCTCAACCTTCCTGCTGCTCTCGGCAAAAATGAAACCAATGAAGTCTGCCCCTGATTCAACAGCAGTCTGAGCGGCAGCCAATGTCTTTATCCCACAGATTTTCACTAACATATTAATCTCCTTATATACTCATTTGCAGTTCAGCCATCGTGTGCGGAAGATTTGATGCAGTCATCAGCGTCTCCCCGACTAAAATCGCTTTTGCACCAGCTTCCTTCACACGCATCACGTCTTCTTTTGTCTTGATCCCACTTTCACTGATAATGATATGGCGTGTTGGATCAAGTAACTTTGCCAGTCGTTCAGTTACAGCCAAATCCACTTTGAAAGTCTTTAAATTCCGATTATTGATCCCTATGAGCTCTGCATTCAGCTCGAGAGCCTGTTTTAGTTCGGCTTCATCATGGACTTCAGTCAATACTTCAAGCCCACTCTTTTTTGCATATTGATATAATTCATGAAGTCGTTCTTTAGAAAGTGCTGCCACAATCAATAGAATGATAGTTGCACCAGCTTGATGAGCACGATCGATTTGGATTTCATCGATGATGAAATCTTTGCACAGCCTGGGAATCCGTATGGCCTCGCTTACGTTTCTCAAATCTGCAATTGATCCTTTAAAGAAAACCTCATCCGTCAATACGGATATCGCTGCCGCTCCGCCGCTTTCATATGAAAGGGCCTGCTCGATCGGATTAACATTGATTTTAATGTCCCCTTTTGAAGGGGAAGCCCGTTTTATTTCCGCGATAACAGCCATCGATTTCGCCGTTTTCAAATGATCCACCAAAGATGGCCTGACTATGTTGACCATGACCGAATCACCTAAGCCCCTTTCTTTTAAATTTGCGACTTCCACCTTTTTCTGATCGATGATTTTCGTTAAAATATTTTCCATTACATGACCACCTTATTTCTATTGCCATAAGCAATCAGATTTTCTAACTTTGCAAGAGCCGATCCGCTATCAAGGCTTTCCTTGGCCATGGAGATTCCTTTTTTGATCGTTGCTGCCGTTCCATGTGCGAATAATCCCAATCCAGCATTCAATAAAACGGTATCACGATAGGCCCCTTTTTCCCCCTTGAGAAGCCTGAGCATGATATCGGCATTTTGTTTGGCGTCACCGCCGCGAATGGCATCATTTCCATAAACCGGCAGATCCACTTCTTCAGGATGCAGCGTAAATGGGATAATATCCCCCTGCTCCAATAGCACGAGTGAATTTTCACCCTGCAGGCTCGCTTCATCCATGAATCCGGCACCATTTATCACTACCGCGCGTTTCCTGCCTAATTTATGCAGGACTTCCGCAAAAAGCTCGAGCATATCGCGTCGATTGATTCCCATTAATTGCGTATCGAGTTGGACTGGATTCGTTAAAGGTCCGATGAGATTAAATATCGTCGGGATTTTCAGTTCTTTTCTCACTTTCATTATCCGTGCAATATTAGGGTGGACCGATGGGGCAAATAAGAATGCGATCCCATTTACCTCCAACAGTTCTTTTAACATGTCTGGCTCCAAGTACAAATTAACACCTAGCTCTTCCAATACATCCGCACTGCCCGTTTTGCTTGAAATGCTACGGTTTCCATGTTTTGCAACCTTGACACCGGCACCTGCCAGCACGAAGGCCGATGCTGTACTTATATTGAAGCTTTGTGATCCATCCCCTCCCGTTCCGCAATTATCCATTACATTAAGGGAGCTTGTTTGTACACTTCTTGCTTCTTTTCTCATGACCCTGACAAGGCTCGCTATTTCACCTGCCGTTTCCCCTTTGGATTTTAGGGCAATGATGAATGCTGCCATTTCGCTTTCGGTGATATCTTTTGAAAATAACGATTGGGCTGCTCTGCTCATCTCTTCTTCCGTCAATGTTTGACGCTCTGCTAACTTCGCTAAATATTCCTTCACCGCTAACTCCCCCAGTCGTTTTTTGTTTTATAAAATGGATTGTTGCTTCTCTGATTGAAAGGTTCCGGCAATCTCATAAAATTGATGTAATAATTCCTTGCCGATTTTCGTCCCTATAGATTCAGGGTGGAACTGTAAACCGTAGAGCGGGAATTCCTGATGTTTCAGGGCCATGATTTCCCCATCATCCAGTGCTACTGCCGTCACAGTCAGTTCGTCTGGTAAACTCGCCCTTTCAACAACAAGGGAATGGTAACGCATTACTGGGAATTGTAAGTCCTGTTTAGCAAATACACCTGTTCCATCATGTTCGATTACCGATGTTTTCCCATGCATGATTTGTTTCGCTCCAACCACATTCGCACCAAAAACTGCACCAATGGCCTGATGCCCCAGACAAATGCCTAAAAGCGGAACCTTCTCATAGAAATTGCGGATGATCTCCATACTGATACCAGCATCTTCCGGCCTGCCGGGTCCCGGGGAAATGACGATTGCCATTGGATTCAGTTCCTCAATTTCCGCAAGGGTGATTTCGTCATTCCTTTTCACTACGATTTCTTTTTCCACTTCCCCTAAATATTGATAAAGGTTGTAAGTGAACGAGTCATAATTATCAATTAATAAAATCATTTAGTGTGAACCTCCATTAAAGCGCGTGCTTTATTTTGTGTTTCTTCATATTCCGTTTTGGGATCTGAATCATATACAATTCCAGCCCCTGCCTGTACATAGGCCTTGCCATCTTTAATGATCATCGTCCGAATGGCTAAAGCCATATCAAGATCCCCTCCAAAACCTATGTAGCCTATCGAGCCCGAATACATCCCCCGTTTACAATTTTCAAGTTCATTGATCAGCTCCATTGCCCTGATTTTAGGAGCACCTGAAACTGTTCCGGCAGGGAGGCAGACCGTAAGGGCATCTAAACTCGTGTACCCTTCCCTAAGCTTTCCGCTAACCTTCGAAGCAATATGCATGACGTGCTGATATCTTTGAATTTCCATTTCCTCAGTAAGGTGGATTGAACCGATTTCACAAACCCTGCCAAGATCATTTCTACCTAAATCAACAAGCATCTTATGCTCGGCAAGTTCCTTTTCATCCATCAGCAGGCTTTTTTCGAAGCCCTTATCTTCTTCATCCGTTTTCCCTCTCGGCCGTGTGCCGGCGATGGGATTAACATGAACCATTCCTGATGAAACACTGATTAAACTTTCTGGAGACGACCCAATGATTGTATAATCGCCAAATTCTATATAAAACATATACGGAGACGGGTTGGCTAATCGCAAACGTCGGTAAGCATCGAAGGGCTCCCCATCGAAGTCCGCTTTAAACCTTTGTGATAAAACGACTTGGAACACTTCACCAGCTACAATCGCCGCTTTGACTTCAAGGACCATTTTCTCGAATTCATCCTGACTGAAATTCGAATCGAATTCCAAATATTCCGACGATATTTCCTTTGACGGCTTGCTTGCCTGATTGATTTTCCCCTTCATCTCCAATAAACTTTTTTCACTATCTTCTTCCGCAGTCAATAGATGGATTTTCTGCAGAACATGATCGAATATATACAATTCTTTATAAAAAAGAAAATGAGCATCAGGCATTTGCAGAGAATCAGGAGGAACCGGACCTATATTTTCATATAGACGAATGATATCATAGCCCATATATCCGATTGCGCCGCCGTTAAAAGGAGGAAGATTTATGGGAGCCTCTCCTATTTCCACTAATAATTCGTTTTTTAGAAACTCGATGATATTGATGTTCTTTACGATTTGGTCACCTGTTTCGGTGTCTTTTACATATACTTGGTCAGCAATTGATGTAACCTCCAAGTACGGTTTTGAACCTAGATAAGAGTAGCGGCCGTTGTCATGATGCGAATTTGAACTTTCCAATAAAAACTTCTGGTCACCATCCAATTTCTGAAATATGGCAATGGGTGTGTGGATATCCCCTTCAATTGTGTCCATTTTAAAACGGAGTATTTTTTTTTCATCCAAATTATTCATCTCAATTCCCTCCCGATTCTTATACGTTTTTTGTAAACCTCCGAAGGGAAAACCCTTTTGGCCAAGTGCCGGAGTTTTCAGTTCCTCTGGATATTTTTTGATGCTTCTCTAAAAGGTATATATATTGAAATTCCAATAAAAAAATCCCCCGCAAACTCAAATATGTGTCTGCAGAGGACGGTATACCGCGGTGCCACCTCAAGTTGGAAAAATGCATCATTTTTCCCTCTCAAGCAAGAATGAAAAATTCTTGCGATTACCCTTTAACGGTGGCAGCCGAGTTTCCCTACTTATTTCAAGAAACCACTCATAAGTCCATTCATCTTCTTATATCGTACCGGTTTCCACCTTTTCCGGCTCTCTGTGACGCATCTAAAAAGATTACTACTCTCATTCATAGATTTAATTATCATTTCCAAAAAAACGCAAAAAGGGCCCTCATCCAAAGGACGAGGAACCCGTGGTACCACCTTAATTAGCTAAATTAGCTCACTTTACGGCATTAACATGCCTATCTCCATTAACGATGAGATAATCGCCAAAGCCTACTCCGTTCATCCGTTTCGGTTTGGGGCTCGGAAGTCCATTCGCTTAAATTCGTTCACCAGTTTTCAGCAACCACTGGCTCTCTGCAGAACATCATTAAGGTACTCTTCTTCGTCACTGCCTTTATCTTTTTCTTGTTTATTATGTTAAAACAATCTTTTCAGTAAGTCAATGGAGTTTTCTAAAAATTATATTTTTAATTTTTCATTTTTATCCATTCTCCGTCATCGATTCCTTTTGCCTTCTTTATAACAAGATAGGCTGAATAGGTGCTGACTGACTCGAACTCATCCGTATACTTTTTTTCATCCGCCTTACCGGGGACTATTTCCTTGAACCTTCGGTAAGCCTTCATGAATTCTTCCTTTTGTATTTTATTTTCATAAGCCTTTTCTACCGCTTCAAAGAATTTAATCACATCTACGATTTCGTCGGTAGACCAATCAAGATCCATTGGATATTGATAATCCATACCCTAAACACGCTCCTTCTGGATAGTTTTTCATGTTGTCCGGCAGACCATTAATATCAGTCTGCCCATTTTGAACGAATTGCTTCCGCCTGGTCGATAATCCGGCTGAATAGTTCAGCAGTCGATGGTACATCATGTATCAGCCCCATCACTTGTCCAGCCCAGGCAAAGCCTTCAGCCTCAATACCGTCATGGATATAACGCTGGTTCGCTTTTCCACTTATGTAACCCTTCAATTGTTCATATCCGCCGTTTTCTTTTTCTATTTCAAGGATCTTATCGGTCCAGCTGTTAGCAATTACCCTTGCTGGTGCACCAATGGACCGCTTGATGATAACGGTATCATTTTCCGTGCCGGAAACCAAGGCATTTTTATATAATTCATGTGCATGAACACATTCCTTGACTGCTATGAATCTTGTCCCCATCTCGATTCCTTCTGCACCAAGTGCCATTGCTGCCATCAAACCGCGTCCATCGCCAAAACCACCCGAGGCGATGACTGGAATTTTAACGGAGTCCACAACTTGAGGAATTAACACAGAAGTTCCAATATCATCACGGCCTAAATGTCCTCCTCCCTCCTGACCAACCACCATCACTGCATCTGCCCCAAGCTGTTCAGCCTTCATTGCCTGCCTTCTTGCAGCAACAAGCACGAGTTTTTTAACCTGGGTGCCATTGACGTAATCAAGAAATGGGCCAGGATTGCCGCCGGTTACGGAAACAGCTGCTATATCCTCTTTCAAGGCTGCTTCCAGCATATGTTCATAAGGCCTTCCATGCTGACCGATTGCAAAGTTCACACCAAATGGTTTATCCGTCAATGATTTCGTTTTTCTAATTTCATCTACCAATTGCTCTGGGTTGTCCAAGGACATGGCCGTTACCTGCCCTAGCCCCCCTGCATTCGATACTGCCGCAGCCAGGTCTGCATATGCCAAATGAGCCAATCCCCCTTGTACGATTGGGTATTGAATGCCTAATAAATCGGTCACACGCGTTTTCCACTTCAAACTCCTCATCTCCCTTTTCATTCTGGTCGTTTGTTTATTTAGCTGAATGATCATTAGCTTCATTATGGCAAATATTGTTTACCCGTTCAATTTTTAAACTCGCACATACAAATTAATAAAAGAAGAATTCTAAAGTAAATCCAGTAAATACTAGGAAAATGGACATTTATAAACTGCAGATAATTTTATTGAGCCCTTAACAACAAAGTCATATATAAATTGATTAAGCCAGGACATTAAAGTCACTCTAGGCATTTATTATAAGACGTGCTATAATTCATATGTTTTATGTCTATCCACAAGCTTACAAACCATTTGAATGGAATCGGAGAAACATACGATCGTTAATAGAAAGGGAGTATATGCTCCCAAATATTTCGTACCTATTTTATTGAAAAGGGGCCACAAAGAATTGTCACAGAATGAAACACCCTTATACACTGCCTTATTGCAGCATGCAAAAAGAAATCCCGTTCAATTTCATATTCCAGGTCATAAAAAAGGAAAAGGAATGGACGCAGATTTCCGTAATTTCATTGGAGAAAATGCATTGTCCATAGATTTAATCAATATCGCTCCACTCGATGATCTCCATCAGCCAAAAGGGATCATTAAACAAGCTCAGGATCTTGCCGCTGAAGCTTTTGGGGCAGATCACACCTTCTTTTCCGTTCAAGGAACAAGTGGAGCAATCATGACGATGGTCATGACAGTATGCGGACCTGGGGACAAAATCATCGTTCCAAGGAATGTACATAAATCCGTAATGTCTGCCATTGTATTTTCTGGAGCCGTTCCCATTTTCATCACTCCTGAAATAGACAAAGATTTGGGCATATCACACGGTATCACCGTCGAGGCCGTTGAAAAAACTTTAAGCGAACATAGCGATGCAAAAGGATTGCTTGTCATCAACCCCACTTATTTCGGCATTTCGGCTGATTTGCAGAAAATAGTGGAAGTGGCTCATTCCCACCAAATCCCAGTACTCGTAGATGAAGCGCATGGTGTCCATATTCACTTCCACGAAGACTTGCCGATGTCAGCCATGCAAGCTGGAGCAGATATGGCTGCAACCAGTGTTCATAAACTGGGAGGTTCACTGACGGGAAGTTCCATATTAAATGTTAAGACTGGATTGGTTTCCGCAAATCGTGTTCAAGCCATATTGAGCATGCTCACAACCACCTCAACCTCCTATATCCTTCTGGCTTCACTGGATACGGCTAGAAGACAACTTGCGACGGTAGGAAGGAAAATGGTCGATGAAGCGATCAATCTCGCAGGGTATATCCGTGAGGCCGTTAATGAGATTCCTTATCTATACTGTGTTGGCAGCGAAATTCTCGAGAGTAAGGCAGCATATAGTTATGATCCGACTAAATTGATCATATCCATTAAGGAATTGAATATCACCGGATACGACGTTGAGAAATGGCTTCGTGAAAAGCATAATATCGAAGTGGAACTTTCTGACTTGTACAATATCCTTTGCCTGATAACACCTGGAGACTCAAAAACAGAAGCGGATCTGCTGATCGCTGCACTTAGAGACTTATCGGATGAGTTTAAGGAAATGGCTGCTGAACATGAAAAAATTGAAGTCCTGCTTCCTGATACACCACCACTGGCTTTATCACCCAGGGAGGCATTTTATGCAGAAACCGAAGTGGTGCCCATTGAGGAATCGGTCGGCAAAATCAGCGCTGAATTCATCATGGTTTACCCGCCTGGAATCCCGATCTTCATTCCAGGTGAATTGATTACAGAAGATAATATCAATTACATCCAGAAAAACATCGAGGCCGGCCTTCCTGTTCAAGGCCCAGAAGACCCAGAAATAAAATATTTACGCATTATTAAGAATTGATCGATTCCATCAAACCAGGGCAGAGTACTGCTCTGGTTTTTTTGAACCTTTTATTATTAAGCACTGGCTTCTATAAAAAGGGTGCTCCAGGTTACAATCCTGAAACACCCTTAAATTCTATTAATCTTGAAAACCTTTTTTCGATTTATTTTTCAGAGGCAGCTGTATCACAGCTTTGGCAGTTGTGATTATGTGTATATAGTACACTTACTTTTTCATCTTCAAAATGTTCAATCGTGCTATTGCAAGTTTGACATACGATAGTTCCCATTTTTACAACCCCTTCCCCTATATTGTATGCATCAATGACGTAATGTAACCGCTTTACATGAATTATAATATAACACATTTATAATTTCAAGCTAAAAAGTATAACATATATACTTTTTCCCATTTAATGAAACCTCATGTTGGATTAAATCGATTTCAATCGTTCGTTAGACATATTCTTTTTATTAATACACGAGATTTTTTTATAAACGAAGGGCCCCCTGTAGCTGCTTTTACATATTTCATCACACGCCTTGCTTCAGCATAGCAAGGTGAAAAAGGAATTTCACCTTTTCATTTACATATAGATAAGTATATAATACATCCATAAAATGTTAATATATTCTTACATTCTATCTATTTAAGGGGGATCCACATGACTGAAAATGCCTATATCAAACTTGTTCCTGAGTCCGCGAAAGGGACTGTAACCATCGAAGACGTGAAAGAATTACTGAACTATTATCGAATGATCACAGCGAAAACCGGAAAGCAGCTGGATTGGGACTACGATAAGAAGGCATTTCCTTATGAAATGAAAGAACCGGAAAGAATGAAAGATAAGGCAATATACCTCCAATCCAAAGAAGATCGATATCACATGATATTGATAGGCGTCGACCAAGAGGTCGTTAAGGATGAAGATGGATCTGAGCGGATTCAATCCTATATCCAATTCACGCTCCCTGAAACAGCCACTTTCGGTGATAAGGGAAAAGCAAATGAATTGTGCAAGTTCCTTGCAAAGAAATTACGGGCACAGCTTCACCTCTTCAATAAACGGGTGATGTATTATTATCCAAGGAAATAAAAAAAACCTGCAGATGCCGAAATTGGCTCATGCAGGCGTTTCAATTAATTTTGGACCAAGGATCTCATAACCTTTCTTTTGAAAACCTTTCACGATATCCTCTATCGATTCACTCGTCCAGTTCCGGTCATGCATCAGTAAGTTCGCGCCATTTCCTAAATAAGGGCTGTTCAACATGATTTCCGTTAAAGCTTTTTTATCCTGATACTCTTTTTCCCAGTCATATCCGTATGTCCAGTTCATGACCAACATTTTTTCTTTCTCAGCGACTTTTTTTGAATGCTCGGTATTCGATCCAAATGGCGCCCTGAAGTACTTAGGGCGTACCCCTGTAATGCCCTCAACCAAATTGTTCAATTTTATGATTTCCCGCTCCTGTTCCTTTTCGGTCAACTCTTTTAAATTCACATGGGAATAAGTATGATTGCCGATAGAAAAACCCATTTCATGAATTTCTTTTAACATCGCTTTATTTTTATCATTTTCAAGAAAGTGACCGTTCACGAAAAATATTGCAGGTACTTTAAGTCGCTTCAGGGTTTGGGCGATTGCCAGGGAATATTTATCAGGTGCATCATCAAATGTTAACAACACAACTTTCGGATTTGCATCCCCAATGGGTTTAAATGACCAATTCTCTTTATCCACCCGATATTTTGCCTTTACATTCCTTTCGCCAATTGTTTTTGACGTTTCTTTTTTCAACTCTTTCTCTTGATCGCTTTCATCTTGGATCGTTGTTGCCGTTTCAACACTTTTTTGATTCTCATTTTCAGTTTGACCGGAACTCGGATCATTACAAGCCATCAACAAAAATGATACAAATGTAAATATTGCTACTACTCTGTTAATCATGACTCCTCCGTGGTTGCTTGTGTCATTGCGGCTTACTTAAAAATTCAATAAACGGGTACCAGCGTTTCTAAAAGGATTTGTAAAATCCCGTAACATAATAGACTTATCACGGTAACAAGCATGGTTCGTCTATTGGATTTTAAAATCATCTTTCCAATATAGATGGCTAAATAGGAAAAGACCAGAAACATGAATACTTTAAAAACGAATCGATCGTTAACAGACAGCCATTCAACTAATGTATACCCGCTCCAAACGATTAGTTGAAAGAGGATTACCAGATAGTTTTTCAAGTGATCCACCTCATTTTAATATGAATATATCAGCCATGATCTTTTAATTGGCAAAAAATATTCGTATAGCAAATCGCTCATCTTATTTTTTATCCTCTATTAACTTTTTCAAACCCTTTCAAGGAAAAAAGTAAGAAGTCCTTTTTATAGCTTATGCCCTTTTTGTCCTTTTCATTTAACAAGTGTGAAGAAAATCCTTCATTTTTGTATATCAAATCAATACAAAAAAAAGCGTACTGCATTAGCAGTACGCTTTTATAAAACAATTATTTAATGATGTGAATAGGAGTTCCAAGGGCAACTTCAGCAGCTTCCATTGTGATTTCCCCTAAAGTTGGATGTGCATGGATTGTCATTGCAATATCTTCGGCAGTCATTCCTGCTTCGATAGCCAAACCAAGTTCTGCAATCATATCAGAAGCGTTTGGTCCTGCAATTTGTGCTCCAATAACCAATCCGTCTTCTTTGCGAGTGATAAGCTTCACAAATCCGTCCGTATTATTTAAGGAAAGAGCACGTCCATTTGCAGCGAATGGGAATTTGGAAGCAAGCGCTTCGATTCCAGCTTCCTTCGCTTCTTTTTCATTGTAACCGACAGAAGCAAGTTCCGGTTCAGAGAATACAACAGCCGGAATAGCAAGATAGTCGATTTCAGATGAATGTCCTGCAATGGCTTCAGCTGCAATTTTACCTTCATAAGAAGCTTTATGAGCCAACTGAGGTCCAGAAACGATATCACCGATTGCGTAAATGTTTTTCACGCTTGTACGGCATTGTTTATCCGTTTCGATCAAACCACGGTCAGTCATTTTGATTCCGACTTGTTCCAGGCCGATTTCTGCAGTATTTGGACGACGTCCAACTGTTACTAAAACGTAATCGGCTTCAACTTTTTTCTCTTCGCCTTTTACTTCATAAGTAACTGTAACGCCTGTTTCAGTTTCTTCCACGCCTTTAGCATTAGCTTTAGTTACAATTTCAGCACCTTTGTTTTTAAGGTTACGCTTAACAAGTGCTGCCATTTGTTTTTCAAAGCCTGCAGAAAGGATTTCCTCCGTACCTTCAAGGATGGTCACTTTAGTGCCAAAGCTAGCGAATGCTCCGCCTAGCTCAGTTCCAATGTAACCTCCGCCGATTACAACGATCGAACTTGGAACTTCTTCCAAAGCAAGAGCGCCAGTTGAATTAAGTACACGTTTCGTATATTTAAATGACGGAATCTCGATTGGCGATGAACCAGTGGCGATGATTGCGTTTTTAAATGTATATGTTTGGGCTGAGTCTTCATTCATAACACGGATGCTGTTTTCATCAACGAAATAAGCTTCGCCAGTTACAACATCAACATTATTACCTTTTAACAGGCTGCTTACACCGCCTGTTAATTTTTTTACAACAGAACCTTTCCAAGCTTGTACTTTAGAAAAATCAACAGTAACCTTTTCTGCAAAGATACCCATATCTTCTGAATGCTGAGCTTCATGGAAACGGTGTCCAGCCGAAATCAAAGCTTTCGATGGGATACAGCCTACATTCAAACAAACTCCGCCGATTGTTCCTTTTTCAACGACCGTTACTTTCTGTCCAAGCTGCGCTGCGCGAATTGCGGCAACATATCCCCCTGGGCCTGAACCGATTACTAAAGTATCTGTTTCGATTGGAAAATCTCCTACTACCATTGTTTACGCCTCCATTAACAATAATTCTGGGTCGTTCAATAACTTTTTGATATGATTCAATGCATGTTGAGCTGTTGCTCCATCAATCATGCGGTGATCAAAGCTCAGTGATAATGCCAGAACTGGAGCGGCGATAATTTCCCCGTCGCGTACAATTGCTTTTTCGGCAATGCGTCCAATCCCTAGAATGGCAACTTCTGGATGATTGATTACAGGTGTGAACCATTGACCGCCTGCGGAACCGATATTCGTAATGGAGCAAGAAGCACCTTTCATTTCGTTAGGAGCCAATTTGCCGTCACGGGCTTTTGTCGCTAATTCGTTAATTTCTTGTGAAATAGCAAAAGTTGATTTACGATCTGCATCTTTTACAACTGGAACGAGCAGTCCTTTATCTGTGTCTGCCGCAATTCCGATATTGTAATAGTGTTTATGGATAATCTCACTAGCTTCATCATCAAATGATGTGTTAAGCATAGGGAATTCACGTAATGCACTTGTTAACGCTTTAACAACATAAGGTAGGAATGTAAGCTTGATTCCTTTTTCTGCAGCAATTTCCTTGAATTTCTTACGGTGAGCAACCAATAGCGTCACATCGACTTCATCCATTAATGTTACATGCGGAGCTGTCTGCTTGGATTTAACCATTGCTTTTGCGATCGCTTTTCTCATACCGCTCATTTTCTCGCGAGTTTCAGGATATTGCCCTTCTGGAATTGAAACTTTTTGTTTTTCGGTTGTTTCCGTATCATTTTGTTGTGAAGCTTCACTTTGAGCTGCTGGTTGCTGTGGAGCTGTTTTGCCGTTTTTGAAAGCATCTATGTCTTCTTTCATGATGCGGCCGTTATCCCCAGAACCAGAGATCTCGCGAATGTTTACCCCTTGTTCGCGTGCATATTTCCTGACAGAAGGCATGGCGATAATACGTCGTGAAGGATCTGCCTCAACCTGTGGTTGTGCTCCTGCGCCCGTTACTCCGCTATTTTCTTGAACCGGAGCAGCCTCTTTCTTGACTTCCTGTCCAGCTTCAGCAGTTGCTTGAACCTGGGCCTCCGTATTCTTCTCGCCTTCTGCCTTCGCTTCTTCTCCATGATCCCCTTTAAACTGAAGATTTTCATAACCTGGAGCATCGAATGTTACAAGTACATCGCCAACAACGGCAACCGTTCCTTCTTGTACAAGGATTTCTTCAACGGTACCTTCCACCGGTGATGGGATTTCAACGACGGCCTTATCGTTTTGAACCTCGCAAAGCACGTCATCCTCTTGAATCTTATCTCCTGGTTTTACAAACCATTTCACTATTTCACCTTCGTGTATACCTTCTCCGATATCAGGGAGTCTAAATTGGAATGCCACTGAGTTCAACCTCCTATATTAAATCATACTTAGTGCTTTGAATAAAGTCCTTTATCTTGCATTACCGTTAATGCAAAACTACTTTCCCAAGCAGGACATTCATTCCATTACTTAAGATTGTTAAAACTTCAAGACTTTAGTCGCCGTTTCAATAATGTCTTTATAATTAGGGAGCCATACTGTTTCAGCTTGTGAAAACGGGAATACTGTATCAGCTGCCGCCACTCGCAGTACTGGAGCATCCAAGCTCAAAATGGCACGTTCGTTAATTTCCGCTACAACATTCGCTGCTATACCAGCTTGCTTTTGTGCTTCTTGAACAACGATAGCGCGTCCTGTTTTTTCTACAGAAGCAATGATTGTATCGATATCCAATGGAGATACAGTACGTAAGTCGACCACTTCGACGGAATGACCATCCTTAGCCAATTCCTCAGCTGCCTTGATGGATTCCTGCACCATCGCACCATACGTAATAATGGATAAATCCGTTCCTTCTCTTTTCACATCCGCTTTTCCTAATGGAATTGTATATTCTTCTTCAGGAACTTCCTGACGGAAAGAGCGGTACAATTTCATGTGCTCAAGGAAAATGACAGGGTCATTATCACGAATCGCAGAAATCAATAAGCCTTTTGCATCGTAAGGAGTGGAAGGGATAACTACTTTTAACCCTGGTTGCTGAGCCATTAAACCTTCTAAGCTATCAGCATGCATTTCCGGTGTATGCACTCCTCCTCCAAAAGGTGAGCGAATTGTAACAGGTGCACTGTAACGTCCGCCTGAACGGTAGCGCATACGAGCAAGCTGACCGCTTACGGAATCCATTACTTCATATACAAATCCGAAGAATTGAATTTCAGGAACAGGACGGAAACCTTGTAAAGAAAGACCGACCGCTAATCCACCGATTCCAGATTCAGCAAGAGGTGTATCGAATACACGATCTTCACCGAATTCTTTTTGAAGATTTTCCGTTGCACGGAAAACCCCTCCATTAAGACCAACATCTTCCCCAAAAACGAGTACATTCTCGTCATTTTTAAGTTCTGTACGTAATGCTTCTGTAATTGCTTGAATCATCGTCAATTGAGCCATGGCTTACTTCGACTCCTTCTCTTTATAAATTTCATATTGTTCTTTTAAGTTATAAGGCATTTCTTCATACATGATTTCAATTAGGTCTGTAACCTTTTGTTTAGGTTCTGCATCAGCCAATTTGATTGCTTCTTTAATATCGTCTTTTGCTTTTTCTATCGTTTCGTTTTCTAATTCTTCATTCCAAAGCTTTTTGTTTTCCAAGAACTTGCGGAAACGAACCAATGGATCTTTCAGTTCCCACTCGTTATCCATTTCGGAAGTACGGTAACGTGTCGGGTCATCCCCAGCCATCGTATGCGGACCATAACGGTAAGTTAATGTTTCAATCAATGTAGGGCCTTCACCATTGATTGCACGTTCACGTGCTTCTTTAACGGCTGTATAAACGGCCAACGCATCCATACCATCAACCTGGATTCCAGGAATACCTGCAGCCACACCCTTTTGAGCCAATGTTTTAGCTGCTGATTGCAAATCAACCGGTGTCGAGATTGCGAAACGGTTATTTTGCACGATGAAAATAGCTGGCGCTTTAAATGCACCTGCAAAGTTAATTCCCTCATAGAAGTCACCTTGTGAGGTTCCACCGTCACCCGTATATGTAACGGCAACAGCTTTTTTCCCGCGTTTCTTCAACCCAAGAGCCACTCCGGCAGCTTGGATATATTGAGCGCCGATAATGATTTGAGGGGAAATGACATTGACGTCTTCAGGAATTTGATTTCCTTTAAAATGTCCCCGGGAGAATAAGAATGCTTGCCAAAGCGGCAGACCATGCCAAACGATTTGCGGAACATCACGGTAACCAGGCAGAATGAAATCTTCTTTTTCCAAAGCATACTGGGAAGCGATTTGAGAAGCTTCTTGACCGGCAGTCGGTGCATAGAAACCTAATCTGCCTTGGCGGTTCAGTGATATGGAACGTTGATCCAAGATACGTGTATAAACCATACGACGCATTAATTCTTGCAATTGTTCATCACTTAATTCAGGCATAGCCGCTTCATTAACGACTTTTCCCTCTTCATTTAAAATTTGAAAAGTTTCAAATTGTTCTTCTACTTTTTTAAGCTGATCTTGAACATTAATTTTAGCTTGCTTAGTTTTTTGAGCCATTTGGCACCTCATCCTTTCATTAAAAAGGTTTGCTATTATTATTCTATAAAGCAAAAAAAGTTTGCTTTTTAGTTTCTTCCACAATGCATTCTTTTATTTTCCCCTTAAGACCAATCCCTCAAACGTGGATATGCTTAATATGTCTCAATCTTATTCTGTACCATAAAAAAAATCAAGGAAAATGATACAAGAATTTTTATAGATTAAGTTTACAAGATGAATTAACATCAAGTCAATCACTTGGAGTTCCTTATAATTTTGATTTAATACAATTTCCAGCACTCACACTTCTTCTCTGTATTAGTTTTCACTTTACAACTGTACTATTAAAATTCACGTCTTTATCGATTTAAGGTTGGCGAAGGATAACATTTCAATTCCCCCGCATATCCCATCGATTCCAAAACCGCTTTAACTAAAGGCATTTGAGGCATCGGAATAATATTCCAAAAAAATATTCAAACGCTTTCATATAACGCTGCTGTTAGATTTTTAATTATCGATTTTTTTTAGTACAGGTATAAAAGCTCACATCAATCCGGTTACACAAAAAAAGATCATTCTAGAAATTTTCAGTCCATAATCGGACTGGATGGAATAAAATATGGGCTGTGATTGAGGATCACAGCCCATCATTATTTATATTATTTTGTTGAATCAGCCATTTCTATGCCGGAACTATCATAAAAACTTTCTTTTTTTTGATTTGATTTTTCCGTTAATGCATTAAATTTCTCATTCGCTTTCAAAACTTTTGTATAAGAAGTATTGATTTTCTCGATTTGCACTTGTAATTCATCCATTTTCAAATCCTCTTTTTTAAACAGTTCATATAATTCACGATCATAAGCCAGACTTTGTTGATAGGCATCATATAAATTATCGTAGGTGCTATAGCGCTCACTCATGACCTTTTTCATTTCAGTCGCTTCTTTTTTTATCTTTTCATCATCTATTTTCCCGATTTGTTCGTCAATCTGATTGAATTGTTCTTTTGAGGATTGCATACTGCTTTGTTCTTTTTCAATTATTTCTTCCCTTTGGTCGATATTCTTGGTTGCTTCATCTGATAGCTCGACGATCTGTTCATAATCATCCAATCCAAGTTTAATGATTTTCTCATATTTTTCTTTTTCTTTTTTCTCCAAATCATTAAGAGGCTCTTGATTCTCGGTGAAATCACTTTCCTTTTCTGCAGTTTTCTCTAGGATTTTGTGGATTCTTTCTTCCGGCGAACCATTGAAACAACCAGTCAAGACCACTAAAGCAAGAAGTAAAATAACATATGGGCCAAAACGATTCAAAATAGACAGCTCCTTCTGATAATTCTTCGAAGATTCATATTTCCCTAAATTCCCTTTAAGCCGCTGACACTTGTTACAATAATATTCCGAACAGGTTTTTTTCATTACTGGGCGCTAGCCTACACCCTTTAAACCATACTGCATAGGCTGTAGGGACCGTTTCAAATCAGAGTGGTCAGCATTTTAATAATACAAAAACGGAGGTATGAAATTATGTATGGAGGTTCCAACCAGGAATGTTGTTATCCGGTTTCCGTTGCACCCAGCTATGGTTATGGTGATGGTGGAGGCTGCGGCTTTGGAAGCGGCTTCGCTATAATCATTGTCCTGTTCATTCTGCTAATCATTGTCGGCGCGTGTTTATGCTAAGCAGGTAATTACTATTACCTTTACCCGAAAATGTTAACTATTTACCCTGATTCACAAAAAATTATTTATTTTTTTAAATAGACCTCAACAGGCAATAAAATAATGGTTGGAATAGGAATTAATCGATTTGATTCCATTCCTTCCATTTTTCTTTAATTAGGCCATCCATTAACTTTCAGCATTTTTTTTGTTAAAATAACCCTATACATATTATTAGAATTTTTATGGGGTGAGAGATTATGCTAACCATGGATGATTTTGTTAATGAAGACGACCCAATCTTAAGGCAAGTCGCGGTAGAGGTTCCGCTTCCGGCATCATTTGAAGATAAACAACTTTTAGCCAGCCTGATGGAATATGTCCAAAACAGCCAGAAGCCCGATATTGCTGCTATATATGGGTTAAGGGCAGGAATTGGCCTGGCTGCACCTCAAGTGAATGTTTCAAAAAGGATGATTGCAGTACATTTGAAAGAAAAAGATGATCAACTGTATAGCTATGCACTTTTCAACCCTAAACTCATTAGCCATTCAGTGGAAAAAGCATACTTGACATCCGGAGAAGGCTGCCTTTCCGTAAATCGTCCCGTTTCTGGCTACGTGCCACGTTATGCTCGAATAACTGTTGTGGGTACGGACCTGGAAGGAAAATCGGTTCAACTCCGCCTGAAAGGCATCGCAGCAATTTGTTTTCAACATGAAATCGACCACCTTAATGGAATCATGTTCTATGATCATATCAACCCGGAAGACCCTTATGCCATTCCGAAAAATTCCATTGCGGTGGAAAGGTAACGTAATAAGCAAAACCCCCGCCTGTTGGTGGACGGGGGTTTTGTTTTTTTTATATCAATTCAAGCTCCTTCAAACCAAAAAGTATGCCATCATCATCGACATCCTTCGTTACAAAGTCGGCCTCTTGCTTCACAAGTTGACCGGCATTCCCCATTGCCACGCCATATCCCGCTACTTTTAACATCTCTATATCATTTAAGCCATCTCCAAAAGCGTAAACATCCTCCAGAGCAAACCCGACTTTTTCCATTAATATTTTAATGCCTTCAGCTTTCGAACCCCCGAATGGAAGTACATCCGTCGAATACTCATGCCATCTAATGAAATGAAAGTCATCATAATTCCCAACAAAGTTCCCTTCTTCAACTTCCGAGCAGAATAATAACGCTTGGTATATATCATGGTCCTCATAAAAATCTGCCACATGTTCAGGATGGGGAAACTTCAGGCTGCTTAATGCCTCTTCAATTCGGCTATGATGAGGAACACTCGATTTCATTGTCTCCTCATTCATGAAAACGATCGGGATTTCATTTTTTTCAGCATGTTCGTGGAGCCGTTTTATTTCAGGTATGCTCAAAGGGTTTTTATAAACGACTTTCCCTTCAAAAACAACATATTGTCCATTGAAACTTACGAATGTATCGATGCCAAGCTCTTCCCTTAAGGACTCGAACATGAAGGGAGCCCTTCCTGTGGCAATCGCTACAAAAACCCCGCTATCCTGCAGTTGCTTTATGGCTTTTTTTGTTGAAGCAGGTAACTTTTTTTCATGATCAAGCAATGTTCCGTCAATATCAAAGAATACGATTTTCACTAACGATTCACTTCCAATTCATTCATTTTTTCCTTTTTTAATATGTACCCATTTAATAATTGTCATCAAGATAAGTCAAGTAACTCTACCGTATCCAACTCAAAGTTACGTTTTTTATTCAGGAATGGGCATATACTATTCTTAATTAGAAACCAGCTAAGGCTTTTCAGAATACACTTCTCCCACCCTTCTTGCCTCTAAAATCCCAGTTGCTTGTTTGAATGAGCCTTTTTTTTCAAAAATGGGCCAAGTACCTGTAAAGACGTATTTACATTATTGAATAATCCTATACAATAATAACTAAGGGAGCGTGATCGCCATGTTAAAAAAGCTTCGTAAAAAGCTTGTTAAACAGTGGAATGATCTTTTAAGAAAAAAATCTATCGCATGATTTGCCACTCATTCCTGCCTTGGCCGTCATCCATATGCGAATTTTTTTCGGACAGCCCTTCAAAAACTTGCGGAGGGCTTCTTCCTTGTTGTAAAGTTCTTGTTAAGCATTCTTTCTTGGCTTTTATATGGTCAGGTGAATACATATTTCAATCAAAATATGAGTCGTTGTCTTTTCATGAAACGCTGTACACAGTGATACTATATTAATTTAGAAAGAAATCGTTTGCGAAAAAAAGATCAGATGATTTAAGTTTTACACATGGCAAAAACGGATAGGATATAAGATAGAGGAAGCTACAATCGGGTTGATACCAAATCTGCCATCTATTTTTTTATATACTTTTAGACATTGGTATATTTAATTCATCAAACCCCTTCCGTTTTTATGGCGGAGCTGGGTTTATTTTTACATGATGTTGAAAAACATGAAAAAATTGTTGTTTTTATATATAATGAAAAAAGCAATGCAAACAAGTGAGGAGAGATTAAAATGGTTTTTAAGGTATACTATCAAGTAACCATATCAGAGGTTCCCATCAGGGAGAATACTAAAACAATGTTTGTCGAAGGTGAATCCGTTCGTGACGTCCGTTTAAAATTAAAAAAAGAACCTTATAACGTAGAAATCGTACTACCCGTAACCGGAGCATATTTAGAATATGAAAAACAAAATGAAGATTACAAAGTATTGGAGCTATAATTTATGAAATTTGTAAAAAACGATCAAACAGCTGTATTCGCCCTGGGCGGTTTAGGCGAAATCGGTAAGAACACATATGCTGTTCAGTTTCAAGATGAAATCATCATCATTGATGCTGGAATTAAATTTCCTGAAGATGAACTTCTCGGTATTGACTATGTGATTCCAGATTACAGCTATTTAGAGAAAAATGTAGATAAAATTAAAGGTGTTTTCATTACCCATGGTCATGAAGACCATATTGGCGGGATTCCTTATTTACTTAGAAAAGTGAATGTCCCTGTATACGGCGGGAAGCTGGCACTTGGACTGCTTCGTAATAAATTGGAAGAACACGGCCTTTTACGTCAGACAACCATGATTGAAATCAGTGAAGATGAAGTGATCAAGTTCCGGAAGACGTCCGTTTCTTTCTTCCGCACAACTCACAGTATCCCTGATTCTTATGGGATCGTCGTTAAAACGCCACCTGGACAAATTGTCCATACTGGTGATTTTAAATTCGACTTCACACCAGTGGGCGAGCCTGCTAACCTGACCAAGATGGCGGAAATCGGTAAAGAAGGCGTATTGTGCTTACTCTCGGATAGCACAAATAGTGAAGTGCAGAACTTTACTATGTCCGAAAGCCGTGTCGGCGATACCATTCAAGACATTTTCCGTAAGGTTGACGGCCGGATCATTTTTGCAACGTTTGCATCGAACATCCATCGCCTTCAGCAAGTTGTGGAAGCAGCCGTGGCTAACGGACGTAAAATAGCCGTTTTTGGCCGGAGCATGGATTCAGCCATATCAATTGGACAAGATCTTGGTTATATCGTAGCGCCTAAAGATACATTTATTGATGTACAGCAATTGAATCGCATGCCTGCGAATAAAGTAACCATCCTTTGTACAGGCAGCCAAGGGGAACCAATGGCAGCGCTGTCGCGCATAGCGAATGGCACTCACCGCCAAATTCAAATCATCCCTGGTGATACTGTCGTATTTTCTTCTTCACCTATCCCAGGTAACACAATCAGTGTTTCCAGAACGATCAATCAATTATATCGTGCAGGAGCAGACGTCATTTCAGGTCCTTTGAATGACATTCATACATCGGGGCACGGAGGACAGCAGGAACAAAAGCTAATGCTTCGCTTGATAAAACCAAAATTCTTCATGCCAATCCATGGTGAATACCGTATGCAAAAACTTCATGCCCGCCATGCAGTCGATTGCGGAGTTCCGGAAGAAAATTGCTTTATCATGGATAATGGTGAAGTTCTTTCCTTAAGTGAAAACACAGCACAAATCGCTGGTAAAATCCCTTCAGGTTCGGTTTATATCGATGGAAGCGGCATCGGGGATATCGGTAATATCGTTCTCCGAGATCGTCGGATTCTTTCCGAGGAAGGTCTTGTCGTCGTCGTTGTCAGCATCAATATGAAGGAATTCAAAATCGCATCGGGTCCTGACATCATTTCACGCGGATTTGTTTATATGAGAGAATCTGGAGACCTGATCAGCGATGCTCAATCCTTGATCACCAAGCATCTAAATAAGGTGATGGATCGCAAAACTACACAATGGTCTGAAATCAAAAATGAAATTACAGACACTCTATCTCCATTCCTATATGAAAAAACTAAACGCCGTCCGATGATCCTACCAATCATCATGGAAGTGCAATAAATAATAGAAGAAGCCCAGCCATCATTTGGCTGGGCTTTTTTTGTTTGGGTTTGTAAATCTCGAACGTTGAATTCACTCCAGGCACTCGCTTTCCGCGGGTTTCCGGGAGCCCCCTCGGCGCCTGTGGGGTCTCCCCTTGGCCGCGGTACTCCGCAGGAGTCTAGAGAACACTCGCACCAATCAACTTTGTTTTAACAGTAGATAGAACTCTTTTTGCCTACAGTCTTTTTTATTTTAAAAAGGAGTATTAAAACTTGTGGTGATAAGGATACTTGAATAGATTTTCTATCGCATCTTAATGGAAAGCTTCCGAAAGTAAACTGATAAGAAGCATGTATTTGTTGATTCCACCCTGTGGAAAGCCAGTGCCGGAAACACGAGCCTATCAGTACGCTTTCAAGAAGAAATAAACCAAAATGGAGAGTATTAATCATCCAAACCCATTTGTACGACTTGTTCACTTTTATCACAGTGTACAGAAAGTAAAGATCATTATGTCGATGTAAAATCTATATGCGAAACGCAAAGAAACAATATTGCGTGTAATTGCAGATGTAAAAGAAAAGAATGGTTTTCGTAGGACTACTTAAGGGAATTAAAAAATGTCGATGCAGGCTATTTCTCTATAACTACTTCAAATCCAATTTAAAAAACAAAAAAGTTTCGGAATGAGACCATTCCGAAACCTTTTTGTTTTCCTTTGATAAAAGCGCTGCTCGATTTTATCAGGACGCTTGCTTATTCCACAATTTTTTTTTCAAAGCGATTGATGTCCGAATCCGCGCCGATGACGATCAATATATCACCCTTATGAATTAAATCGCTCGCCTGCGGGGAGACATTTATTTCGTTCCCTCTTTTGATCGCGACGATATTCAGCCCATAGTGAGCACGGATATCAAGGTCAAATATCGAGTTTCCATTCATCTTTTGGCTGGCAACAATTTCGACGATGGAGTGTTCATCAGAAAGCTCCAAATAATCGAGAATATTATTGGAGACGATATTATGGGCAATCCTTCTTCCCATATCTCGTTCGGGATGCACGACAAAATCGGCCCCGATTTTCCGGAGAACCTTCTCATGATAATCATTTTGCGCTTTAACCGTTACATTTCCGACACCCAATTCCTTAAGCATGAGGGTCGTCAATATACTAGCTTGAATATTCTCGCCAATCGCTACAATGACGTGATCAAAATTACGAATACCTATGTTTCTAAGCACATTTTCATCTGTAGTATCCCCTACAACGGCATGTGAAGCTATCCTGGCAAATTCATTCACTCGATCTTCGTCAGCATCGATGGCCAGAACCCCTAATCCTTCTTCAGCTAATGTCCTGACTATGCTGCCTCCAAAACGGCCAAGTCCAATCACCGCAAATTCTTTTTTCACAATAAGCCCTCCAACGTGATTCGTTCTCTCTTTAGAGCATGTTCTGTACTGAAAAGCATTTTTACGCTTCGCTTCCTTTAAACGTTATATATTCCGTCAAGTGATTGATCGCGAGTTCAATCGCTTTTTCATCAGGACTTAACTTGGCGTGGTGCAATCCGTATTCCGATGCAACCCCCAGCCAGAACATGAATCCTGGAATCTCCTTTAACATATATCCAAAATCTTCACCAGTCATCGCTTCAGTACAACAATGCAAATGAACAGCATTTGACTTCTCTGTAAATTCCATGAATTCCCTGGTCAACCGTTCTTCATTATATACCTGGTGATACATAGCTCCATAGTCGATATCAGCCAAGCACTCATATCCCACTTGTATACCATCCACAAGCGCTTTTATTCTTGACTTGACCTTTACCATCGATTCGGGGTTAAGGGTGCGTATTGTGCCTTCTAACCGTGCTGTCTCCGCAATAATGTTTTGAACGGTGCCTCCAGTAATCTTCCCAACTGTAATGACAGCTGAATCAAGTGGATTGACATTCCTTGAAACGATTGTTTGCAGCTGCCCTACAAGCGAGCAGGCCGCAATGACCATGTCATTTGTTTCATGCGGATAGGCTGCATGCCCCCCTTTCCCCCTCAAATCGATGAATAATTCAGATGTATTGGCAAATAGAAGCCCTTCTTTTACGGCAATCGTACCAACTGGATACTCTGGAGCAATATGTAAAGCAAGGATCATGTCCGGCTTCCATTTTTTCATGGTTTCCGATTTAAGCATTGGTTCAGCTCCTCCAGGCCCCTCTTCTGCAGGCTGGAAAATGAATAGCAAGTCATCATCAATCGGATTTTCAGTGAAATATGTCAATAACCCCAAACCTATGCTCATATGAAAATCATGACCGCAGGCATGCATATATTCCTCGTGGTTGGATGTGAACGGTAATCCGGTTTCCTCTTTTATCGGCAGACCGTCAATATCAGCCCGGTAGCCAATAGTTTTTCGCGGATTCCTTCCCTTCACTTTCACGAATATCCCAGTCCGCCAAGTTTCGATTTCCATTCGCTCCTGGGCAAGGTTCGTTATGTAATTCAGTAGGTATTGCTGCGTCTTGAATTCCTTGAATCCTATCTCCGGTATTTGATGCAAATCACGCCGGATCTCGGCAAAAGGATTTATTTTCACGTTATTCCCTCCCTATACAGAAAGCGTGGATATAGTTATCCACGCTTCAGGCAATATTCACTAAAGAAATTAAAGTTGACGAAGTTCTTGCATGATTTCTGTTTTTGATTTTGTTTTTTCGTCAATTTGTTTAATGACCCTCGCCGGGATACCAGCAGCCACGGAATATGGAGGAACGTCTTTCGTTACAACTGCACCAGCAGCCACAACGGAACCTTCACCGATTTTGACACCTTCCAGTACGACCGCATTGGCTCCGATTAACACATCATCTTCCAAAATGACCGGTTGTGCGGAAGGCGGCTCGATCACACCTGCTAAAACGGCACCTGCACCTACGTGACAGTTTTTGCCCACTGTTGCACGTCCGCCCAGTATTGCGTTCATGTCGATCATTGTACCTTCACCGATAACAGAACCAATATTGATTGATGCACCCATCATGATGACTGCGTTGTCTCCAATGGATACTTGGTCACGGATTATTGCACCAGGCTCGATACGGGCTTTGATGCCTTTTAGGTCCAATAAAGGAATGGCAGAGTTACGACGATCATTTTCAACTACATAATCCTCGATTTTTGTTCCTGCTGCCTTGATTGCTTCTTCGACTTCAGACCACTCACCGAATACAACCCCTGTATTTCCTGTAATGAAAGTTTTAGAAGCTGGACCAAAATCCATGCCTTCTAAATCGCCTTTCACATATACCTTTACAGGTGTAGATTTTTTACTATTTGAGATAAAAGAAATAATTTCGTGTGCATCCATTTTATTCATTCCTGGTAAACCTCCTAAATATGTATCATTACTCGTTTTAAATTTACCAGACAACAGCCGGCAAGACAAGTTGAATGTCACTCTTATATATTATTCTGCCCTATTGTCATTTTCGTAGGCGGACCTATAACATTCCTTGGTCACGAATATGCTCTTTCACCACTTCCGTGAATGCCTGAACTTGCTTTAACTGAAAGGCAGATTCATAGCCGCAAAGCCATGTATCACGTTCGATTGAGTGGTTATGCCCATCCAGTAGAGGGATTTTAAAAACATTCGTATCCTTATCATGTAAAGTGATGGCTGGCAGGATCGCATATCCTATACCATTAAACACCATTTGTTTGCATGTTTCGATTTGATCCACGACTATGGTGTTTTTTGGTGTCGTTTTAAATTGACGATGCCACCAGTCCTGGATTTCCTGGTAATAATTAGAATCGCTTTTAAACTGAATGAATGGCCGGTCCGTTTCGAACACTTGATTCAGTTCCTTCATTTCAGTATCCACCAAATAAAGCATATCCGTGAATAAATGCTGTTTTACCCCTTTCCAATCCGGGGCTCCCCTTATGATGCCAATATGCACTTGCCCTTCATACAAAGACTTTAAAATCTCACTGCTCCAGCCAGTGATCAAGGAAATTTTGGCATACGGGTATTTTTGGACGAACTTTTTCAATACTTGCGGCAGCCAATTTTGACCGACAATCGAGGCGCAGGCTATCTTCAAGGTCCCATATACTTCATGGTCCATAGCTTGGATACTTTCCCTGACCTTTTCTTCTTTTTCTATGACTTCATTGGCCAAACGAATTACCGCTTCGCCTGCTGGCGTCAGTGACAGCCCTTTTTGTGAACGCAAAAACAGTTTCGAGCCCCAATCCTTTTCTATTGATTGTAAACGCTGAGATAAAGCAGGCTGGGAAACGAACAGCCGCTCAGCCGCTTTTCTCATATTCATTTCCTGAGCAAGCACGGATAATAAATGAAATTCTGAAAATGACATACACACCAACCTCTTGATAATCAAATCTTATCGTGATGAATTAATTTATTTAAATTTTATTATCAACAAAGTCGGCTTATAATACAAGTGAAAAGAAACGGAGTAGATATCCTTTGACGATCATTTTATTGCTTGTCATCAGTTTTGTAGCATCCTTTGTCGGCACATTGGCCGGGAGCGGCGGTCTTATCGGCATGCCATCCCTTTTGTTGATAGGTTTACCCATCCACCAGGTTATTGGTTCAGTCAAGTTTTCCAATATGTTTTCTTCTTTTTCCAGTTTTTATATTTTATTCAAGAAGAAACAGTTAAAACTGAAGGATGCCCTCCAGTTAATCCCATTTGCCCTTTTCGGTGGCTTCTGTGGCGGGCTGCTTGCTAATTCATTCTCTGAAAAGGCGATGAATCTATTGGCCATCTGTCTTTTGACTGTCGCTTTGATCATGAATTTCATAAAAAAACCGAAACCTTCCGGTGATACGGATTGGCATCTCCCAAAAAAGGTTTACCCATCCCTATTCGGAATCAGTGTTTATGACGGTATGTTCGGACCGGGACAGGCAACCATGCTCATGTATACCTTTTTAAGAAATGGGGCCACCTACCTTCAATCCCTGGCTTTTACTAGATTCCAAACTTTCATTAGCTGTACAGCTGCATTCATCACCTATTTCCTTGCCGGTAACATTGCCTGGGAGATCGCCATTTATTACACGATAGGTTCCCTAATCGGATCACAGCTGGCCCTGCGGGTGGCTCAAAAAATCTCCACTCGACAATTGAAATTCATTTTACATTCGGTCACGATCGCATTATTGATTCAATTGATCATCAGAGTCGCGTTTCCTTAAAAAAGGCAAACTCCATTTAAAGAGTCTGCCTTTTTTTTCTATGCCTTCTTATTTTTTCTTAATCTCGTAAGTAACAGGAAGCTGATTATAGAGAAGACTAGAACAATGAGATAAATCGTCTGCAGTGACAATGTAAGTCCTTCCTGTAAAACCTTCACCACATTTTCAGGAAGCGACATGCGTTCTTCACTGTTCAACAGTTTGTTAGCCGTATTTATCGTCACTCCCGAGCCGGAAGGCGCATGCTCGTTCAAATAGGCTTGAAGTCTCATATTCATGATTCCTCCAAGCAATGCGGCACCTACCGTATTACCTAAATTACGCATAAACATATTGGAAGCTGTCGCAATGCCCCTGCGTTCCCAGCTAACTGTTTTTTGAATGACGACAATGAATGAGGTAGAAGTCAACCCCATGCCTACACCGACAAAGAATGATCCCATGGCAGCAATCAGTGGCCCGGCCTCCGGCTTCATCCATACTAGGATCAAACTCCCAAGGACCAATGAGCACCCTCCAAGGAGGGAGGTTGATTTGAATCCTATTTTCATCAATAACCTGCCTGAGATCATTGATGCGATCGGCCAGCCAATCGACATGGCTGTCAATGTAAAACCAGCTACCGTGGGTGAGCGCTCCATCACGCCCTGAACGAATGTCGGGAGGAAACTTGATAATCCAATCATCATCACCCCTGTCGTCAGGGATACAAGGTTCGCAATCAGAATCGAACGCTCCTGCCAAATTTCAAATGGCATCATCGGTTCGGCCGCTTTCTTTTCCTGAAGGATGAATAAGATGAAGGTGATGATGGCCACTAATGCTAAGGAAATGACCGGAGCTGAAGCCCATGACCATTTCACTCCTCCTTCTACGAGTATCACCATAAGAGTGGATATGGATAACGTCAATAGCGCTGCACCCAAGTAATCGATATCACGTTTTTTCTTTTCGATTTTTTCATGAAGGAAAAGCCAAATCCCAATAAAAGATAATAAGCCCAAAGGAACATTAACCCAAAAGACAAGCTTCCATGTCAGGGATTCAACGAGCACGCCGCCCAAAGCGGGTCCCATGACCGCTGAAATGCCCCAAACGCTCGATAGATACCCTTGAACGCGGGCCCTCTCTTCATTTTTATAAATATCACCAACAATCGTCGAAGCTACAGGAGCTACAGCTCCCGCCCCGAATCCTTGTACAAAGCGATAAATGATGAGTTCCGTCATGGAATCGGCAAAGCCGCAAAGAATGGAGCCAATTAAAAAGACAACGATTCCAAACAATAAGACAGGTTTTCTTCCGAGAATATCCGATAGCTTACCATAAATCAAGACTGTTACGGCGTTCATTAGCAAATAACTTGAAAACACCCAGCTGTAAAGTGAAAAACCACCTAAATCACTTACAATGGCTGGCATTGCCGTCGAAACGATCGTTCCTTCAATAGCATTCATAAACATAGCCAACATGATGGCAGCTAGTATGAAGGGACGTTTCAATTTTTCATTCTGCACTTTTGCACTATCCACTGCTTGGCCCAATTCCCGCATCCTCCCCTTAGACCTTAATTGTTTTTATAGACTTTACCACTAGCTGGGTAGAATATGTAAAAAAACAAGAAAACTCGCCAACTGGCGAGTCTTGAGGTTAACCATCATTTTATGCCTTGCTTATTTATCAGGTGTATTTTGTTTAAATACCTTTTTCAAGATTGCCCTTCTCGTTAAGATACCTTCAAATACATGTTCGTCATTCTCTACACAGACAAACGGATGATCAATCAACAATTCCACACCCTTGGTCAATGTATCTTCAATATGCAGGCGAGGTATTTCTATATTCATTATTTCGGAAACTTTTTTATTCTCAAGATTATCAAATTCAATTCGCTCCAGTCCCAAGATTGAATCAAGAATGACTGGTGTGCTAATTAAACCATGCAGTTTATACATTGGATCTAACACAGGAATGGCCGTATAACCGCTCTTTGTTAATACCAATAGTGCATGTTCTAAATTATTGGTTACCTGCACGTGGGCCACGCGTTCAGAAGAAATCATTAAGTCTTTAACGCTGGTTTCCAATAAATCCCCATCATGAGTACCGATCATGTTAAAACCCCTTACCATATGTTTTTATATACAGCTCTTTCTATAGTTTAACATATGTAAGCGGAAAAGGCTCATTCCTAGACCAATAAAATCCCAATCGGCGGGATTTCCGCAATAGACCCTTAGCCCTTACTAGTTTTGATGTTAACCTGTTTAAAACCGCATTCCGGGCATTGGTAAATCACATTTTGGTTGGATTGTGCGGTTAATACATTTTCCATTTCCCTTTCCTCACCGCATGCCGGGCATATTACCATTGGATTTTTCATTTACATCCCTCCAATTAATAAGATGTCGTAAAAATCACTACTTCATTCAAGTAAAAATTGACCGGTTCAAAATAAAAAAGCCGCTTCCAATGGAAGGCGGCTTTTTGTGATTTTTTTAAGATTGAAGAAGATCAAAGATTTCAATGGTAATCATATCAATATTATCGAATTGATATTTAGATGATTTCCCTTTATCACTGTATACTTCAAGCTCGAACATTTCTGTTTTGCTGAAATATGTAACCTGGCACTTTTTCACACCATCTATTTCAAAAAAACGTTGAGCAGATTCAGATTCCTTCGCTTGCTCTTGAAGACTTTTCAATCTGGTAAGGATGCCCTGTAATTGAGACATACTCCCTCTCCTTTCTGAATAAAACCTTTTCGATAGGTTTCACTATACCATACTTTTCTATCCAGTAGCCACGCTGAAATAAATTCAGAATAATTTAAAACTTCATTCTTTACATGGCACTATTAACAGAATAAAATAAGGAATGGATTTTGTACATGAAAAATTTTCTGGGGGTAGATTCAGTTGCAAAACATTAGTGAGCTTGGATATCGCATTTCATTGATTGATGGTTTTGATTTGGATAGAAGAAATCGTACAGGAACATATGTAATTGCCGATGAAGACATCACCTTAGTCGAAACTTCTGCCAGCCCTTCCATCCCCCACTTAATGAAGGGGCTCGAACATTTGGGAATCGCCCTCGAAGATATTACATATATCATTCTTACCCATATTCATTTGGACCATGCAGGCGGAGCAGGACTTTTTTTACAACATTGTCCGAATGCGAAAGTGATCGTCCACCCAAAAGGCGCACGGCATCTAGAAGATCCAACACGTTTGATAGCTGGAGCTAAAGCGGTCTATGGTGAAGAATTCAACAAGCTTTTCAATCCGATATTACCTATTCCAATAGATAGAATCCTGACTAAACATAATAAGGAATCGCTAAAAACAAGTGAAAATTCCAAGTTGACCTTTTATGACACGCCAGGACACGCTAACCATCATTTAAGCATTTTCGATTCAGTTTCAAAAGGGATGTTTTCAGGTGACACCGTAGGCATCTATTATCGTGAACTCGATGAAGAAGGTTTGGAATTTTACTTACCGTCCACATCGCCAAACCAATTTAATCCCGATGCGATGCTTGCTGCAGCGGAATTGTATGAAAGCATCGGCGTCGAACGTATATATTTTGGTCATTACGGGGTATCGGAAAATCCTAATGAAGTCTATAAACAACTTCATTACTGGCTGCCTAAATTCGTGGAGACTGCCAAATCGGCATATAGGGAATATGCTGGCTTCGAGGAACAAGTGGCAGCTACCAGTAAAAATATTTTCACGAAGGTCGCTGTTCATTTAAGCGAAAAGGGAATCACCGCTGATCATCCTGTTTTTGATATCATTGCCATGGACCTTAACGTTTGTTCCATGGGATTGATAGACTACCTGATAAAACAGGATAAAGATCGGTAGAATGGTCCTTAAGGTTTTTTCCTATTCAAATGTCTTGGCATTCTCTATAATGAAAAAGTAACCCTTACCTAAAGCATACATGGAGGAATGAAATGAAAGACGTTACGCTCTATACCCAACCTGATTGCCCTCCCTGCAAAATCATGAAAATGTTCTTTGATGATAATAATGTCGTATACAAAGAAAAAGATATTAAAGCGGATGGACATGCACGAAAAGAACTAACGAATAAATATGGCGCCTATTCCACACCGACGGTCGTCATCGATGGGAAAGCCATTATTGGTTTTGAATTGGACGAAATAAAGAAAGAACTGAATATATAACAAAAAGTCCAGGGAAGGCTGTAACCTTCCTTGGACTTTTTCATTTCAGCCTCTATACTTTTCAGCTTTGAAGGACTTTCCTCTAAATCCCTTATTCCATTTTTTTACTTCCATACTTTACGTCCATTATCTTCCAAACCCCATTTTCCTTTTTCAAAGTAACTGATTCAACATGTTTTTCCATCGATACAGGTCCGTCACCTGTGTCCTGGAATTCCTCCTGAACATAAATGAAGTCACCGTTTTTCCCATATATAATTTCCGTATTTTTGTCGTAGCTGAAAAATGGGATATAATATGGTGCGAAATCTGATCCAAATGCGGTATAACCGCCATCGACTTTCACTACATTCGCTTGGACGAACTTCTCGATGAAGTCATCTGTGAAATGTTTATCCAACTTCCCTTCAATCGCTTCCTTAGTACGTACTTCCTCACTGATCGAACCTTGATTCTCCATGGCATCCTGTACTAAGGATAATACTTCCTCTCTATGTAAGCCCTCCGCTGAAGCAGTGAACCCTCCACTTAAAAATAAAAGGACGCTAGCAAGACAAGCAACTAAATATTTACTCATTACAATCATCTCCTAATTATAGAATTTCTCCTAATGATTCGGATTTTTGCCCATGTCTTTCAATACCCGTCAAGATCAAAGCCAAACTACAAAAATTAATTTCTCCGTTAGACCTTGAAACCATTGCCCATTCTTCACAATAAAAAAGAAGATTTCATGATATTGAAATCTTCTTCTTACACCTATCGAAAAGCATAGTAAAAAATAAAACCGGCAACCAAAATCGTCCCAACTAAAAGAGAAACTAATATCGGGTTCTTTAAATAAGGATGTTCTTTAACTGTATCATCGATAGTCGAATCATATCTGGCTTTCACTTTCTGTGCCCTTGCCACAGAATAAGTATAAAAGAGCAGATATAACGCCATGACTGTAACGATTATGATTAGAATCCAGATGTACGTGCTCAAAATATGTCTCCTCCAAGCGCATCATTTCTGCTTATCGTTACACATTTAAAGCGATTATATTCATGAATCGTTTTTTATAACAATGCTTCATTTTCATATAAATAACTATAAGAAAGATCACAGAAAATGTATTCCTTATTATTCAGGGGATATGAAAAGGTCCGAATGGTTTCTCCCGTTTCGATATCACTGTATAAATCGGATAGTATTCCTGTTTTCCGATTACGCATCTTTACGATATTTTCGAGAAAGTAAGGTCTCCAGCTCCAATTTTTATTCATATAGCTCGGTTGGACTAACCATTGCCCGTCCTTATGGAGGATATTGGGAGATTTTTGATACCCTTCTTCATCACAAATATAAAGCCGGAAACATACGGAATCCAACTTTTTCGCCAAAACTCCAAGAAACTCTTCATGGGAGCCGGCCCGTTTATGCTGCTTTAAGAAGTTTTGCATATTCTCGTTGAATTGCAAAGTCTTTTGATAAACGGCTTCAAGCTTCTTGGTCTCTAAAGAAATGAAAGACTGACATTCTTGATGGAATTTTTCACGAAGTAAATCTTTATTAATGAACTCGCCTTCCGGTTTCGCCAAAAAATACCCTTGATAATATCGTCCCCCATTCTTCCATGCAAAGCGAAGCTGGTATTCGGACTCAATGTTTTCAAATAGTAAATTGGCGCCGATTTTTCGTGCAAGCATGCTTAGAGAAAACAGGATGACCTGATAGGCATCTCCACCTGAAATGCGAAGCTGGTCCAGGTTAACTTTTAAAATATTCGGAGAAATCTGTGCGATTCGGTCCAATTGCGTATCTTCCCCTAAATGATCTAAAGCTATCTTAATCCCATATGTTTTAAAGTAAGCAAGCACATGCTGCAAAGGATCTAAGTTTTCCGGACTGATCGTGTCTGATAATTCCAGCACGATCCGGTGCATTTCCTCCGGTTGAAAATGACGATGTAATATCTCCATGAATTCTTCGCCATGATCCAGCATAAGCAAATTAGGATCTCTGTTGATAAAGATAAGAAAATCTTCACCATAGTCTTTTATTCTCTCCAAGGCAATTTCAAGTACGTAATTATCCACTTCCACCCTATACTCTTCCGGCACTGCAGAATCGTGAAAAAAAGGGCCAAGGCTTTTATATTCCGCCTGTTCCTCATAGCGCCCTAGAATTTCATACCCGATTACCTGATGTTGATCTGCACTGAAAATCGGTTGAAAGAATGGTGTCACCTTGTCTAAATTCTTTAATATCTTTTCTGTATCCATGATGCATCTTCCCCCTAATTACGAAAACACCAATATGCCAAAATTATACCATTAGTTTCCGGCATTGATAATAAATAATTTTAATTCCTACTGAACAACTCTTTTTTCAGAACATTAAAATACCCGTTCATCCTATCGTTTTGAAAAGAAATACATCGAAAAGGCATTGTCCATAAATGGAACAATGCCTACCGTTTTTTATGGTTTGTACAATGAACGCTGATTTCCTCTCCAGGCACTCGCTTTCCGCGGGCGGTCCGGGAGCCTCCTCGGCGCCTTTGCGCCTGCGGGGTCTCCCCTGGCCTCGCTTTTCCCGCAGGAGTCTCGTACCTTCCGTTCCAATCAACTTTGTTTAACTTTTAGATAGAACCCTTTGCCTAAAGTCTTCATGGTTTTAGAATTAATAAAACTTGATGTGATGAGGATGCATATCTGTGTCATCATCAAGATATAAAACCTATATATGCTAACGTAAAGAAACGATTGAGCTTGTATCCGCAGATGCAAAAGAAAAGCATGGTATGCATTGAATACTTTAAGGGGACTTAAAAAATTGTCGATTGCTGGGATGCTTACTTTCGCTGCGATTAATTCAAAGAAACCGAAGGCATTGTCCATAAATGGAACAATGCCTTCAGTCTGATCAAAAAGGGAAGAACCACGGAATTGTGATCACCATGATAACACCAATGAAGATCTGTATGGATATCCCGATCATGATAAAATCTTTATGCTTGTAATCACCCGCCGTCATGACAAGCGCGTTGGTAGTGGCAACCCTTGGAGTGGATAACGCCAAACTTCCAGCAACGGCAAGGCATAGAAACACAGGAAGCGGATCGATTCCTTGATTCACCGCAGATGTCAGGGCAATGGGCGTCATGATTACTGTCGCGGCTCCATATGGGATGAATTGGCTCAGTATCAGTGTCAGGAGGTAAAAGACCGCCAATATGCCGTGTGCCCCGATATTACTGAATAAAACGGCCAGCCAATCACTTATCATTCTCACTCCACCCGTATTATCCAAAGCAGCCGTTATTCCGAACATGGCAGCAATCAAGAGAACAGGTTCCCAGTTAATCTTTTGGTATGCATCCTCCATCGAACGGACACAGCCAGTAATCACCATCAACAACGCTGCAGTCAGTACCGATAATACAGCAGGGACGGACTCCATCGATAAAAGAATGACCATCAATGCAGTGATTCCCAATGCGATCCATGCTTTCCCCCTGGAGTTGACCGGAGAGCCATCTTCTGAAGTACTTCCAATAACGATGACATCCTGTAAATCCGAGGAAATCCTCTCAATGTTCTCCCATTCTCCATGTATCAGGATTGCATCTCCCGGTTTCAAGCGTTCCGTTCCGACATCCGCTTGAATATATTCGCCATTCCGATTGATTGCCAGCACATTACATTGGTATTTCTCGCGAAAATGCACATCTATCAAGGTTTGATTTTCATAATCCGAATTCGGGACGATTAATATTTCTGTCAATCCAAATCTACTGCTAAGAAAATGTTTCTTTATTTGTTCTGTATTGAAATGTTTAAACTCCAGTTCATAGTTAAGTGCCAACCTCTCGACTGCTTCTTCTTCTCCAAACACCAAAATGACATCTTCAGGATGAAGAACTTCATCCGCCCTGGCTGAAATCGTCAGCTGTCTTTGCAGCAGCGGCAATTGTTTGTCCTTTGGCTTCCGCTGGATTTCAATCAAAGTTAATTCATACTGAATAGGAAGCTGGAGGTCTGACAGCCTTTCTCCAACAATATCGGAAGTAGCGGGTATGTGCAGATAATGCAATCGGTCATACACTTTGTACATGCCGGCAAGCTCCCCTGCAGACAGTCCCTTGACACTGTTATTCGCGGCAATCGTTTTCTCGGGAAGCAACAGGCGCCCGAGTGTCAACATGAAGAATAACCCTGCTGCAAAGGCGATTAAGCCAACAGGTGTAAAGTCGAAAAATTCTAAAGTCCCTATTCCGTTTTGACGTAATACATCAGCGACGATCATATTGGAGGGAGTACCGGTAAGTGTTAATAGCCCCCCAATACTGCTTGCATAGGCAAGGGGCAATAAATACCTTGTCGGACTTGTTTTTTGTTGTAAGGCCATGCTCATAACGAGCGGAAGCAGTATGGAAACAATTCCTGTTCCGCTTAGAAATGCACTTAATATTCCTGCAGTCAGCATGACGATAAGCAGCGATTTCCATTCACTGCCCCCACATAAACCTAACAACTTATTTCCTGCCTTTTCCACGATTCCTGAATTTAACAGGCCGGCACCGACGATAAATAGCCCAGCCAGCATGATGACCACTTGATTCGCAAACCCGGCCACCAGTTCATCCAATGTAAGAATCCCCAATAAACCCAGTATGGAAAGTGCACTAAGTGCAATTAAATCAGCTCGAAATTTTCCTTGTATAAAAAGCGCAATCGCGCATAGAAGTATAATCAGTGTAATAAACATTGGTTCGGTCATCATGTTACCTCCGTATAGATGTTCAATTTCAAACCGGATACGGTTTCATCAAACCCCAGTTTACATGTTTTTCATAGGCTTATAGAAGATATTTTCTTCAATTTATGTATATTGTTTGTTAGTATGAGGAAGTAACATTTTTATATTAGATAGGTTGATTAATTTGAATAAACCCATATCAAGAAGAACATTCTTAAAGAAAAGTCTTGGTACATTGGCTACCATAACCGGTTTAGGTATTGGCGGAAACTATTATGCCCATAATTTGGAGCCGAAATGGTTAGAAATCAAGCACAAAATCATCAGACACCCGCTTATCCCAAAAAGTTTTCATGGCATGAAAATGGTCCAATTCAGTGATACGCATTTAGGCTTTCAATTTCAGCTTAAAGATTTACAAGCAATTGTCAATAAGATAAATCAACTGGACCCTGATGTTATTTTTTTTACCGGAGATTTAATGGACCAGCCTAATAAATACAAGGCTCACCAGAAAATCCCTCTCGTTTTGAATCAGCTCAAAGCGCCGCTTGGAAAGTTCAGCATCTATGGCAACCATGATCATGGGGGATATGGCTCAGAAATTTACAGTGATATCATGGAAAAATCCCATTTTACCATGTTGCAGAATACTTCAGCTAAGATAACCTTATTAACGGCTGAAGAAATAATCATTGCCGGGGTTGATGATGCCATGCTAGGAAAGCCGGATTTTGAAAAAGCCCTTTCCGGTATCCCGGAAGAAGTGTTCACCATTATGCTTTCACATGCCCCTGATCTTGCCGACATATCAAGGACTTACGACATCCAATATCAAATAAGCGGTCACAGTCACGGAGGCCAAGTACAAATTCCGTTTGCCGGTGCCCTTGTAACTCCTCCATACGCTGAAAAGTACCGGGAAGGCACATATGAAATCGATTCATTAACGTTACATGTTAATAGAGGGCTTGGCACTACCCGTCTCCCCTATCGTTTTCTTTCACGTCCGGAGTTGACTGTTTACGAATTACAAGCCGAAAAATGATAGAAAACGAAAACAGGGGAAAACCGCCAGACTTATTAACAAAACCTGTGCGGATAAAACAACTTGTTGCCATGTATCATTTATAATGGACTCCTATGAATTATAGCATTAGAAGTATATCGAGAAAACCAGGTCTTTTTTACCAGAATCAACGGTAATGCCATAAAGGTTATACCATACTTAAATAGCCACACAGGAAAGTGCCGATACACCCTAAAACAGACACCGTTATATAGATAAGGCTATCTATATAACGGTGTTTTCTAATAAGTTCAAGCGTTTCCATACTGAAGGTCGAAAAGGTCGTAAAAGCACCCAGAAAACCTATCGTCAGAAAAACCTGCAAAGATAAAGCCCAGCTCTCTTTTTGCGGAAACACCAATCCCAGCCCGAAGGAACCTAAAAGGTTAATCAGTAAAATGCTAATGGGTATAGAGACCGCTGGCAAAAGCCTATTAAAAATAATCTGCAAGACATATCGAGAGGCCGCCCCAATAAAACCTCCTATAAAAACAGAAAGAAACTCAATCAAAGCGAGTCACCTCTTTGTCTATTAAAAAGGCCCAGTCCGAGGAAACCAGCGACCAAACCAAATAAAAGCGTAGCTCCAAGATACAGTCCCGCCAATGGCAGAGAAGTCTGCAGTAGATTAACCACTTCTTGGGAAAATGTGGACATCGTGGTGAAGCCGCCGCAAAACCCGCTGCCCAGCACTAAAAAAACAAGCGACTTCTTTTTCGCGGCGAAATAGCCATTGATCATTCCAAGCAAAAAGCTGCCTACTATATTTATCAATAGGGTTCCAAACGGGAAGAAGGAATGGCCAGCAGTCAAGATTACGCAATAACGCAATATTGCTCCTGCCGCTCCTCCAAAACCGACTGCAAAGATGCTTTTTAATCGATCCATTTAGGTCCCCCCGAATTTTTCTCATAAGTAGACTCATTATAACAGATTAAGATGAAACAGGCTCTTTTCTTAAAAAAAACCATACTATGTAAAGAATTTGAGAAAAGGAGGCTAATTATGCAAACACAGTATTTTCCTTACTACCACTATCCACAGACCATGATGCTACAGAACGAATACAGAAATTCATATAGGAATGAATATGGACCTGAATATTGGAATGACGAGCGCTTCTTTCCTTTCTTTCCTCTATTGGCGCCTGTAGCTTTTGTTGCAGGATTGGCAATTGGACCGTTGCTATTCAATAACCGTCCACCTGTCTATCCTCCATATCCTCCTCCATACCCGCCCGCTTACCCTCCTTACCCTGCTTATCCAGCTTATCCTGCTTATCAAGGCTTTCAGGGTTACCAGCAACAACAATTCGGCGCACAGGCTGGGGTATCCGAAAATATCAATATATACACTCAATAAGGATTGCACAGAAGGCGACATTGAACGCCTTCTTTTTCTTGGACCAAAAGCCGTCAGATTGAATTTTACTTCACTATATATTTTGAAGTGGTATAATATGAAAATGAATAGAAGGTAAAGTGTTAGGAAATGATGGTCATACCTTAGAGATGTACATGCATTGTTTTTTCACTATTTCTGCCTGGTTGCGCACACGTCTCTATTTCAACCAATAGATAAGAACAGGTTTTGATTGAAGGACGTCTGTTTGTAACGTCCTTCTAACCTTATTAAGAAAAGGAGTTTCCATGATGAACCAAACGAAAGGACATTCTGAAAGGGATGAGTTTTCGATTAACTCCATTGCCCAAGCCGTGTTTATTGTCAATAAACATGCAAAGACTGCATTGGATCCCAAAAATTTATATAATTTAAAACGGCTCGCATTAAGCAAGCTTATGCAAGAAGGAAAAGCGAAGAAGATTGGACTTCATTTCTCTGATAACCCTCGCTTTGCAGCACAACAATCCGACGTCATCGTCGAATGCGGATCATATGTTTTTCATTTACCTCCAACTAAGGAAGATTTGAAAAAACTACCCCACCTCGGCAGCCGGGCAGCCTCCATACGGAACCCTAAAGCCGCATTGTCATTATCCAAGGCAAAACAGATCCTGCAATCTTACGTTGGACAAGCAGGTGAAAAACAACCTAACCCTACCAACACCGAGAAAAGGGCTCACGGGCGTGGGTCGGTCAAGCAACCTTTCCACAATCCATTTCCATCCTCCTTTTTAGGAAAAGGTTCCAAGTATTAATCATTGATAAACCAAACGGGCCGTGAGGTAATGCCTCACAGGCCCGTTTCACATTCATAATACCAATCTGTCTATCAACTTTATTAGCTCTGCAATTTCTGGCTTGCTGATCTGTGCGTCAGCCCCTACGACCTGACCTTTATGACGCAGGCTGTCCGTAATCAAAGAAGAGAAAATAATCACCGGCAATCCAGCGAGTTCCCCGTTTTCCTTTATTCTTCTAGTCAAATGATGCCCATCCATTTGAGGCATCTCAATATCGGTAATCACCAGTTGCACTTCTTCTTCAACCACTTTTCCTGAATCAATTAAATTCTCCAGATAATTAAATGCATCAAGTCCATTTTCATAAAACTCCAAGTACTTGAACCCAGCTTCTGACAATGTATCAAACAGCAGCTTCCTCAGTAATGGAGAATCTTCTGCAATCAGGATTCTCTTGTCTGAATTTTGCCGGATACCAAGCTTTTTAACCTGTTGGATGTTTATTCCTGATTCGGGATTGATTTCGACCATTATTTTTTCAAAATCGAGTAATAGTAACATGTCACTATTTAATTTTATTACTCCGATAATCTGACTTTCAAGGCCTTGATACATATCTGAAGGCTTTTCGATTTGTGACCAGGAAATACGGTGGATCTGTGTTACGGTATGGACATGGAAAACCACTTTTTGCTTATTGAATTCAGCCACTATGAATTTATCCTGCTCAGGAGTTTCAGATGGCGGAAATCCTAAAGCATCCGCCACATTCACAACTGGAAGGACTTCTCCGCGAAGCTCAATGATCCCCTCCACATTTGGATGCGAATGCGGGACTAGCGTAATGGGGACAGGATTGATGATTTCCTTCACCTTAATTACGTTAATGCCGAATTTATTATTTCCGAGACCGAATTCCACTATCTCAAGCTCATTCGTTCCACTTTCAAGTAATATTCCTTTATTTGCTTCCATTGTTTCATCTCGCCCTTCTACTTTTTCATTTCATAATCCATAAATCATTTAACCGCTAGGAAAAATACCATGGTTTCATCAATGAACTCATACCTAATAATTCGGTTAAATATTTCTTTTGTTTAGGGCACAGCTAAAAAAAGAATCAAGAAGTGATTATTTATTAATACCAAACTAAAAAGGGACCCATCAGAGTCCCTTTTTCCATTCTCATTATTCACCACTGCCATACCGGCCATCATATCGATCGTAAGGCTGTCTCTTCGATAAAAACCTCCATATTGGGTGGATCAGCAAATAACGCCTTGCAGCCCTTCTAAACCCACTTAAAATAGCAGGTCAGTTGGGTCTTTTCATCTCCTTCGCGACCTTTTCTTTGGATTGAGCCATCCTTTTTTAACAAAGAATAAAAACATCATCAAGGCAATTCCGCCCATCATTCCAAGAATGAGGAAATAGCCATAATGCCAATTTAATTCCGGCATATATTCAAAATTCATCCCGTATACGCCCACTATGAAGGTCAGCGGCATGAAAATGGTAGTGATGACAGTCAATGTCATCATCGTTGAATTCATATTATTAGAGTTCACAGACAAATAACTATCTCGGATATCTGACGAAAAATCTCGATACGATTCAAGCATTTCAGTCAATTTAAGAAGATGATCGTACACATCATTAAAATAAAGGTGCTGATCCTTCAAGTAATTCAGACGCTCTGATGAGATCATTCTGTACAATAAATCACGCATCGGCAATATGGTCCGACGGAGCTTGGACATATCTGTACGTAAATCGAAAAGCTGATCCATCAATTCGTTAATCGTGTCATTTTCAGTATTTTCCTCAATGCTGCCCAATTCGCTTTCTATTTTATAAACAGGCGGGAAAAATTCATCGACGATCCTGTCAATTATCCTATGCATCAAGAAAAAGGGACTTTGCTTCAACATTTTATTACCAGCAATTTCTTCCCATACTTTTTCCAGTTCAAGCATGTCTTCCTTATGAAAACTGACTATCCATTTTTCACCAACAAACATATCCAATTCCACTGCTTTAAATACCTTCTCCCTTAGAGCATGTATCACAAGAAATTGGTAGCCCTCATAAAAATCCATTTTGGGACGTTGGTTAAAATCATCCAGGCAGTCTTCGATTGCCAGCGGATGAAAGTGAAAATGATTGGTTAAAAGTTCGATTTCCTTGTTTGTGGGGTTGGAAAAATCCACCCAGTACCACTCGATATCCGAATTATTCATTTCGGTTAGCGGTAAACCAAAACTGACTTCATGATTAGAAGTTATTGCGCAAGTCCTTATCATATGTATCAACCCTCAAAATTTTCTTATCATACATTATACCTTTAATTCATTAATCTCAAAAAGTTTTCTCCCCCTCCAAACTAAATGATAAAATAGAATGAATGAGTCAAACATTGTACATAATTCATGTAGTAAGAAAAGGGAGGATATTCATAGATGGAACATTTAATAAACCCTCTAGTAAAAGACGTTAAAATATCAGGAATCCGTAAATTCTACAATATGGTAGCTGATATCGAAGGCACCATTTCCTTAACGATAGGACAGCCTGACTTTCCAACTCCGATGCATATTAAACAAGCTGCAAAACATGCCATCGATAATGACTATACCGTTTATACTCACAATGCGGGCTATTTGGAATTACGGGAAGCCGCTTCAAATTATGTAAAGGATAAATACAAGCTTAACTATGATCCGGAGAATGAAGTGATAGTGACCTCTGGTGCCAGCGAAGGCATAGACATTACGTTCCGGACGATCCTCACCCCAGGGAACGAAGTAATATTACCGGGTCCGGTATATCCGGGATACGAACCCATCATAAAGATGTGCGGGGCAACACCGGTTTATGCCGATACAACAAAAAATGGATTTCGTTTGACTGCTGATATACTTAAAAAATACATAACTGAGCATACCCGGTGCATCGTTCTGCCCTATCCATCGAATCCGACCGGGGTTACATTATCTGCCGAAGAATTATTGGACATTGCCGAACTTGTCAGGGGCAAGGACATCTTCATATTGGCTGACGAGATATACAGTGAACTGGTATTCGATCAGGAGCATGTTTCGATTGGCACTTTCTTAAAAGAACAAACCATCGTCCTGAACGGACTGTCCAAGTCCCATTCCATGACCGGGTGGAGAATCGGCCTTCTGTTTGCGCCTGCAGCCATCTCTCAGCATCTCCTGAAGGTTCACCAATACAATGTGACCTGTGCCGCCTCCATATCGCAGAGAGCTGCCTTGGCAGCATTGACGGCAGGCAGAGATGATGCAATCCCCATGAAGACTGAGTATGCACGGAGACGGGAATACGTATTCAGCCGCTTACAAGCGATGAATCTGGAAGTAGTCAAACCAAATGGTGCCTTTTACTTTTTTATAAAGCTGCCTGAAGGCTATGCCTCTTCGCTTGATTTTTGCCTTAAGCTTGTTCAACAGGAAAAAGTGGCAGTGGTCCCTGGAGATGCATTCTCTCCCCTTGGTGAAGGGTACTTCAGGATATCTTATGCATATTCCATGGAAACCCTTGAAAAGGCTTTGGATCGTATTGAAGCTTTTTTAGCCATAAAGTAACCGAAAATAAAGCGGCCTTCAATTGAATGAACAATTGAAGGCCGTTTTCCTATTTTCAAAGTTGTATGCTACCGAAGGTTTTTCACCAAGTCAGTCAATTAATACAACCTCCGTAAGAAACGAATTTCCCGATATCCCTCTTCCTTATTTGTCGTGGTAAGGCTCACTTCAACGATTGACCCAAGTAAATCAGCCATCACTTCTTCAAATTCCTTTGCGGAGCGCGGCTTTAAAAAACCTAAACTCTTCAATTCGCGCATCAGGATCTGAAAACCGGCATTCGTTTCGATATGACTGAATTTCACCGGCAGTATCAGCGGACTTTCATTCATTAATTTCAGATCCCAACGAATGGGCTTTGTTTGGTGAATGGTTTTTTCTCGCTTAAAACCTTCAATCCTTACAATATATCGACCATCTTCTAATTCCTGGAATTTCATATTGATATCATCGAATTCGCCCATAGCTTTCACTCCTTTTTGTAAAGGCTGTCGCTATCAGCTTATTCATGATATAGAAATGCTAGCACTAATTATAATGTTTATATAATGCTTGTGTACCGCTATTTTCCTCGCCAGCTTCTGCCAGCCCCTCATATAGGGATTTGCTCAGGCTTAATCCAGGAGCGTCCATTCCCATTCTTTCCGCTTCATCAAGTGCAATCTTCATATCCTTGATAAAGTGCTTGATATAAAAACCAGGTTCAAAATCCCCTTCAACCATTCGCGGCACAAGATTGGACAGTGACCAGCTTCCGGCGGAACCCGATGATATGCTCCTTAAAACCCGGTCCGGATCCAACCCGGCCTTTTTGGCATAGGAAATCGCTTCAGTCACTCCGATCATATTGGATGCAATGGCGATTTGATTGCACATTTTCGTATGCTGTCCTGAGCCAGCCGGGCCTTGATGGACAACATTGCTGCCAATGATATCAAAAATGGGCAGGACAGCTTCAAATGCCTCACTAGACCCGCCGACCATGATCGTAAGCTTCGCATCACGAGCACCGATATCTCCTCCGGAAACCGGTGCATCCAATGATTCCATGCCCCTTTTCTTGGCTTCTTCTGCAATTTTCACTGCCAAAGATGGAGTGGATGTCGTCATATCGATTAAATGGGTTCCTTGTTTCCCGTTCTCGATAAGCCCATTTTCCCCCAGATAGATTTCTTCCACATCACTAGGGTATCCCACCATGGAAATAATCACATTGGCTCTCTGCGCAATTTCCTTTGGTGCAAATGCCCACTTCGCTCCCTGTGAGAGCAGCTCACTTGCCTTATCTTTCGTCCTTGTATAAACAAACACCTCAAATCCCGCCTTAAGAAGATTTGCGGCCATGCTTTTTCCCATAACTCCTAAACCTATGAAGCCGATCACTTTGTTCGATTGCATATTGCAGATTCCTCCCAATCATTTTGTTTCAAAAAGTCTTAAATGGACTTTATCATTCCTCCGTCAACTAAATACGACTGGCCCGTTAAATATGTATTAGCGCCTGAAACAAGGAAAGTAACGAACCTTGCAAATTCCTCGGGTTCCCCATAACGGCCAAGAGGGATTTTGTTAATCGATTGTTCAGTCACCTCCTCAGGAGTGACGCCATGTTTCTCCGCATTCATTTCATCAAGGTGCTGAACGCGGTCTGTTGCGATTCTTCCTGGACCGACTGTATTGATCAAAATCCGGTCCGGTGCTAATTCTGAAGCTAACGTCTTTGACAATCCAACGATTGCCGTCCGGAATGTATTCGATAATATCAATCCTGGAATCGGTTCCTTAATGGATGAAGAAGCAATATTAACGATTTTCCCGCCCTGTTTTTTTAAATGTGGCAAGCTTTCACGGATCGTCCTGATGAAACTTAGTAAATTAAGTTCGAAGGATTGTTGCCATTCTTCATCATTGAAATCCGTAAATGAACCCCCTGGAGGACCTCCGGCGTTATTAATAAGAATGTCGATACCGCCGAATTCCTCAGCAGTTTGCCCAACCAGGCTTTTAATATCTTCAGCTTTTGTTATATCCGTTACCTTATAAGAAACTTTCCCCGTCCCAAGCTGCGATAATTCCCTTTGTACGGCTGCAAGCTTTTCTCCATCACGGCTTGCCAGCATGACATTTGCCCCTTCCTTAACCAATTCAGCTGCCATAGCCTTCCCCAAACCTTGACTTGAAGCTAAAATCAAGGCATTTTTCTTTTCCAAATGTAATTCCATATAATATTTAACCTCCATTTTCTTAAAATCATAATTCCATTATATCGTCATAACCGTAAAGTGAAAAATCTGAATAATCATTATTGTGATTTTTATTTACAAAAAATAGCCGGTTGGATAACCCAACCGGCGTCAAAGGGGGAAATGAGAATGTCAGCTGCCCTAATAGAGCTAAACAACTGTGCTTGCTTTTTATTTACCCCCATTTTGAAGCAATAAACATTTATTCTCAAATAATCAAGCAAGAATTACAGGACAGCACCCCATCCGAAGGTTCTGTGGATGGGGTGCGTTTTTCCTGATATATTTATTTCTTCAAAGCGTTAACTACCGCTTCTTTCACATTATCATTCGTATCCAGCCCTAAAACTTCCTGAGATAGTTTTTTCATCTCTTCAAGTGAAAGTTGGCTAATTAGAGAACGTGCTTTTAAAATCGAAGTGGCACTCATTGAGAATTCATCAAGGCCCAATCCGATCAATATCGGTATGGCCACTTCATCTCCAGCCATTTCCCCGCACATTCCGGCCCATTTCCCTTCTTTATGAGCTGCATCTATTACCATTTTAACCAGGCGTAAAATCGCTGGATTGTATGGTTGATATAAATAGGATACTCTCTCATTCATTCGGTCAGCGGCCATCGTATATTGAATCAAGTCATTAGTGCCAATGCTGAAGAAATCGACTTCCTTAGCAAAAATATCCGCCATCACTGCAGTTGAAGGGATTTCAACCATGATTCCGACTTCAATTTTTTCGGCAACTTGAACACCATTATCAAGCAATTCCTGCCTAACTTCAGCCAAAACGGCTTTAGCTTCGCGGAATTCAGCAAGCGTGGCAATCATCGGGAACATGATTTTCAAATCTCCGTAAATGCTTGCACGAAGCAGGGCACGGAGCTGAGTCCGGAAAATCTCCTGCTCATTTAAGCATAGGCGTATAGCACGGTATCCAAGGAAAGGATTCATTTCCTTAGGAAGCTCTAAATATGGCAGCTCCTTGTCCCCGCCAATATCAAGCGTTCTGACGACTACAGGCTTACCTGACATTCCTTCCAGCACAGCTTTGTATGCCTCGAACTGTTCTTCTTCACTTGGAAAGTCATTTCTGCCCATATAAAGAAATTCCGTACGATATAACCCGATGCCTTCACCGCCATTTTGATGAACGCCCTCAAGATCTTTCGGCGTACCAATATTGGCTGCCAATTCCACATGATGGCCATCATTTGTAACGGTTTTTTCATTAACCAGCTTAGCCCACTCAGCCTTTTGCATGGCATAGGCTTCCTGCTCCTCTTCGTAGCGTTTCACGAGTTCAGGAGTAGGATTGATGTGAACTTCACCCTTTAGCCCGTCAATTATGACCAAGTCACCATTTTCAATGGACGAGGTCACTGACTTCGCTCCAACGACTGCTGGAATTTCCAATGAACGTGCCATTATGGCTGAATGGGATGTACGTCCACCAATATCTGTCGTAAATCCTTTAACATATGCCGGATTCAACTGTGCTGTATCGGATGGAGTCAAATCCTCCGCAATGATGATCACTTCTTCAGCAATCATGCTCGGATTAGGAATATGAACACCTAAAAGATGTGACAGAACCCGTTTCGTGACGTCACGGATATCCGCCGCACGTTCCTTCATGTATTCATTATCCATTTGTTCAAACATCGTAATGAACATGCTTGCGGTTTCATTTAAGGAAAACTCAGCGTTGACGCCTTCTGATTGTATTTTATCCTGAATTGGAGTGATAAGTTCCGGATCAGCCAAAACAAGCAGGTGCGCGTCAAAGATAGCGGCTTTATCGGCCCCTAGATCTTTTTCGGCTTTATCCCTGATTATCTCCAATTCATTTGTTGACTTTTGAATAGCTTCCTTAAAACGGGATATTTCAGCCCCGACATCTTCTATGCTTCTTTTTTCAATCGATAAATCTGGCTCAGTCAGTCGATAGGCTTTAGCGATGGCTATTCCGTTTGAAGCTGCTATTCCACTAATCAAAGTGGACATTATTCTGCTAATCCTTCTCTGTTTAACGTTTCAGCAAGTGTGTTTAGTGCATCATTTTCATCGCTTCCTTCAGCAGAAATCGTAATTTCCGCCCCTTTGCCAATACCTAGAGACATTACACCCATAATGGACTTAAGGTTCACTTTTTTCTCTTTATAAGCAAGGTTTATTTCTGAATCAAATTTTCCTGCAGCTTGTACAAGCAATGTAGCCGGACGAGCGTGAATTCCTGTTTCTGCAGTTACTGTAAATGTTTTTTCTACCATATAAATCAATCTCCTTTAAGATAAATTAACAAAAATAGGTTATGTAAGGGGTTTTCTCCATCCATCAGGAAAGAAACGAAAAAAAGAAATGCCCTTTTCCTTATCAGGATAGCATTATCATTCCCAACAAACAAACCAAAACTATTGGTACCTACAAAATAGTACAAAAATATAGAAGGAACTGCAACTATTACTTTTCAGATTCTTCAATGTTTAAATGGACAGCTGTGCATTTTTGGTAAAAAAAGCCCTGAAACTCAGCATAATGAAAAGGACCACCGTTAATGAAACACTTCCGAGAATCCCGATTAGTATCGCAATCTGGTACTCAATAGCGATTAGCGGGCTTATCCCCGACAGGATTTGCCCTGTCATCATTCCTGGGAGGAAGATAATCCCCATCCCGAGCATATTGTTCAAAGTCGGGAGCACTGCCGAGTCGAATGCAGCATCCACATATTTCTTAACAGCCCTCGCTGGAGTCGCTCCAAGCATCAGCATCGCTTCTACCTTTTCACGATTACTGCTAATCCCATCATGGAGGTTTTTAAGCGCCAATGTCACTCCTGTCATCGCATTTCCCACGATCATTCCAGCAATTGGAATGAAATACCTCGGCTCATACCATGGGGTGAAATGGATCACGACCACATTAAAATAAAACAAGGCAGCCATGGGACCTGATAACATACTTAGGATAACCATCCTTTTGATTTTCTTATTAAGTGTATGGGACACTTGCTTAAAAATATTATGGATGGAAAACAGGGACATCGCACATAGAAATCCCAAAGAAAGTAAAGGGTGGGGATTTTCAAAGATATATGTCAAAACATAACCGGCGAGAACGAGTTGGACCGTCATCCGTACCGTAGCGAGCACGATTTGCTTTTCCCGTGAAATCCCGCGCCATTTCACGATTATGAGCAGGATTACTACAAACACGTAGGCCGCACAAAGACGCCAGAACTCAATATCTATTATCCCATTCGCCTCCATTAATAGTCACCCTCCTTCGCCTTTTTCAGAACGATCCTCTTTTCAGCACAGATGTCCGCAAGCTGTTTTGAATGGGTTATCATGATGACCGTTCCTTTTTCCCGCTTTACTTCTTCTAAAAAACGGCTCATGACCGTCAGCTCGGCTTCCTCATCGAGAGCCGACGTCGGCTCATCCAGTAAATACACCTCGGGTTTCAATAAAAGTAGCCTCCCCAGTGCCAGCCTCTGTTTCTCCCCGCCAGAAAGATTCTCCGCCCCCTCGTCTAAAGACTTCTGCAACTGGACGGTTTCAAGTGCTTTAACCAATTCGGCTTTATCCTTTTTTTCCTGTTCCGTCAATTCCAGGCCAATCTGAAGATTTTCTTCAATCGTACCAGGTAAAGTGAACGGTGCCTGAGAAAGCATTGTGACTTTACGCCGGAGCTCTATCGGGTTGAATTTATCCAGCAGCTGATCCTTATAATAGATCGAACCGCTATCCGGGTCATCCATCCTGTTCAATAATCGGAGCAGTGAGGTTTTTCCTGCACCGCTTTCCCCAGTCAAGCAAGTAACCATACAAGCGGGTATTTTCAAATCATCAATTTTCAAAATCCCTTTATACCTAATATTTTCAAGCCTAAATATCATTTTGCACGCCTGCCTCCCTTACTCCACCATATCATTATAAGAAACTATCATGATACGGGGTAGCGATGCATGTAAAATTTTTCATTTTCTTTCGCTTTTTTATGGGTTAGTATTAGTCCTGCCGAATATATCCATGACGGACATGGAAAACACCTTAATAAATGGGGGGACTTATCATGAACGGAAATTCCTTGTTACATTCTTATCTGAATGTTTTTCTCCTGACTGCACTTTGCCTGATTACGTTGTCTGGCTGCCAGGCAGCATCAGATGACCAGATTAATCAATCCAAACAGGAAGATTCAATTTCAAATGAAGAAAAAGGCAAGACATTCACAGCCGAGATCATCAAAGTTGTTGACGGTGATACAGTAAAAATCAAAATGGATAATGGAAATGAAGAAACGGTCAGGCTCCTTTTGGTAGATACTCCAGAAACCGTGCACCCATCCAAGCCCGTTCAGCCTTTTGGACCTGAAGCAAGCAAGTTCGCCAAGGAACTCATGCCTGCTGGCTCTGAAGTGGAAGTAGAAACCGGCATAGGTGAAAGGGATAAATACGGCCGGCTGCTGGCCTATTTTTATGTTGATGGCAAAATGGTGAATAAACTCCTGCTGGAAAAAGGACTGGCAAGGGTAGCTTATGTTTATGCACCGAACACGAAATATCTTGAAGAATTGGAAGATACTCAGAAACAAGCCCAAAGAGACGAAATCGGTATTTGGTCTATTGAAAACTATGCAACTTCAAAGGGGTTTGATGATTCCCATTCAAAAGAAGTAACAGTGGAAAATCCGACTGGATCTTGCAGTAACCCGCAAATTAAAGGGAATATAAACTCTAAAGGCAATAAAATATATCACATTCCTTCGGGCCAATATTACGAAATAACTAAACCAGAAGAAATGTTTTGTACCGAACAGGACGCACAGGATGCCGGTTTCCGAAAATCGCAAAGTTAACAAATTCAACGGTTTATCAATATGCCCGCTTCCGAACTCGCATTTGGAATTTTTTAGGGGTGATACAAAATGAAATACAACCAAAAATATTTCGTTACTGCTTTTCTCCCCCGCTTCCTTATTTTTAAAAACTAAATGATGATTTGGAAAATTACACATCTTTAAATGTACAGACTGCAGGCAAATTAAAAGAAGATCCGTTTGCCTGCAGTTTTTTATTTTAAAAAGATCCAGCGGATTTCAGAAATCCGCTCCCTTTCCGCCGTCTGCCTGCCTCCATCCAGATAGTTTCCATCATATGTATAATAAGCAAAGAAACAAGTAGGAACCTATTTTCCTTTAAAATAATGGTCGGGGTGAGAGCCTTTCGAACCTTCGTTATTATCCAGTTTGTAGACAAAAGGAGTTCTATCTTTTAAAACATATTTGATTGGAACTGAAGGCGTGAGACTCCTGCGGGAAAAGCGAGTGCCCTACCAAATTTTACAACCCCTCCAAAAAAAGTTTTATATTCACAATTCGGAATGAGACCTTTCCAAGCTCCCTTTTCTCTACAAACGGAGCATTCATGTGTATGGCTTTACATTGAATGAAGAGGAAAAACTAAAAAAAATAGTAGTGAATTGTTTCGGCACATCCAATATCAGGATGTGTTTTTTTCATTTGGTCACCTTTTTCAAGATTATCTGAATCTAGTTTTTCCCTTCAATAAGGTTCTTTTCAGCTCCCTTAAAACCCACTTTTTCCCCCTCCATTTTTCCGTTACGCATTTTGGCTATATATGATCGTTTTATTTATGGTAGAAGCACCCGGGAATACAGAAAAGTGCACTTTCTAAAGGTGACTTGCTTAATGGAAGATTTCTCAGCACTAACGAAGGAATTCACCCCGATGATCCATCATATTATCCGCTCACTTTCCATCTATAAAAATAAGGAAGAATATTTTCAAGTAGGCTTGATTGCTTTATGGGAGTCATTGGGGAATTTCAATGAGGAATACGGAAAATTCTCCAACTATGCCTATACGGTAATCAAAGGCAAAATTCTGAACGAATTAAAGCATCATCATAAATATGAGATCCGCACTGAACCCTTTGATTCCTTCATATTAGAGATTAAGGATCCTTTTACGATGCATGAAGAGGCCTTTGCCATCGATAATATCTTAACCTACACGGAAGGATTGACACTGAATCAGCAACGCTGGCTTTTACAGACATACCTCGAAAATAAAACAGTGTCTGAAATCGCTGAGGTCTATCAAGTCACTGCAGCAGCCGTCAAATCATGGAGAAAGTCCGCTTTAAATAAATTAAGGAACAAGTGATTTTTCCATTGTAAATAATTTGGGGTGGCTCAATCATGAGCCACCCCAAATTATTTACATCGATTAACTTCTCGCTTCTTCTAAATACGTATAAATTATCACACCGTTATGTTGGGCATTCCCCCGAAAATGTTTAAAGTCTTCCCTTTTAACAAGAATCTCACGAAAAGCTAAAAATTCTTCTTTTGTTATCCTGAATTCATCCATTTCCCGGTTCGCCAGTTTATCGAGTACTTCTTTTGCTTCATCTGCATTCATCATATTATCCTCCTTAATTATCAAATGTTCCATCATATTCAGACAGGAGAAATTCCGTTTTCATTTTAACATAAGCAGGCCACTAAATATAAATCAGAATTTTTTGAGGCCCTCTTGCTACATTATTCTTTACGTATGCTTTAAAATAGTGCAAACTGTATAGTAAAATATCATAATGTAAAATGATTGGCATATTTTGTACATAGAATTACATACTGGTACGTATAACTGCGTTTGCAATATATACCAAATTATGCCATATCATTACAGCTGGTCCATTTCAAGAATCGCACCTCCCTTTAAAAGTTTAGCTTACTGTACCGACATGAGAGATAACTAATTCTCTTACTGGCACTTCCCACGTCAAAATCTAAACGGCAAGATGTTCGAATAATCCAATTACTCCATAGTTACTTTTTGATCATTGGAAACAAAATGGGAAAGGATGATTACCATGAAGAAAGCGGAAGTTGGAAATATCATTGAATTTAGAGAAGGCTTAAAAGGAATCGTCGAGAAAGTGAACGAGAACTCAGTAATCGTGGACGTCACGTATATGGAAAATTATCGTGATTTGGAACTTGAACAGAAAACCGTCGTCAACCATAAAAATTATAAAATCATAGGTTAATACAAAACGGGATGGTTTCTCTATACCATTCCGTTTTTACTTTTTAGCAAGCGTATGAATTGATTCTTCAGTTTTTTGTAACCATTTCCATTTTACTCCGTCTAATTCATTAAAGGGCAAAACACTTGTATGTGGTGCAACATATCCAAATTCAGATTGGAATTTCTATCAGAAAGATGAGGGAAACAAATGACTCGTTGGACACGTTATATTGGCTGTGTCACATTCGCCGCTATTCTGCTGACTGGCTGCGGTACGACCACAGATGAAAATGCAGATGAGCCACAAGAGGGTTCAGTAAAAGAGGGGAACGAAGGCAATACCTCTCAAGGAGGTAATCGCAATAACAAAATAAGACTGATGGAGCAAAACCTGCAATATTCAATTAACGGGGAAGCAAAGGAAAAAACAGCGTTCTTAAAAAAAAGTGATAATCAACCGTTCAGCCTTTATGTTTTGCAACAATTCAGATTAAGTGCCGAAGAACCTGGAAAGGATATTGTGTTCCTGACTGAAGATGACTCCATTTATATGAGAATAGAATTATTGAAGTCGGATGTCAATTGGGATGAGGTGGAAAAAAATGTTCAATCCCAGCTGGAAAGCATTTCAGAAACGATTAGGGATCCTTCACTTGAAATCGAGGGCGGCACGGGATTTGAAGTGGAAAGTGGGGATGATGTGATCACTTCCATATTGCTCAAGGATGAAAAAGCACCCGTCCGCTTAACTATGTTCACAAAAAAAGATCGAGATTACCGGGATGCTTTTCTAGAGATGGCTAAGACGCTGATGAAAGGATGAACATTGATTCCCCCCTGATGCGGAGGGCTAAGTTCAGGCCCCCCGTTCTTCATCACTCCTTCCCCGCCTTGCTTTTCCAGACCAGAATTAAAAAAAGGAGGCTTATGTATCCAAAAACCGGATAAATATATCCTAGTAACCTTCCATAGCCGAATTCACTAATGATCAAAGCTATTAAAAAAATCACCGCTATGATCAGCATGCTTGGCAATTTAATATAACTGCTGATTTGCCTCTGTAATCCATATATGTTTCCGATGACCGAAGTGAATATCTCCCCGTAAATCACCAAAATGAACATCCAATATAACTGACTGGCTGCCGTTCTCATAATAACTGCTGAAGGAATTTCATAACCATTCACGTCAGGAAGTGTCATAAGTGAAAAATGCCCCGTCAATAAAATGATCGTAAGGAATATCCCTCCAAGGATTGCTCCATGTTTAATGACCTTCTCATCTCGAACTTCATAAGCAACCGGAACCAGCACAGCCTGTGCCAAAGCAAGGTTAAAGGCTGTATAGGCAAATGGTGATAAAAGCATTTTCACGGTGATCACTTCATCTGGAACTTTTGTAAGGGTCTTAAAGAAATCCCCATTACCCAAAGTCGAGAAAAAAAGGATCAAACTAAAACAGATCATGATTGGTACAACAAACGAGTTCACAGTGAAAACACCGCGCATGCCCATCATCAGGACCAAGGATGCCAGTATGATCGTAGACCAACTTCCTATACTTTTAGACACGCCAAGTTGTTCTTCGAAAACGGCTCCAGAGCCCGAAATCATGACAGCTGTCACCCCTAAAAGCATGATAAGGAAGAAGATGTTGATAATTCCTGCTATTTTCCTGCCAAAAAGAAATTGATTGAACTCCTCATAAGAAGATGCTCTGATCCTTGCGGAAATGAGCATGATTTTCGTTCCAGTGAAAATGAAAATATAACCTGCTATTAAAATCCCGATAAAACCATAAAAGCCATAACGGGTAAAAAACTCGACAATCTCTTTTCCAGTTGCAAATCCTGCACCGACGACTGTGCCTACATAAACCGCTGCAATCTGAAAACTCCCTGACCACCTTGACAGCATACTCTCCCCTCCTCCCTACATTTATATGTAAGGAAGAGACATTTAAGACAAGCCGAGTAATATTCCTTTCGTCGGCTGTTTTTTTCCTGGGTTACTTCCTCTCATTGTGCAGTCTGAAACTCCTCATGCATTTCACTGTGAATCATCATTCCGAACGTATGAAAGATTTTAAAAAACGCTTGGAATAATCTCCAAGCGTTCAGACTGTAAACAAATTGATAAAAGTTCCAATTGATTTCAGGAATACGCTCCCTTTGCCGCCGACTGTCTGCCATGCCGCATCAAAGCAGGCGCCTGTGGGGTCTCGGCTAGTCAGTAATTCGGCAGGTGTGTCGCAAAATTTCTTCAATCCAATAATAAGGTTTCTTTCTATATAAAAAAGTGTTCATGAAGGATAACCAAGTCTTCTTTTATAATCATGGTTCGGAGTTAGACCATTCCTTCAAGTATCCAGTTCGTATCATCAAGCCTGATATTTCATAATGCCTTATCATCTACAGTGGAGAGCCATTCGTCTATCACCTTCACAACGGACTCTACAGTCCCGTCAACAAATGGGGATTTCAGATTCGCAGATTCAACGAGATCAAGAAAAGACTTGCTGCCTCCAAGTTGGCACAGATTCAAATAATCCTCCCAAGCCGTTTCATCTTTTTCAGTCGACCTTTTCCAGAATTGGAAAGCACAAATCTGGGCCAATGTATAGTCGATATAATAAAAAGGTGATTGATAAATGTGGCTTTGCCGCTGCCAATACCCGCCATTCTCCAAGAATTCATTTTCTTCATAATCGCGATGCGGCAAATATTCCATCTCGATCTTACGCCAAGCCTGCTTTCTTTCAACTGGTGAAGCATCAGGATTTTCATAGACAAAATGCTGAAATTCATCAACAGCCACCCCATACGGAAGGAATATGAGGGCACCGCTTAAATGGGAAAACTTATACTTTTCCGTATCTTCCTTGAAAAATAGCTCCATCCATGGCCAAGTTAAAAATTCCATGCTCATCGAATGGATTTCACATGCTTCATATGTGGGCCAATAATACTCAGGAATGTCAAGATCACGGCTGCGAAACACTTGGAATGCATGACCTGCCTCATGTGTCAAAACATCTATATCCCCGGAAGTTCCGTTGAAATTGGAAAAGATGAATGGAGCTTTATAGTCTTCTATAAAAGTACAATAGCCTCCGCTCTCTTTTCCTTTCTTCGCCACAAGGTCCATCAGGTCATTATCTATCATATAGTTGAAAAACTGATTCGTTTCAGGCGAAAGCTCCTTGTACATCTTTTTCCCGTTTTCGATGATCCACCCGGCATCGCCTTTTGGAGTGGCATTACCCGTTCTGAAATGGAAATTCTCATCATAATAGTTCAGGTTCTCCAATCCTAGACGTTCGCGCTGACGTTCCTTCAGCCGGGTGACAAGCGGTACCACTTCCTCTTTCACCTGCTTGCGGAATGAAGCAACCATTTCAGCATCATAATCAGTCCTTGTCATTCGATAATACCCAAGTTCCACGAAATTCCCATAACCGAGCGCTGTCGAAATTCCATGCCTCACCTTGACAAGGTCGTCGAATATACGATCCAATTCCTCCTGCTTTTCTTCAAAGAAACCGTAATATGCCTCACTTGCATTTTTCCTTAATTCACGATCCGAGGACTCCATAAAAGGCTGAAGCTGCGCTAGTGTTAATTCTTTTCCATCAAAGGGGATTTTTGCAGAGGCAATCAATTGTGAATATTCGCTTGATAATTTATTTTCTTTTTGCAGCTGTGGTATGATTTCGGGCGAAAAAGTTTTGAGTTGGGCATCTGCCAGGTCAAATAGTTGAGTTCCCCATTTCAACTCAAGCTCCTTGCGATATTTCGAGCGAACGAGTTCATTGTAAAATTTGGAGGTTAACTCTTCCATTTCAGGGGAGAAGTCATCTAAATAATCATTCTCCGCTTTATAAAAATTATCATTGGTATCAATGGAATGCCGTATATAGACCAAATTAAACATCGTACCTACATAATTTCGAATATCATTTATTTCTTCCATGGCTTTTATTTGTGCATCGGCATTAGCAGCGTCAGTAAACTTTTCCAAAGCTTTCATGAACCGTGTTTTAATTTCATCCATTTCAGGACGTTTATATTCATACTCATTAAATTTCATATGTAAGCTCCTTTTCACGATATAAAAACATTTTTTTCCTGTATAATCCAGAGTAACAGTTTCCAATCCAGGTCACATTCATCATTGTCACGGTTATCGTAATATAAAAATTCGCCACAGCGTTATTAAAAACCTCTATGTCCTCGAAACAAATTCAGGTTTTATCAGACATAAAAAAACCAGCACCTGCTGTCAATCCGGGTGCTGGTTCTTTAGCTAACTTTGGGCGGAATACCCAATCTTTTTAAGCAATTCGATCACGGTGGACTTTTCATCTTGCGTAAGTACACTCATGATATCATCGATTCTTTTTTCATGCTCAGGAAATACTCCTTCAATGAAGGCCTTTCCTTTATCCGTTATTTTTGCAAAGGTTACACGGCGATCCTCTTTACATGCAATTCGCTGTAGATATTCCTTCTGTTCAAGTTTATCCACAACATAGGTAATGCTGCCGCTCGCCAGCAGGATCTTTCCGCCTATTTGCTGAAGAGGCTGATCCCCTTTATGATAAAGTAATTCCAGTACTGCAAACTCTGTTGGATTCAAACCCTCTTCAGCTATATGTTTATTTACTACATCATTAATGGATCGATGAGCTCTAGACATCACGATAAACAGTTTCAAAGACTGTTGGATGTTATTATTCTCCATAACTTCACAACCTTAAAAATTTTTAATTAAAATATCTTGAATTAAAAGTTATTATATGACATAAAGACTTCTTTGTCAATCTGCCCTGTTAGTATGCACTATTGTTTAATCAATCATTTTGATATACTTGAAAAAAAAGCTAAAGTAGTGACAAACATGAAAACAAGGCATAAATTCACCACATATCTACTTATTGTTATTTTACCATTAATTTTCCTCTCTATCATTTATTGGATGCATTTAGATCGTTCCATTCAAAAAGAAAGACAGGAACAAGCTAAATGGGCGGGAACGGTTTATCAAGAATACATAGATCAAGTTATCAGTGAAACGAAGGAAAGCCTTGAGCTGCTTAGCCTTAGCAGTTCCATGCTTTATATGGATGACAAAAAAACAGAACTTCTTTTGAAATGGATCAAAGATACAGATTCCAGGTATGCAGGAGTGTATTGGCTAAATCGCGACGGTGTGTCCATTTCAGGGACGAATAAGAATTTCCATCATAACTATTTAATTGAACAGAATGATATTGAGCGTGCCTTAAAAACTCAAAAAGCGGTTGTTGCAGAAACAAATGAGCTACATAGCCATGATTTTAATTATTTTTCCATTTTTGCTCCCATTCTGGATCAAGATAGAAAAGTGCAAGGATTTTTATTAGCACAAATCAGACTGGATCATATGGAAAAAAGATTAAAGATCCTTAACCCCGGTCATACCTTTAAATTGGAAACAAAGGACAAAACCCGAATTATAGATATGAATGCCGAAGGATTCACTGGACATTCAAAATGGGTGGATTTCCCTTTGACCGAAGTCGATTGGACACTGTCGGTCAAAGTGCCCGATAAGATTAACACAAATAACATGAATGTTTTTTTAATGCTTGTCTTTTTCACCTTCTTTTTTACTCACATGATCTATATCATCGTGGAGGAACTGATCGTTCGCAGGAATACCAAAAAACAAAAGTTACTAAACGAAAGCCAAAAAATGGATTTTGTCGGTACTTTAGCTGCCAGTACTGCACATGAAATAAAAAACCCACTTACCGGCATAAAGGGGCTAGTGCAATTATTGGTTGAAAAACACCCTGAAGAACAAGATCAGTTCTATTACTCTGTCATCATGAAGGAAATTGAACGGATCAATAGCATCGTCAGCGAATTTTTAATTTTAGGGAAGCCAATGGCCCAGACTTTATCCTTATATGATATTCGCAGTATCATTGCTGAATTGAGACCAATAATAGAATCAGAAGCACGTCACTTCAATATTGAAGTGGAATGGAATATCATAAAGGAGCCGATCCGGGTTCATTGTACAAAGGACCAACTCAAACAAGTCATTCTTAACATTGCCAAAAACGGTTTCGAGGCCATGGAAGTTGGGAAAAAGTTAAAGATTCAAATTCACCATGAAAATGAATGGGCTAAACTCATGATCATCGACACCGGGCAAGGACTGAATGAAAAAGATATAGATAAAGTGTTCGATCCCTTCTATACATCGAAAAAGGAAGGAACCGGATTAGGGCTATTTGTGTGTAAACGAATTATTGAATCTTTTAACGGTACCATCGAGTTTTCAAGTAAACCTCAAATCGGTACAACCGTTACAATCAGCTTACCGCTGATAAAACATTCATAGCAATACATTGAAGGGTTTCATTTTTTTATGAAGACTAGTAACGATTCCGATTTATTTTAAGATGTCCTGCATACGGTGCATGCCTCTTGAATCTATTTATTGAATAGGTAAAAATCTCAATCAGGAAGAAGGAAATAAACAGATGGGAAGTATCGCTGCCATTAAAACAAAACCGCAAAAACAGGATATGACTCTTAAAATCATGATCATCATAGGCATATGTCATTTAATGAATGATTCTCTACAGGCCGTCGTACCGGCCATGTTCCCAATCCTCGAAAAATCAATGTCGTTAACGTATACACAGCTGGGGATGATTGCATTCTGCCTGAATATCGTCTCATCGCTTCTGCAACCGGCAGTTGGGTTCTATACTGATAAAAAGCCATTTCCATATGCATTGCCCATCGGGTTGACCAGTACTTTAATAGGGGTCATCATTCTTGCACTTGCCCCAAACTATACCATTATCCTTGGTGCAGTCATCTTGATGGGCTTAGGGTCAGCCATATTCCATCCGGAAGGCTCCAGGGTTGCCTACATGGCAGGCGGATCAAAGAGAGGCCTGGCACAATCAATTTATCAAGTCGGAGGGAATAGCGGGCAGGCACTTGCCCCGCTCATCACAGCCATCGTACTTGTTCCTTTTGGGCAAAAAGGCGCACTCTGGTTTGCCCTGGTTGCCTTAATGGCCGTTATCCTATTGCTGTATATTGCCAAGTGGTATTCCCAAAAGTTAGTTCACTTCCAGCCTAAAAAGCTTGCTGCGAAAGTAATCAATAAAGAGCGGTCCCATAAAGTGGCAAAAGCCCTGGTATTGATATTATTCATTATTTTTGCACGTTCTTGGTATGTATCTTGCATGACGAACTTTTATAGTTTTTATTTGATCGAGCAGTATTCATTCACGATAAAATCCGCACAATTTTTCCTATTTGCCTTTTTGGCCGCTGGTGCTGTAGGTACGTTTTTCGGAGGTCCGCTTGCTGATAGATTCGGGCGCAAAAATGTCATTTTCTTTTCATTCGCTGCCAGCATGCCACTAACAGCACTTTTACCATTCATACCTCCTACAGCCGCTTTTATCTTATTATTGATGGCGGGATTCATTATAATGAGCAGTTTTTCCGTCACTGTAATATACGCACAGGAATTGGTCCCGGGGAAAGTCGGAACGATGGCAGGGTTGACTGTAGGGTTAGCCTTTGGAATGGGTGCCATTGGATCCGTTTCATTAGGAGCCATTGCCGATATAATTGGAATCGAATCCATGATTAAGCTAGTGGGATTCCTGCCATTGCTGGGAATCATCAGCATGTCACTGCCGACTGATCAAACATTGAAAAAATGGTATGCAGAAGAGTAACTGCAAAATTGTTATTTCCTGGAACATATTTTTTATGTCTAAATACAATAAATTATTGTTTCACCCAAAAATTTAAACTAAGTAACGATAAGTACCATACAAAGGAGAAATTTATGAGTGGAGTTTTATTAGGCAGCATCCTATCTGCTATGTCTACAGGGTTTGGTGCGTTACCGATCTTGTTCATTCAAGGTTCAATCACACATCGATTCAGAGACACTCTTCTGGCATTCACCGCTGGAATCATGATGGCTGCTTCGTTATTGAGCCTGATCCCGGAGTCTCTGGCCACTGGAGGGTATATTCAGCTAGTCATTGGAGTGTTTCTCGGGGTATTGACATTAACGATCATGGAAAAAAACATTCCTCATATCGATCTCAGCCATACGAAAAGTGGCATTCAGTTCGATGAAAAGGCTTTGCTCATCATCACTGCCATTACACTTCATAATATTCCTGAGGGTCTTTCCGTCGGGGTCAGTTATGCGTCTGATACAGCTGATACAGGTAACTTGATCGCTTTTGCCATCGGCCTGCAAAATGCTCCGGAAGGCTTGCTGGTGGCTTTGTTTTTAATTAATCAAAAAATTGGTAAACTCACAGCGTTCCTTATAGCAACCTTAACCGGTACCATCGAAATAATTACAGGATTATTGGGTTATTATTTAACCTCTTACATTGGGTTCCTGGTTCCATACGGCCTAGCCTTCGCCGCCGGGGCCATGCTTTTCATCGTTTATAAGGAATTGATTCCTGAAAGCCATGGGGATGGTAATGAACGCACATCAACCTATTCCTTCATCGTCGGCCTTTTGTTCATGGTAATTTTATTGGAAGTTTTGTAATTTCCCCCACCTACCATGGCTGGCTCCATCAAGTGAGTCAGCCCTTACTTTTCATTTATCAGTGTAATCCATTCAGAAAAATAAGGCCTCTAAACCAATCCCGATGCATGAAGGACACCTTCTGGTGACCTCTCCCGATATATATCCCAAGCCCATAAAATTCCAAAGATATTTCTTGTGTATATGAGTCTTTCTTTAATTGTTTTAAATGATATGTTCGTAAAGGTTCCTTCATGAGAAATCGCAAAAAGGGGATTGTCTCCCTGCCTGCCAATTTAAAAGGTCATGCACGCATTCAGTTCCCTTAATAGGTTATGTCATCATTAAAGGGCTGCTGCACTATAACAACCATTTCTTCCCGCTTATTTCTCACTTCCGATGAATGATGTTGAAGGATCAAATACTCATTTATTAGTTTATCAAGCTGCTCGCTTTGGCGAAGGGTATACTCATGACCTAGTCCATACATTTTGGCTAACTCCATCATTTCCCAACGCTTCATTCGAATCTCAGAACAAATTTCCATTGCACACCTAGAATTCATAACAACATTCACTACTCCTGCCCTTTTAAAGTTACATTATAATAAAGAAGTATTACAAAATATGCCTTATATGTAAATAGATTCGCAAAAAAAGACAAAACTTCTTAAATTGCGATAAAGCTTTACCCACCAGCAGACAGGATATGACGGAAATTTCTAACCATAAAACCCTGATAATGATCAGGAAGAATCATATGAAGCCAGCTCCGAGAAATGATTCGAAAGTTACCCAGTTTGAGGGGATTATTAGTTTCCGCTTAATTAATTCGGCACAGTTCCCTTTTATGAAAGCACAACATTTTTTATGAGCTTAATTGTGATTCCAAGATAATAATGATGGAACAAAAAAAGGAATCCAATAAAGGATTCTCCAGACTGTAGAAAATTCGAACAAAAGCCAGTCTGCCTGCAGTTTTTTAGGATAAGTACTATTTGTCCACTCCAGGCACACGCTTTCCGTTCCAATCCCTTTAATAAATTAGATAGAACCTTTTTTCACGAAAAACGTCCTAGTTATTCTCAGAATCCGCTCCCTTTCCGCCTACTGCCTTCCAAGCCACATCAAAGCAGGCTTAGCCAGTTATTCGGCAGTAATGTCGCAAATATCTTTTACTCGAAAGGCAAATAAATATGAAAGCTCGTCCCTTTTCCCACTTCGCTTTCCACCTCTATATAGCCATTGTGCTCTTCAATGATTTTATAGCTGACCATGAGCCCCAGTCCGGTTCCCCTATCCTTCGTCGTATAAAAAGGTTCGCCCAATTTTTTTAGCATTTCCGTTGAAATCCCCATACCTTTATCGGTAATTGAGATGCAGCCGTATTTCTCTGAAAACCGGCTTGTTTTAATTTGAACAGATCCGCCATCCGGCATGACTTCCAATGCATTTTTGATGATGTTAATGAACACTTGCTTTAACTGGTTCGCTTCACATAAAACCTTAAATTCCTCTTCTTCAAAGTCTGTCTCGAATTGAATATTTTCCAACAGTGCCTGAGCGGCCAGTAATTCTAGTGTCTCTCTCAAAATTGTATGAACATCCTGTTTAAAAATTTTTAGTGCCTGCGGCTTTGCCAGTACCAAAAATTCCGTGATAATGGATTCGATTCGCTTAATTTCGGATGTTATCACATGAAAATATGTGGAAAACTCCCCCTTGACACCATCTTCAAGTAACTGGATAAAACCTTTTAAGGCTGTCATTGGATTCCTGATTTCGTGAGCAATTCCGGCCGCCAGTTCACCAACGACATTCAAAGTATCCGATTTCCTGATCTGTTCCTGCATTTCGAGATTTTTACTCACATCTCGGAAAATGCTTAAATTCAGGTTCGAATATAAATTTTTCCTTGTCAAAAATTCAATATGCTTTACTCTTCCATCTTCGAATGTTATTGGAATGATGGATGAGTAGACCTCATGCTTATAAACATTTTCAATGTGAGCGTTCAAGACAGGAGCATTTTCAGGAATTTTTTTGATGAATCCCTTAACAGATAAAGAAAGCAGTTTACGCTTTGAAATCTCCAATATTTTTTGACCTGCTTCATTAATATCCGTGAACCCTTCATGATTCCAGAGAATCAAGCCGTCTAATGTTCCCTCAAAAATCTTCCTGAACTTCTTCTCACTATCCCTTAATTCCTTCTCAATCAACCAGCGCTCACTGACATTTCGAAATATCGTTACGTTATACCCGTCACCTTCATGTTTTTTGGCAGTCAATTCAAGCAATTTAATTTGGTTATTAGGCATTTTATAAATCAGCTCACCCCGAACTTGGGTGTCTCTTTCAAACGTTTCCATCATCTGACCAAAATGGTGATTATTGCTGTACACGTATTTCCAGATATAACTGCCTATCAAATCCTCTCTGCTGGATTCGAATATTTTACATGCTGAATGATTGACCCGAAAAATGATTCCATCATCATTCCAGAATATGATCGCATCCATCGACTGGTCGAATAATTCCGCAAAAATCCGTTCGCTCGTTTCTAACTTTTTTTCTATTATATTTGATTCTGTAATTCTTCGAAGCACCGACATATATAATTCATTTCCTACCGTTGAACTTATGGAAAAAGTAAAGTGATGCAGTTCATCCCCAACCTTAATCTCTACCTCTCCTTTGAAGTTCGACTCATAAAAGGCTCTTTGTATGCTCTCATCCCAATATCCCCGATAATCAGGGGATATGAGGTCCCTCATATTCTTACCGACAATCTCTTTTTTCGGGATGCCCATGACATGGATAAAGGCATGGTTCACTTCCATGATTATTCCTGAACTGTCGAATAGAACGATACTTTCTATGGCTGTATCAAAAATGTCCAAAAACATCTGCCTTGACATCCTTGTTTCCCTTGACGAAGAAACATCCAATGTCACATCCCTCAAACGATAGAACTGCTGTCCTTCGGAAAGCTCGCCTATACGCATAAACTCTATTTGCTTAAGGGCTCCGGTATGAAGCTGGATAATTTGCCTTTCAGGTTCATTCGAGGTTTTTAGGGAACTTGACACTTCCTGATTATTTAAAGGGATGACATCGAGAAAATCTGTTATCTTCATGGACTCCAGCTGATTTTTCGATGATTCCAGCAGGGCACATGAGGCATCATTGGCAAAAGTGATACGCAGTTCCTCATCAACCCTAATATAAGGCTCTGACATTGAATTGAAAATATTCAAAAACCCTTCGATTTGTTTATTCAATTTTATAATTTCCTGTTTATATCCCGTTTCATTCTCATAACCGATATTCATATTAACCCCCCTCATCAAAACCCCAACTTACCAAACTTTATTCGACATCCATCTTGATTTTCCTCGGTATTTTCGAAAAACGATAAAATTACAAAATTTTACTATATATCAAATGATAGTATATTGAATACTATAAAACTTCGCGTTAAGCTTAATTTAAGATTTTTATAATAAATTTAATAAATATTGATTTCGTACAAGGTATTTAGGGTATAAGAGATAACAATGCTTTCTTTCTAGCTACCTTAAAAATTTATTAAATGGAGGCAACAATGAAACAACGTGATTTTTTCTTCGATAACGCCAAGTTCATTCTCATGGCCTTTGTCGTCTTTGGACATTTGCTGAATACGTATATACATGACAGTGAAACGATTTATGCTTTATATAAAACTATTTATTCCTTTCACATGCCTGCCTTTATCCTGGTTTCAGGCTTCTTTGCAAAAGGTTTTTATCAAAAAGGGTATTTAGGTAAAATTACTAAAAAACTGATTTTACCCTACATCATTTTCCAATTGATATATACCGTTTACTATTATTTTTTATATGAACGTTCTGCCATCAACGTAGACCTGCTTGATCCCCAATGGTCGCTATGGTTCTTGATCAGTTTATTCTGCTGGAACATCATGCTGCTTGGTTTTTCAAAGCTAAAGCCATCAGTAGGCATAGGTTTATCCATCTTAATCGCATTATTGATTGGATATATTGACAATATCTCCAATTACCTTAGTCTTTCCAGGACATTCGTTTTTTTCCCGATGTTCTTGATCGGATACCATTTAAGCAAGGACCATTTAAAAAAACTTTTCACTCCCAAAATTCGTTTGGCTTCACTTAGTGTCATGTTAGTGATTTTTATCGGATTTTATTTAAATACCGATATCAATTATAAATGGCTGCTCGGTTCGAAACCATATGCCGAACTTGAAGATGCGACAATCGTGTCCATGTTCAAACGTCTGGGATTTTATGGATTGAGCATAATTTCAGTGTTCAGCTTCCTTTCATTCATCCCACGCGGACAATATTTCTTTACGAATTGGGGTAAACAAACCCTTTATGTCTATCTGCTGCATGGTTTCTTCATTCGGTTCTTCCGTGAAAGCACCATACAGGAATACTTTAGCAATACCGAGAGCTTCATCATGCTCGCCGGTCTCTCTTTCTTGATTACGGTGTTATTATCAAGTGAAATGATCGCTACGATGGCACAGCCGATCATCGAATTGAAGGCGACCAAAACAAAACGTTTCATGACTAAAACAAAAGAATATATTAAACAAGCTTTTTAAATAAAACGGATGAAGCATTTTCTGCTTTATCCGTTTTTATTTCATATCGACCTTCAAGGGAAAAGATTCCCCTTCAATACAATAACTCATTTTTCAAATGAAGCACGCTATGGTAAAATTACTCGTTAGTGCTTGTTGGCTTAAAAAGACATGTACACGAAAGGAGTCAGGCGTTTACTTTACGCCCTTTAACATGAATATAATAATCAGTACTCTTAATGCAAAATATATCCATACATCGCTATCCATCCGATATTTAAAAGCTTATGCCAAGCCAGATTATGATGTACAGCTGGCGGAATATACAATAAAAGATCCGATTATGAACATAGTTGGTGACCTTCATTCCAAAAAACCTGACGTAATCGGGTTCAGCTGCTATATTTGGAACATCGAGGAAACAATGAAGGTCGTAGCCATGCTGAAGAAGATCAATCCAGAATTGGTTATCATCCTGGGCGGACCTGAAGTCACCTATGATGTTGGGGAATGGCTTGATCAGATTCCCGGGGCTGATTTCATCGTAATTGGCGAAGGTGAAGTTACCTTCAAGGCCCTTTTATCTGAAATCGAAGGTTCGAATGACTATAAGAAGGTCGGCGGCATTGCGTATCGGCAGGATGGGAGAAAAATCATCCAGCCTCAGAACGGCAAGGTTGATTTAAAATCCCTCCCTACTCCATATCGTTTGGAGGAAGACCGCGGAGACCTATCTAAACGTGTCACCTATATCGAAACTAGCCGAGGGTGCCCGTTCAGCTGCCAATTTTGCCTTTCATCGATTGAAGTGGGTGTCAGGTATTTTGATCGAGAAAAGATTAAAGAAGATATCAGGTACCTTATGGCTAATGGTGCCAAGACAATTAAGTTCGTTGACAGAACGTTCAATATCAGCCGAAGCTATGCCATGGAAATGTTTCAATTCCTAATCGATGAACATCTTCCCGGTGTGGTTTTCCAATTCGAGATCACGGCAGACATCATGCGTCCGGAAGTTATCCAGTTCTTGAATGATAATGCCCCTGCAGGATTGTTCCGCTTTGAAATAGGAGTACAGTCGACGAATGATCATACGAATGATCTAGTAATGAGAAGGCAGAACTTCGAAAAACTGACAAGGACCGTAACCATGGTAAAAGAAGGGCAGAAAATTGATCAGCATTTAGACCTTATTGCAGGTTTGCCTGAAGAAGATTATCATTCTTTCAGAAAGACCTTCAATGATGTTTTCGAGCTCAGACCCGAAGAGATGCAGCTTGGTTTCTTAAAGATGCTTCGTGGCACTGGCTTACGGATACGTGCCGATGAACACCAATATATATACAGCGAACATGCTCCCTATGAAATCCTGGGGAATAATGTTTTATCCTTCGATGACATTGTCCGCATTAAACAAGTTGAAGATGTCCTTGAAAAATACTGGAACGATCATAGAATGGACCATACCACGGAATATCTTGTCCAAACGGTATTTCAATCACCGTTCGACTTCTTTCAAGATTTCGGTACCTATTGGGATGAACAAGGGTGGTCACGAATCGGACATCAGCTTGAAGACTTGTTCAGACGTTTACAGCAGTTTTTGGCTTCCCGGGAATCAGCCGAACTGAAAAACATTATTGGACTCATGAAATTGGATTATTTCATCAATCAAAAATACAAACCACGTAAACCTTGGTGGGAAGCTTCATTAGATAAAAATGGGCGGAAAGAGATATATGAAGATATTCTGAATAACCCTGGACAGCTTGGTTCCTCTTTCACAGCTTTGGCCCTTAATGAAAAGGAAATACACAAACACACATTGCTCGAGGCACTTCCCTTTGATTTGGAAACGTATTTAGCTGAGGGAACAATCGTCGATAAACCATCGTTCATGCTTGCCTATTTTGATCCGAGTGGTAAGGGATCAACGATTTTCCCTCAATCAAAATCTGACAGCATCATACTTTAAGAATAAGGACGGACCCAAGAATTGGGTCCGTCCTTATTTACTTATCACTTTCACGTTTTTTATTTTCTTTTGCCAAAATCTCATAAATTTTTGTTGCGTTCATATCGCCGCTGAATTCGATTCCAAATTCCGTCCGTACATGTTCCCCCATCTTTTCCCCGCTGTCCCGTTTTTCTTTATCCATTAACTTCTTCCTTTTCTGCCCTGCTTTGAATTGCGGTTGGCACCTTTCATCGCGTTTTCCTCCATTGCGAACTCATTGGAAAATTCATTTTCAGCTTGGTTTCTTTTTGGCGTTTTACTTGCTTTGACAGCACCATCCACATTGGCTTTCCGTTTCATTTTCATCCACCCTTTTTAATATAGTTTACTTCTTTAGAGTGGGGTAAAAATGCCGGAAATTATTCAGGGATAATATAGGGACAGACGAGAAAAATAACCGTAAAACGGAAAGGGAGTCGCTATATGAAAAAAAAATTGGATTCACCAATTATCGACGATACACAACCGCACCAAATTAACGCACCAAGCTTTAAAGGAACCGGCATAAAACCAAAGGCTCCATTCGTTAATGATTATGGAGTCGTCATCGGCGACAGTAAATATGCATCCGAAAACTCACCACTTGAAAATTGGAGTGAAGATACAGATCCGGAAATCATGGCTGGAGACGAATGGATACACCCCACCAATGATATAGGCTGGAATACAACTGAAAACCGTGAATTGTTAGAGGCTAAAAGAGCACCGCAGCCGCCTTTCATGCATCCCGATAAGGATGTCAGCACCGATGCGGATTGAGTCGTTCTAGAAGGGCAAGAATCCCATTATCATACAAGGGGTGCATCACCCCCCTTCTTCTCATTTAACCTGCAAAATCAACTTCCCTTTTGTTTGACGTGCGTTCATTTCCTCATGGACGGCTGCTGCCTTTTCAATTGGATAGATGCCGCCGATGGTTAGCTTAAGTTCCCCAGACGCGACGTATGCAAAAAGTTCTTGAATGCTGGGCAACAGTAAATCTGGGTGTTTCATGATCTGTGGCAGGAAAAAACCTACAACGGATTGATTGCGCCTCATTAATTGCTGCGGATTCATCGTATATGGCTTACGGCTGGCATTACCAAAAACAACTAGACGTCCGAAGGGTGCCAAACATTTCAATGTTTTATTGAAAATATCCCCTCCAGCCATTTCCAGCGCCACGTCGACTCCCTTTCCTCCCGTGACCTCACGGACTTCCATTTCCCATCCTTCTTTCGTGTAATCGATGAGTTCATCTGCCCCCATCTCTTTAGCCAGTTTCAACTTTTCCACTGTGCTGGCTGTGGCAATCACTTTTCCAGCCCCGAAGATTTTGGCTAGCTGGACAGCAATCGTTCCTACTCCGCCTGCAGCAGCATGGACCAATACCGTATCCCCCTGTTGCATGCGTCCCATTGTCTTTAAAATATGATAGGCGCTCAGACCTTGAAGGGGCAGGGCAACAGCTTCATGGAAATGAATGGCATCAGGAAGCGGAATGGCCGAGAACTCATCAGATAGGGCGTATTCCGAATACCCACCTGATTCAATTAAACTCACGACCCTTGTACCAGGTTTGATTTTAGTCACCTTTCCACCAACTTCCACCACAACGCCAGCCACTTCCGCACCTGGAATGAAAGGAAGCGGCGTAGGTACTACATATTGCCCTTCCCTTCTGGCTGTATCTGCATAATTGACGCCGACACAATCGATTTCAATCAGAACTTCATGCCCAGTTGGCACGGGTCTTTCCATTTCAGTCAATTTCAGTACTTCCGGTCCGCCGTATTCTTCAAAATGAATGGCTCTCATCTTTATCCCTCCCTTATTAATTCCCTGTAAATTCCGGTTTTCTCTTTTCTTTGAATGCTGCAACTCCCTCCAGATGATCTTCTGTTGAAGCCATCAAGGTTTGCGTGATGCGCTCCTGTTCGAGTATTTCATCAAGTGTAGCCGTAAATGAATGACTTACGAGCTTTTTCATCATTCCATAAGCCTTTGTCGGTCCATTTGCCAGCTTTTCCGCAAGTTTCAATGATTCTTCTTCAAGTTGATTGAGTGGGTATAAATAATTAATGACACCTAACTGGTATAAGCGCTCCGCAGAAATCGGTTCGGCAGAAAAGAAGAGCTGCTTTGCAAGATGGGGCCCTACTAACTTAGGTAAAAAATACGAGCCCCCTCCATCAGAAATCAGGCCTACCTGTGAAAAACTCATGGCAAATTGACTATCATCGGAAGCCACGATCAAATCACAAGCGAGTGCCAAATTGAATCCTGCCCCTGCCGCAAATCCATGGACGGCAGCGATTACGGGAACCTCAGAAGCATCGAGAGCCATTATGCATTCGTTCATTCTGCCGACATGATCATACAATTGACCTGCAGAGGCCTTCCCCATCGACTTTACGTCTCCTCCTGCAGTGAACGACCTTCCCGCCCCTTTAATGACGACGGCCCTTATATGTGGTGTATGTTTTACATCCTTAATCGCTTTCGTTAAGCTTGCGATCATATCAGGACTAAACGCATTCAAACTTTCAGGACGATTCAAAGTAAGGATCATTACATTATCGATTACTTCTGTCAATAAGTGTTCTTTTAACATTTACCCATCCCCTTTTTCTATTTGATCAACCAGCCGCCATCCACCAATAAATCCGTCCCAGTCATATAGGAAGCCTCCGGGGAAGCAGCAAAGGTAATGACATTACTTATTTCCTCCGCTCTCCCCACTCTTTCCAGTGCCGTGTTCCGTTGAATGGACTTTACGAATTTTTCATTTTGCAATCCATCCTCCGTCAATGGAGTTTCAATGAATCCAGGTGATACGGAATTGACCCGAATGCCGACTGCAGCGAGTTCCAGTGCCAATGATTTAGTTAAACTGATGACACCTGCTTTAGCAGAGCTGTAATGCGGGATGAATGCACCTGCCTGATGCCCTGACAGTGAAGCCACATTCACGATTGCCCGATTGGCGGAGCCTTCATTACCACTGCCCGCTCCTTCTTCCATCACTTTCCCCAAGTACTTGGAAACAAGAAAGACACTTTTCAAATTGACATGCTGAATCATATCCCAATCAGCAGCAGATGTATCCAAAAGCTTCGAGGACTTTGATCCACCTGCGTTATTGATTAAAATGTGAAGGTCACGATATTGTTCCTTCACATACATGGCCAGATCTATTACATCCTCCTCGACGGTAACATCTGCAGGGAAAATGTCGGCCACGGGAATCGTATGCCTCGCATTGATTTCTGCAGCAGCCTCCTCCAGCTTTCCTTTCGTCCGCCCTACCAATATCACTTTTGCCCCTTCGTCAGACAAGCGCATCGCTGTAGCTTTCCCAATACCGGAGCCTGCACCTGTCACCACCGCTATTGATTGTGAAAACCTCATCCCCTTCACTCCTTATCTGGATTTTGAACTACGTTTCCTGCCTTTTCAATTCAGCTTTGATCCTTCCATCCACCAACTCCGGGACAAGATCCAACGAACCTTTTTGCGCCGCCAATTCCAAATCGGCGATCAAACTATGTTTGTCAAACAGCTGTCCGACATATGATGATTTCAGGATATCAAAGGCATTTTCGCTATTCGTGCGATAAAGCGCATTGGCAGCCTTTGCTGCATCGTTGAGTATGAAAGAGCCTTGCGACCCAGCAATCAGGCAATCTATCAAATGACCTGCACCGTAAAAGTCTTCCAGACTGAATTCACCTGAATTTCCCGAGCAAACGATGATGATCGTTTCTGTTTTATGATGTTTTTTTATTTTTTCTGCAACAGACGGATTATTCAACAAAGATGCGATATAAACCTTTTTGGCAGCTGCAGAATTTCTCAGCGCAACCGTTCCATTAGTCGTTGAAAGTATTAATGTTTTGCCGCGTACCAACTTACTCAATAGCGTCGGACTCGGATACATTAAATCATCAACCGGCTTAGCTTTTAGTTCCCCTGCAACTACAACATCCCCATGGTCCAATTCCTGGCTTTTCACCAAGGCATCCACTGGATCCATGACAGGTATCACCTGGCGTGCTCCCTCATGAAGTGCTGAAATAATCGTAGTGGTCGCTAATAATACATCAAGTACGACCGCAACTTTCTCTCCTTCTTGAAGCTTTTTTCCATCTATCTCTTCTTTTTTTAGCAGCAAATGAATGTTTTGTATATATTCCATATATTAAACTTCCTTCGCAGCTACATTTGCTGCATGAGTGAGTAAGCTTTTAACCATTTTTCCGAGATTGGAAAAACGGGGATCATTAGTCTGGCCTTTTTTATATCGATAATAAATTTGCTGAAGAATGACAGCCAACTTAAAGTAACCAAATGTTAAATAAAAATCGACGTTGGAAACATCCCTGCCGCTTCTAGCTGCATACATCTCGATAAATTCCCTTCGTGTCGGGAAACCAGGTAAAGTGGTGACGGATGCTTTACCCACACCGATTTTGATAAGTTCCGGATCACCGCTTTCCGTCCAGTAGCTTAAAGCCACTCCTAGATCGGCTAACGGATCACCAACGGTGGACATTTCCCAATCAAATAAACCAACCATCTCTGTAAGGTCCTGGTTAAACATGGCATTATTGATCTTATAGTCATAATGGATAATGGAAGTCTGGCTATGTTTCGGGATATACTGTTGAAAATAATCGATGAGCGGTCGAATTTCCTTGATTTCATCTGTCTTTGCTCTCTCATAGCGGAAAATCCATCCGCGCACTTGTCTTTCAATGAACCCTTCAGGTTTGGAGATTTCCACCAACGCAGTTTTCTCATAGGGAATCGAGTGAAGATCAGCAAGCCGATCGACCATGACATGAGAAAGCTGTATGCACTTTTCAACAGTAGGCTCGATTCCCTTGGGAAATTCGGTATCTATTACAAATCCATGTTTCCTTTCCATTAGGAAAAAAGGGGCCCCCGCAATCGATTCATCATCCGAGAACAGAATAGGCTCGGGAGCCGCTTGAAAATATGGGTTGATTGAGGAAAGGATATGATGTTCACGCTTCATATCATGTGCCTTTGGCGCAACAGGGCCAAGCGGTGGCCTTCTTAGAACAGCCTCCCACTCACCAATTTTCAGCTGATAAGTCAAATTGGAATAGCCCGTTGAAAATTGTTGCAATTCTAACGGTTCATTTGGAAGGTCCAATACATTTTTTCTTAGGAAACCTTCTAATGCACCAATATTCAGTTCCTCGCCGGGCCGAACAGGAATCGTATCGCCAACCATGTTCTTCCACTCCTTCATTCTAATTATGAACAAGATGTGAAATGAGTTTTTCTTTAATCATTTCAGGAATAGGTTCACTTTTTTGATTCAAAAAATTAAAACAAACTAAAACTGCACTTCCCTTAGCAATGATTTCCCCAGTTTGTGAGCAGAGGATATCATGGGCCATTTCACAACTTTTCGTCCCTACCTTTTTTATAGATGAACGAATGGTCAAGAGTTGATTGAAATATCCCTGAGCAATAAAGTCGCATTTAGTGGAGGCTAACAAAAAGTTCCATGACTCGACATTCGTAGCTAAGCCCAAAGCTTCAAAAAATTTCATGCGCGCTTCTTCAAGGTAGATGAAATAGCTTGTGTTATTGATGTGGCCCAAAGCATCCGTTTCGGAAAAACGGACGTCGACTTCCAATTCATGCATAAGACCCCTCCTTGAATTAACGATGTACAAAAGCAGGTTTACGTTTATCCAAGAAAGCGGAAACCCCTTCTTTAACATCTTCAGTTTGGAAGATTTCTTCAAAAAGATTCGTTTCAATCTCCAGACCTTGTTCAAGCGTGGCTTCACTTCCTTCATTAATCGCCTTCTTGATTCTCGAAAGTGCCTGAAGTGAGTGCCTTGTCATTCGTGAGGCCAAGATTTTCGCTTCCGATAAGCCGCAGCCTTGCTCGACGACTTTATTGACAAGCCCGATTTTTTCCGCTTCCATGGCACCTAGCGGATCACCGGTAAATATAATCTCTTTTGCCTTTGCGTTTCCGACAAGTCTGGACAAACGCTGTGTACCGCCAGCTCCAGGAAATAAGCCTAATTTCACTTCCGGCAGACCAATTTGAACCTGTGTTTCAGCCACTCGCAAATCACAGGCCAGAGCCAGTTCACATCCGCCGCCCAAAGTCAGGCCGTTTAATACAGCTATTGTAGGTTTAGGAAACTGGTCTATTTTGGTTAGGACGGCATGACCCTCCTTTACAATTTCCTTCATATTCGGGTTCCCCATCATGCTAGGGAATTCTTTTATATCAGCACCAGCCGCAAATGCGATATTGCCTGCACCTGTTATGAGTACCGCAACTGTTTCATTATCTTTTGAAAGTTCATCGAATGTTTCTCCCAAGTCCCTGAATACTTGTTTACTGATTACGTTTAATGGAGGATTATCGATGGTGATGATCGCAAGCTTATTTTCCTTAACCACTCTAATTAATTTTGTCATCGATTCTTCACCCCTTGATTTGGATAATCATACCAGCCTTTTCCTGTCTTCCTTCCTAAATGCCCTTTATTCACCTTTTCTGCTATACAAGCATTCGGCTTGTCTTCTGGATTTCCAGTTTCATTGTATCGCTGCTGCATGACAAAATATCCTACATCAATACCTGATAGATCCATCAGTTCAAAAGGGCCGATGGGATGGCCTAAAGCTTTCCTGCAAATTAAGTCGATATCCTTATAATCCACAATTCCTTCTTCATACAAATATAGGGCCTCACGCTGCAACGCTCCCAAAATTCTATTGGCTACGAATCCCGATATCTCTTTTCTCAACAAAACTCCTGTCCTATTCATTTTCTCTGTCACTTCCATCGCAAGCTCGGCTGTTTCCTCCGATGTTTGATCACTCATGACAACCTCAACGCAATCCATAACTAGAGGCGGAAAAAAGAAATGCATATTAATAAACTTATCCGGGCGATTCGTCACACTCGCAAGCAGGCTATTGACGATTGTTGAACTATTCGTAGCAAAAATGGTTTCCGCGGGGGCGAATTCTTCAAGTTTAGCGAAGACCTCCTGTTTCACATCAAGTTTTTCAACTACCGCTTCAATGATCAGATCAGCCCCACTCGCCGCTTTCTCAAGATCGGTAGTATATTGAAGACGGCTAAAAGCAGCCAATTTACGATCTTCAGACAATTTTCCTTTTTGAACCCATTTAGTCAAAATGACGTCCAGTTTTTCTTTGGCTGTATTCAACGCGAATTCCTGAACATCCTGAAGAATCGTTTCGTACCCTCCAAGTGCAGCAAGCATCGCAATTTGATGCCCCATCTGCCCGGCCCCAATTACGGTTATCGATTGAATTTGCTTGTTGGCCATGCCTTCTATCTCCCTTCGACTAACTGGTTAGTATGTTACCTGGTCACGCTTCAATTCCCTGCAGAATCATCCCCATAAAAATGGAGGCAACTTCCTGTTCGTTTTTTTCACCTTCTGGGTCGAACCAATGATAGCTCCAATTGGCTACACCCAAAATAGCGAAAGAGATGATGGATGCATCGAGATTGGAACGTAGTTCTCCGCTCTCGATGCCGCTAATCAGCACTTGCTCGATTTTATTACGGAACTCATCCCGCTTAGGAAGGATTTGTGCAAGTTTTTCGTCACTTAGATTTTTCATTTCACGGAAAAAGACCGTTGCGCTGGATTTCTTGGTTTTGATGCTTTTTATAAGCATATATACCATATCGAAAAGCTTATCCTTACAGCTTTTCCCAGGTTCCGAAATGATCATTTCCTGCTCACTAAGCAACTCGTCTATATAAGCGAGATGAATATCCATAAGCAATTGCTCTTTGCTCGTAAAGTAATAATAAAACGTTCCCTTCGTCACCCCGACCGATTCGACGATATCAGAAATCGACGTTTCACTAAAGCCCTTCTTTTCAAATAAGCGTATGCTATGTTCTGTCATTTTTTCTTTCATGTAAGCACCCTCGCAATCTGTTAAAATTTCAGCTGAATTGATATCATACGCTTTCGTACTATCAAAGCCCTCTTATTTCCTGGAAAGTTCTTCTCTTAAAGCCCGCCTTAAAATCTTTCCGACATTTGTTTTCGGTAACTCTTCACGAAATTCAACGAAATGCGGAACTTTATAGGCCGATAGGTTGGCACGGCAGTAGTCGATGATTTCCCGCTCATTTGCCGTTTTATTATTTTTAAGTACAAGCACCGCTTTTACCGACTCTCCTCGGTACGCATCCGGAACGCCGATGACAACCGCTTCCTGGACAGCAGGATGTTCATAAAGCACTTCCTCCACATCTCGCGGATATATATTATAACCACTTGCGATGATCAAATCTTTTTTCCTATCGACAATATAGAGATACCCGTCATCATCAACTTTGGCGATATCACCCGTATAAAGCCAACCATCTCTAAGGGTTACCGCCGTTTCCTCCGGCATATTCCAGTACCCTTTCATCACTTGTGGTCCCTTGACGACCAATTCCCCCATTTCGCCAGTGGCCACTTCTTTTGTCCCGTCTCCCAGGTCCATCACTTTATATTCAGTCGAAGGGATTCCGATCCCGACGCTCCCCGGCTTCCTTTTTGCAAATACCGGATTACAATGAGTTGTTGGCGAAGCTTCCGTAAGACCGTAGCCTTCCAATATCTTTGCACCTGATTTTCGTTCGAACTCACGCAGCAGTTCCACGGGCATCGGTGCACTTCCGCTGTTACAGACCTGAATTGAGCCCATTCCATATTCTTCTGCCCTCGGGTGATTCGTCAACGCTACATACATGGTGGGAACACCAGGAAAAGTGGTCGGCTGTTCACGCTTTATCGTTTCCAGCACTTCTTCTATTTCAAATCGTGGCAGCATGATCGAGTCACCCGCGATATACACGGATAAATTCATTGCGGACGACATTCCAAAAACATGAAAAAGCGGGATGACCGACAGCGTTCTTTCAGTACCTATTTTTAATTCATGCTTGAAGAATTCATACGTTTGAACGACATTGGCCAGAATATTGCTGTGTGTCAGCATCGCTCCTTTTGAACGGCCAGTCGTTCCTCCTGTATACTGAAGAACGGCTATATCATTTTCCGGATCGATTGATACTGGATTGATTTTGCCATCTCCTGTTTTCATGAATTGGTCAAACGAAGCATCAGGCTGAAAATCTGCATCCGAAGTCTGCAGGCTTACGACGATAATATTTTTCAAATTTGCATGTTGCTGTACACTTTTCACTTTCGGGTATAATCCGTCCAATACCACGATCGTTTCTGCACCGGAGTCTTGTAAAATATGCTGCAGCTCCCTTTCAACCAGCATTGGGTTAATTTGTGTGATAATGGCTCCTGTTGTCAACGAACCATAATACGCAATGACGTATTGCGGACAGTTAGGCAGCATGATGGCGACACGGTCGCCTTTTTGAACACCTTTTTTTTGCAGGGCTGAAGCAAAGGCTTGCGACGCATGAAAAAGTTCCTGATAGGATATCTTTCGGTCATAAAAAGTAATAGCTGTATTGTTTGGATGGGACTGAGATGCATTTTGAAGGATTCTTTGCATCGGAAACTCAGGGACTTTGATTTCCTTTGATATTGAATCAGGATAAACGGACAGCCATTTTTTTTCATTCATCATTTCATACCCTCCAGCCATATTTACTTACCTTTCATTACTTTGCATGTGAACCCCCATCGACGATCAGGATATTTCCAGTCACAAAATCAGATGCCTTCGAGGCAAGGAAAACCGCTGCCCCTTTTAAATCATCATCACTCCCTAATCTTTTTAGCGGAGTGGAATCCAAGATAGGATTCTTTCCTTGCTCAAGAACCCCTTTCGTCATTTTTGTCGGAAAGAATCCAGGTGCGATTGCATTTACATTGATATTATGCTGACCCCATTTAACAGCTAAATCCTTCGTTAAAGTAATGACCGCCCCTTTACTCGTATTATATCCGACCGTATCGAGCACCCTAGGGTCGGTCCCCCCTAATCCGGCGACGGAAGCGATATTTATGATTTTCCCATGTCCCTGCTCAATCATGACCCTGCCTGCTGTCTGGCTCATGATAAAGGTTCCGGTTACATTGACATTCATCACCTTCTGCCATGCTTCAAGGGGCATGTCGACGGCCGGTGCCCCCCAGGATGCCCCGCTATTGTTTACTAAAATGTCGATGGCACCGAATTCTCGGCAAGTTTCGTTAACAACTTCCTGTACATCTGACGGATTGGTGATATCACACTTGAAGGAAAGCGCCTTGACTCCAAGCTTTTCGATTTGTGAAGCAACTTCGTCGCATGCCTCCTTCTTCCTTGAACAAAGAACGACATTCGCCCCAGCTTCGGCAAAGCCAGTCGCTATTTGTGCTCCCAATCCTCTCCCTCCGCCGGTTATGATCGCCGTCTTTCCAGTCAAATCGAATAAATCGGTAACTTTCATATTTTCACCTCATGCTTTTGTTGGTATTTTCGAAGTTCTATTTTAGCAACTTGTGAGCGGTGAACTTCATCTGGCCCATCAGCAAGCCTTAACGTCCGTGCATTTGCCCAATGTGCAGCAAAAGGGAAATCATCGGAGATCCCTGCAGCTCCAAAGCCTTGGATGGCCCTGTCCAGCACTTTCAATGCCATATTTGGTGCCACCACTTTTATCATGGCAATCTCCGCCTTCGCTTCCTTGTTCCCGACAGTATCCATCATATAAGCGGCTTTTAGGGTCAGAAGTCTCGCTTGTTCGATTTCAATCCGTGAATCGGCGACCCACTCCATGATCACACCTTGTCTCGCCAATGTTTTACCAAAAGCGACACGGTTTTGAATGCGCTTACATAATTCTTCAAGTGCTCTTTCAGCAGCGCCGATCAGCCTCATGCAATGATGAATCCTTCCGGGTCCGAGTCGTCCTTGGGCAATTGCAAATCCTTTGCCTTCACCCCATAGAATATTCGTTGCCGGGACCCTCACATTTTCAAAAGTGATTTCAGCATGGCCATGCGGGGCATGATCATAGCCAAACACAGGGAGCATTCTCTCGATTTTGACACCCGGTGTATCCAGCGGTACAAGAATCATTGACTGTTGTTCATGCTTGGACGCCTCAGGATCTGTCTTACCCATGACGATGGCAATCTTGCATCGAGGATCACCTGCTCCCGAAGACCACCATTTTCGGCCGTTTATGACATACTCATTACCCGTCTTTTCTATCCTGCATTCGATATTGGTCGCATCGGAAGACGCCACTTCCGGTTCCGTCATCGAGAAGCATGAGCGGATTTCCCCAGCAAGCAAGGGCTTCAGCCAGCGTTCTTTATGTTCCTCCGAACCGTATCGCACCAACACTTCCATATTACCTGTGTCCGGCGCATTACAGTTGAAGATTTCAGGTCCTATCGTCGACCTACCCATGATTTCACAAAGCGGGGCATATTCTAGATTTGTTAAACCCGCACCGTAATCGCTATCAGGTAAAAATAAATTCCATAATCCTTCTTCCTTTGCTTTTTCCGTCAATTCAGATAATATCGGGGGTATTTCACTCCAGCGGCTCTTCTGTGCTTCGAGCTGCTTTTTGTATATTGATTCATTTGGGTATACGTACTTTTCCATGAATTCCGTTAACTTCTTTTCCAAGTTTTTCACCTTTTGAGTATGCTCAAAGTTCAAATTGAATCCTCCTTTTAAATTAACTGACCGGTTAGTATGTTATTACTTTTAAAGTATATACACAACATTCAGATTTTTTCAACAATTAAATCATTTATTTTCTTATCATTCAACGCCCTGTACCTGGACCTTTTCTTTCCCACTATATTCCTTTTTTTGGACGGTGGGAAATATACATACGATTTTCGTACCTTTTTTCAGTTCACTTGTGATGAAAACTTTTCCGCCATGATTTTCGATGATTCTAAAACAAACGGAAAGACCCAATCCTGTTCCTGATGTTTTTGTAGTAAAAAATGGTTCTCCTACTTTTTGCAGGGAGTTTTCCGGAATACCCTCCCCTTCGTCCAAAATGCTCAAAAAAACTTCCCCATTTTCCCCATTTATGCTTACAAAAATATTTCCGCCATTCGGCATCGATTCTATGGAATTTTTTATCATGTTTATTAGTACTTGCTTGATTTGGTTTTCATCAAAGTACATAAAAATAGGTTCCGAATCATAATTTTTATGAATTTGAATATCGTTCAGTACGGCGTTTGTCTCCAACAACGTCACGACATGGTTGCAGCTTTCCTTTAAATCCTTCTCAAGAAAAACCGCCTCAGCAGGTTTCGATAGCAGCAAGAGTTCATTCAGCACTTGCTCAATTCGATTTATTTCCGAAAAAATAATATCATAGTACTCCTGCTTTTCGGCACCGCCATCTTTAATCAACTTCACGAATCCCATTATCGCTGTCATCGGGTTCCTTACCTCATGTGCAATCCCTGCCGCAAGTTGGGCAGCCGTTGATAATTTGCTTGATGTGATTGCCAAATGTTCGTTTAGGCTCACAAGCTTCTCTTCCGCATGTTTACGTTCATTGATTTCCGATAATATGCCCGCCGTCCCGATGAATTTCCCAGCGTCATCATAAATTAGTTTAACGAATGCTTCAACCCAACTTGTTCCCTTTTTCGCATTTAGTTTGATGTCCGCGCGAAAGTATTTATTCCCTCGATGAAAGGTGTCCGCAAAGGCCTTTAATACATCCTGATAAGAATTTTTATCCATATGTTTAGAAAAGTGAAGCCCCAGGGATTCATTCACGGTTGCACCACTCATCGATTTCCATGCCGGGTTTAAGTACAGCCAATTTCCTTTATCATCCGTCTGGAAAATAACCTCATTGAAGCTATTGACCAGTTCTTTGGAGTAATTGGAGATAATGCGATAACGCCCTTCGCTATCCTGCAATAAAGCAATCGTTTTACGTTTATGATCAAAGTTGGCACCCAAACACCAGGCTATGGTCAAAATTACGATTAAATATATTCCTGCAAAGGCGGAAAACCTGCGTTCTTCATGACCCAGCCACCCTATATAGGGCAGAATCAATATGAAGAAAAGGGCAGGGACAAAGATTCTTCCTGTATATTTCTTCACTTCTTCCACCTCCTTACCAAAATGATTTAAACTTCATCTGATCGAATTCCAAGTAAGGGATTAAATTAGCATATCTTTTAAATAGAAATGGTGGAAAACTCACTTATAGGTAAATTTCAACATTTTATCCATGATTCCTGCAAACAACACAAAAAACCTTTCCACGGGTGGAAAGGTCACTGTTAAACTTAAATCATTTACCCAATGATGACGCGTTCTTTTGGATAATGGAAATTTTCCGTAACTTCTTTATGGCCTATGATATACAGGAGGGAGGTTATCCCGACACGGCCAATGAACATAATGATCATGATGACAATTTTACCGGTATTGCTGAGGTCAGGCGTTATTCCCATCGAAAGGCCGACTGAGCCGAAAGCCGAACATACCTCAAAAATGATTTGCATCAAAGTGAAATTTTCGGTAATTGATAAAATGAAGACCGCCATTATGCAAAGGAGGGATCCCATGATCATAACTGCAGTCGCTTTTCGGATATCATCGGGGTGAATTTCCCGTTTGAACACTTTAATGGAACGCCTTCCTCTCATAAAATTCCATAAAAATAGAATCATGATGGCTAATGTAGTTGTCCTGATTCCTCCCCCGACTGAACTTGGGGATGCTCCAATGAACATCAAAATGCTCATCAATAAAAGGGTCGGTTCCGAAAAGTCACTCACATTCATTGTTGCTAACCCGCCGCTTCGAGTATTGGAGGACATAAATAAAGAGTAGAAGAACGATTCATGCCAGCTCTTATTTTTAAAGAATCCATTTATTTCCAGGAGGTAAATCAGGATCGTTCCCCCAATTATAAGGGAAAAGAAGGTGACTGAGGTCAGCTTCGTGAACAAAGAAAAATGAAACTTATAAGTACGGGCCCTATTGGACAAAAACTCTTTCAGCTCAATTAAAACAGGAAACCCAATGGCGCCAAGGGTAAGCAGGATAATCGTAATGAACTGTACAAAATAATCGTCTTTAAATGGAATCATCGATATACCGGTAATATCAAAACCAGCATTCGTGGTGGCACTTACGGCTAAAAATAAGCCATTTAAAAAGGCCTCTTTCCAGTCTGGAAAAAAATTCAGAAAGTAAATACCTAAAACGAGAGCTCCAATCATTTCAATTACGACAAATATCTGAATGATTTGGATCAATAATTTAACAAGGCCCGAAAGATTCGATTGATTTTGATCAGTCATGATCAATTGCCTTTCCTTCAAACCGATTTTCTTTCCCACTATAAGCCAGAAAAAGGTTCCGAGTGTCATGATGCCAATACCGCCAAATTGGAGAACGAACATTAGAATGAAATAGCCTACCTCATTATACACTTCAGGCAAACTAACAACTGTCAGACCTGTCACACTAACTGCACTTACGGCTGTGAATAAAGCATCCATGAATTTAAATTCCACGCCTGGCTTCAGAGCAACCGGCAAGCTCAACAGTACGGTCGAGATAGTGACGGCCAAAAAATAATAACCGACAATAAGCTGAGCTGGTGTTAACTTTGATAATATTTTTTTGATAGCAAACATAAAGAGTTTCCTTTCTTACTCCTATATAGTTATGTGAATCACATAACCATTAAATATCTAGTTTACCTTTTTTTCATTCTTTTTTCCATTCTCTTTTAAAACTGACTTACTTACAACAAAAAGGCAGGTTTACCAATAAGTTTGGTACTGCTCATATAAGTAAAACTCGACATTCTACTTATACTATCATTACAGCGGCAAAAGCCGTTGAAAAAGTAAAGGGGAGATTTAAAAATGGCTAACAGCAGTAACAATCTTCTTGTTCCTGGAATCGAACAAGCATTAGAACAAATCAAATATGAAATTGCATCTGAATTCGGTGTACAATTAGGTTCCGATACTTCAGCACGTGCCAATGGTTCAGTTGGCGGAGAAATTACGAAACGCCTTGTACAACAAGCACAATCTCAACTTAAAGGTCAATAATTCCTAACACAATTAAATATCCATGGCTAAGAGTCCAGCTGCATGCTGGACTCTTTTTAATCATTATGTCCATTTCCTTTTCCATTATTGCCGATACCCCTTTTCGACTTATCCCAATCTTGTTTATTTTGCTTATGCTGTTTTGCTTGCTTATCTTGTTTATTTTGCTTATGCTGTTTTGCTTGCTTATCCCGATTAGCCTGCTTCACTTGGTTAGCTTGTTTATTTTTACTTTCGTGCTTTAAATGATCATTATTATTTTCTTTGGCTGAAGAAACTTTTTTCTCATCGAACTTTTTATCATTCTTTTCATTTTTCTGCTTGTTCTTTGATTGGTTGCTGTGGTCGCTTTCGGATTTTCCTTTTGTCTCGTTGCTTTTTTCCTTGTGTCCATTTATTGCATCCCGTTTTCCAATTGTATCTTCCCGTTCAGTTTGTTTCTTAATTTTGGAAACTTCCATACCCGCATTTTTCCGTTCAGTCGGTTTGGCTTCATTGGCCGGCTTTTGCTTTATTTCAATTTCATTATTCTCTTTTTTCTTTTCTCCATCCGATTTGTTTTCCGTACTCAGCGTTACGCTCTTCTCTTTCGGAATAACAACCTTATCCTCGACTTTTTTATCTGGTGCTGGAGCAGGCTCCCTCTTATTGACTTTTACCTTATCCTTATCTTCATTCAACTTCTTTTCGAGATACTTACCAGTGGATATGCCTTGTTCCCTTGCTTGCTTCCGATCGCTTTTTGTTGCCTGGATCACTTTCATTTTTGTGTTAGAAACATTATCCTGCTCAGAAATTTCTTTTATCTCTTCTTTTAAATTCTTATCCAGTTCTTTATCTTTTTCCAATAACGTTGTGGAAACCACAATTTGTTTATTTCCTTTCAAATAACCAAGTTGCTTCGTCGTTTCAACGATCCGGTTTGTAACAGTCTTTATATCCTTGCCTTTCCAGTCCTTCAGCTGACCAATCACAAGCTTGCCGTCTTCATTTAAACCGGTAAGTTTGAGAACTTCTAAATCATCGTCAAGCTCCAATTCAATGCTTGGATTCACATCTATCGTCATATATGCCGACACAGGACCAGAGAAATAAGAAGGAAGAATCGAAAACAGAATCAAGAAGGTGGAGGCAATGCTTAGCACGGCCGTTTTTTTGAAAGATGAATGAAAATTGGAAAAGGCTAAAGTGAACTTTTGTTTAGCAGGTGAAAAAGTGATTTCCTCACCCACTTCATATACCCGTTCCTGCCTTTTGGTTTTCAGAAATTCACCCTCGGGGGTCAATAGGGTAACAAATCGCTTATTAACTGAAAGAATAACTCCTTTTTTCATTCATCGATAGCCCCTTTTATATAATCATTCAAATACAAAAAATCTCCGTTTATTATGATTGCCACAGCAATGATGTACTTTCTGTTCCGTTCAATCGTTTTTCTGCTTACTTCCACTTTTCCCTCAAGCTGTTTTACGGGCAGCCGCTTTTTTGCAAACAGGATTTCTTTCAGTTCGTCATCTTCCATTAACAATTTAGCGATCATAATAGCTCCCTTCCTGGCATCTGCATGTTTGGGAGAGTTTTCAACTAAATCCTCAAATGACAGACCAAAATCCTCTAGATGGCTTATATAAAGCAGAATTTCTTCTTTTCTTCTTTCCGATTCCTTCTGCTTCTCGTATTCATTGATGGAATTTTCATTATCGATATATATATGGCTTTGCTCATTATCATCATTCAGTGATAAATCCAATAGGACTTCTTTTTGTTTGGACTGGCTTCTTATATAATCTATAACCCTTCGTTTAACGAGGGTTTCGGCAAATGCCAATAAAGAACGGCCTTTTTCCGGGGAATATTTATCGATTGCCTCGTTAAATGCAATCAGTCCAATACTGAATTCATCATCTGATTCGTATATGTAACGTTTGCAAACCGATGACACTGTTTTCGCAATAAAAGGTTTGAATGACTCTATGGTATCATTACGAAGGCTAATATCGCCTTGTTGAATTTTCAATACGGTTTCTTCTAAAGAACGCTTTTTTTTGAATGCTGTTAACAACAATCCAAGCATTTGCTCACCTCGCTCCTGTTGAACATAAAATACGCATCAACATACTTATCTTAAGCGGAGGGAGTCTAAAAGACAGTACCAAAAGAACTATTTTTGCATTAAAAATTAAATCACATAATATATCAACATGATAAAATACTTAGTTTTTTCTCGTTTATTACAGTGCAATTACAGTAAGTTATCTTTTTCCTGATTTTTGTCCAATACAATGGGACATTTGTCATTTTTATAACCGGAATTTAATATTCACATCTTTTAACATATCATTCGTAAACATCCCTGCGCTTTTGAGGGTCATCTCCAAAAATACATGAAAAAGCAAAAAAAACAGGCGTGACCAGCACGCCTGTTTTTTTAAGCTTCCTGTATTTTTTTCTCTTCTTTTTCTTTTTTTTCTTTTTTGCTTGAAATGATCCATGCACCTGCTGCAATTCCAATCAAAACGACCCAGAAAATCGATTTCCAAAGAGTTGATTCAGGGAAATGATGATCGATGACAGCCAGTGAAGGGTGTGCGAGTGTGTGTACCGCCAACTTCACTCCTACCCAACCCACTATCAAAAATGCAGCCGTTTCTAGGGAAGGACGCTGATGAAGCAACTTCACGAACCCATTTGCTGCAAATCGCATAATGATCAATCCAATCATGCCGCCGAGGAACATGATAGCGAATTGCCCTCCGTCAATACCGCCGACTTTCATCCAGCCTGTTTCAGGAAGTGTAACAGCCAGTGCGACAGCAGCCAACATCGAATCGATTGCGAAAGCTATATCAGCCGCTTCAACCTTTACCACGGTCATCCAAAAGCCGGATTGCTTTTTAGGTTTCGTGATTTCCTTCTCACCTTTACCAGCGTATTTTTTGTAAATGTGCTGAAAAGCAATGAAAAGTAAGTAAATCGCACCGATTGCTTGAACTTGCCACACCTCGACAAGAAAGGAAATAAGGAATAAGCTTGCAAAGCGGAAAACAAAAGCTCCCATCAAACCATAAAACAAGGCTTTTCGCTGTTGTTCTTTTGGCAAATGCTTAACCATGACAGCCATGACGACCGCATTATCCGCAGCAAGTATCCCTTCTAATCCAACCAAGATAAGAAGGACCCAGCCATATTCCAATAATATTGATGCTTCCATCCATTCAACCTCCAATAGTTAGTATTTCCTTCCTACTGGCATTGGCAAAATAAAAAGACCTCTGCCATATAGGCAAAGGTCTTGCTGAACATGAAAACATGTCAACAAAGCCGATGAATGTTTAACATTCACGTAATGACGACTTTGTTTTAGGGCGAACCCTAACGCTACTCCCCTTTGAAAAGGAAAATCAGTTATTAAGTATATTCATAGTATACGCGCTCGTTATGAAAATAACAATCTTTTTTATAAATGGATTTCATTTTCTGTACCCTTTGGAAATTTTAATCAATCGCATATATTCTTTGCCGAAACGAATCCAGTTCGGTTTGGCAGAAAAGTAGTTCTGAAACAGCGATAAAAAACTCGTGTATTTCCCTTCATATGGATACCATTGTATTTCTGTATTGTTTTTACCTTTATCGATCATGATCGCTTTTTCATGGCAGAAAATCTTTAATCCATGCTCGCCATGATAGCGGCCAACCCCACTTTGTTTGGCACCGCCAAATGGTAAATGATGATTAGCAACCGTTATCAGCACATCATTGATCGTCACCGCTCCTGTTACTAACCGAGACGCAATTTTGCTTGCTTTTTCACTATCCATCGTCCAAACGCTGGAATTGAGTCCATATTCACTTTCATTTGCCAGGGCGATCACTTCTTCCTCCGTATCAAAAGGCACAACAGGCAATACTGGTCCGAACGTTTCTTCTTTCATGATTTTCATGGAATGATCGACATTGGACAGAATCGTCGGCGGAATGAAATGGGTCTGTCCCGTTTTCCACTCTTTCGGAGGTATTCCGGCTTCAAGTACGGCCCCCTTATTCAGTGCATCCTCCAGTTGTCCAGCCACAATATCAACTTGTGCCGGGAAGGTCATTGAACCGATGTCATCCTGCGAATGCACCCCCTGCCTCATGGACTTCGTCTTTTCTTTAAGAAGCATGAGGAATTCCTTATAAACAGGACGTTCCACATAAACCCTTTCAACACTCATGCACACCTGCCCGCTATTTGTAAAAGCCCCCCAAAGCGCCCCGTTAACAGCCCGTTCCAGGTTGGCATCACGCAGAACGATCATCGGATCCTTCCCGCCAAGCTCCAAAGTCGTTGGGATCAGTTGTCTAGCTGCGACCTCACCAATCATTTTCCCAGTCCTTACAGATCCAGTAAAAAATATATAATCAGGCTTTTGCTCAGTTAATGCCGCACCCAGTTCTTTTCCTCCATGGGCAAACTGTATAATTCCGTCCGGGAAACCAGCTTCAAGAAACAGCTTTTCGATGCAAACCCCAACTAAAGGTGTTACCTCTGAGGGCTTGGCGATGACTGCATTTCCCGCTGCTAGAGCATTAAGAATGGGTACCATGGAAAGCTGCAGCGGATAATTCCATGGTGAAATGACGAGTATCGTTCCACGGGGCATATATTGGATATAAGATTTTTTTCCAATTAACATGAGCGGAGTGGTGACCTTTCGTCCGGAAAGAGTTTTCAATGCATGTTTCTCGATATGCTTTATTGCATCAATCGTTGGCATGATATCAGCAACCAGCGCTTCAATTTTCACTTTTCCCGTATCTTTTGAAATGACTTCAGCTATTTCATCCATTTTTTCTACCATCAATAAACGAAGCCGTTTTAAATAGTGCAGCCGTTCCTTGATGGAAAGATTCGACCATTCTTGGAACGCATGTCTTGATTTCTTATATATATGAGGAATCGACTTCAATGGCGTTGGCACGATTTCCGCAATCTTCTCACCTGTTGCCGGAGAAAACACTTCCAGCTTGTCATATATCTCTTCCATAACTACTCCCCTTGCTTAACCTTATTTTTATTGGTACTCCCTATCATTCTTATGCTTTTAATTAAGATCGACCAAGGAGGTAGGCCTTCCCTAATTCACTAAACGTAACGTACGAGGTTTTTCCACCCCTCTTTATATCATGCCAGAGACGCAGGAGCCTGTATAATATAATCCATTGGAACCAAGTTCACAACCGGTTCGCTCTCTTCATTAAATCCCTGCACCATTCCGTGCCACATAACCGGGGCTAAAATAAGTATACCTTTTAAGATGAGTCACTCTAACAAATTTGTTTACAGTATCCACTTCATCACATCAGGTTTTTCCATAAATAACCTTAAATAGTAATCTTCCAGACTTAACAGAACCGCCAAATGGAATATATAGTAAAAATTTTTCAGTTATTAAAAGGAGTATTCACGTTTGCTATCGAAGATAATGTATAGGAATCCGAATTGGGCTATTAGCAAAAAGGAAATCCGGCATACAAGTTTCTCGGTTTTAGTGTTTAATATTGGTTTATGGAGGATAAATTCATATATCGAATAAAAATTATTATCTATATAAACGATTTTCCGTTACTATATAAGAAGGCGATTTTTTCGCGCATACATATTTGAGGTGAGCGCACAAGTGAAAAGAATAATTAAAGCATACGACTTCCCTATTTTCATCGCTGTCGTATTACTCTGTTTGTTTGGTTTAGTCATGATTTACAGTTCGAGCATGATTACTGCTGTTGCTCGATACGGCATGCCTATGGATTTCTTCTTTGAGAAACAAAAAACGGCCTTTCTCATTTCATTCGTGGCAATGATCGTCACGATGATTCTTCCTTATAAGATGTACAAAAACAAAATGTTCTTGATGTCTATGATGTTTGGAATGGCCGGTATCCTTTTGCTCCTCTTTATCTTCGGCCATACAGCAGGAAATGCCACAAGCTGGTTCAAATTAGGGACAAAGTCGATTCAACCCGCTGAATTTTCCAAGTTAGCCATGATTATTTATTTGGCAGCCATTTATGGAAAAAGGCAGGATCGAATCAATAGTATTGATAAAGCCGTCATCCCGCCGATTTTCTTTCTTGTATTCATATGCTTTTTAATCGGAATACAACCTGACTATGGAACGGCAGCGGTCATTTTCCTGATTTCAAGTACCATGATCATTTCATCCGGTATGTCCTTTAAGAGTATATTCAAACTCTCTTTGATTACTGCGATTTTCGTTGCCATATTTGCACTAGGTGTAATAGTGACAGGAAATTTTTCTTCCGTTCTTTCTGAAAATAAGATGTCTCGTTTTACGGGGTTTGCAGATCCTTTCGGAACGGCAGGAGAAAGCGGGTATCAACTCGTAAATTCACTTTTCGCGATAGGATCCGGCGGCCTTACTGGAGTGGGTCTTGGTGACAGTGTACAAAAATACGGATACCTGCCTGAATCACATACTGATTTCATCATGTCTGTCATTGCAGAAGAGCTCGGGATATTCGGAGTGGGGTTCGTGTTATTGACACTAGGTTTTATCGTTTTAAGGGGATATATACTTTCAGCAAAATGCAAGGATCCATTTGGAAGCCTTTTATTGATCGGCATCTCATCCATGATCGGCATTCAAGTCGGCATCAACGTTGGCGGAGTGACTGGACTTATCCCTATTACAGGGATCACCCTTCCATTCATCAGTTATGGAGGATCTTCCTTACTGCTGCTCATGCTTTCAATGGGCATATTCCAAAATGTCGTTATGCGAATGAACTTGCTTGAACAGAAAGAAAAGGTCGTGTCCATCCCAAAAGATGAGATTGCGTCCTCAAAATAATCGTTCAAATACCCCCTGACATTTCTGTTCATGTCAGGGGGTCCCCTTCTCTATAAGGTTATGGAACTTCACATAAAAAAACAGGCAGTCGAGACCCGACCGCCTGTTTTTTTTATTTATAATGGATACCGATTTTCGTAAAGCCAGAAATCAGACTGAGTAAAGGACAAAGCAGGCAGAAGAATGCAAATGGGGCATATTCAAGGGTTGAAACACCCAATACCTGTGTCAGGAATACACCGCAGACACCCCAAGGAACCAGAGGATTCACAACTGTTCCTGCATCTTCAAGTACCCTCGCAAGCGTTTTGGGCTGCAAGCCTAAATCTTCATATTTCTGCTGAAAGGCTTTCCCAGGCAGTATAACTGACAAATACTGTTCACCCACCAGGAAATTCACGCTGATTCCTGCAAATACAGTAGCGGAAATCACTTTCGCTACACTCGTCAATGAATCCTGGATCGCTTTTAAAATAGAAGGTATGACTCCCAATTCGAACAATAGTCCGCCCATGGCCAATGCCAACAACACCATCGAAACGGAGAACATCATACTTTCAATTCCGCCCCGCGATAAGATTGAGTCAAGTTGATCCATTCCACTCTTGAGTACAAATCCGCCGTATAAAATATCTGCCAGTTTTGCAACCGTCAAATTAGGCGTTTGAATGAAAGCGATGATGGCTGCCGAAATGATTCCTGCCGACAATGTCGGAATGGCTGACACCTTTTTCAAAGCCATGATTAGAACGATGACAAACGGAATCAAACTCCATATGCTTATATTCGTTTCCATTTCCAAGGCTTTGGTCATGGCTTCGATTTCCTCAACACGAGCAACTTTGACATTCGGTGAAAGGAAGTAAAAGATGATAAGTGATATTAAAAAACCTGGAATCGTAGTCCATAGCATATTATTAATATGTTCAAATAATGGTGCTCCAACCGTTCCAGATGCAAGGTTGGTAGAGTCGGATAATGGAGACATTTTATCCCCAAGAAATGCACCGGAAATGATTGCACCGGCTGTAATCGCCAACGATAAATCCATCGCCGCCGCCATACCTATTAAAGCAACGCCGATAGTGGCTGATGTTGTAAGTGAACTCCCGATACAGAGCCCAATTAGCGAACACACCAAAAATGTGATTGCATAAAAATATTCACCAGAAATCCAGTCAAACCCATAGAACATGATGGTAGGGATCGTCCCGCTTGCCATCCATATGGAAATCAGCATTCCAATGAAAAAGAATATATAAATGGCTCCCATACCAGTACCTGCACCTTTGACTATAGCCGCCTCCATAATTGAAAATGGCAGCTTCTTGATCTTCCCATAAACAAATAAGAAAAGGATTGCCGCTATTATTGGAATATGGGGGGCAAGTCCATAATGTATGATACCAGTTGCAATGATTAAGAATAGAATGGCCAAAACCCCAATTGCTTCAAGTAAGGAGAGTTTTAGCTTTGCATCTTCAAGACGCATGATGTTTTTCCCCGCTTTCATGTTGTGTATTCTCTGAGGTAAGGATCGGACCTTTTCACTCCTCATAATTACTGAAACGCTTTTAAGCGCTAAAGTTACTAGCTAAATATAAAGGAGTTTCAGGAGATTGTCAAAGGAATAATAATCTATTTTAGTAGATATTAATTTTCCCAGTGTATTTCCCTATAATTACTTTTAGGTGATTCGATCATTATCTGAGCTAATTGAAATGCCTTGGCTATCTCATTGTTCTTCGCTAAATAATGAACAGTTTTTTCTCACAATGATCGATCAGGACCATGTAGCCTGTTTTTAAGGAAAAAGATGGCCATCTGGACTTGGCGAGGGGTAAATATGGTCTAAATGTCGAGGAGGTCAAATATTCTGAAAAACTGCTCCAAGTTCAATAAAAAAATCAAAAGGGTTTCCGAAAGGGACCATTCCGAAACCCTTTTGTCTACAAACTGAAAGCCCGTGTATATAACACGGGCTTCTTCATTATTTCAAATCCATTGGATTATATAATTCCACATCAGGATTTTTATCTTGGAACCAACGAAGAGCAAACTCATTTTCAAATAAGAATGCATATTTATCAAACCGATCTTTAACAAGGATGCTTCTTGAGCTATGAAGATTTTCATCAAGCTTTTCATCTTCAGCCCAACGTGTAATCTTACTGCCCATGCGCTCCATCACGACTTCAACATTGTACTCGTTCCTCATTCGATGCTCGAATACTTCGAATTGAAGTTGCCCAACCGCACCAAGCAGATATTCTTCCATCCGGACCGTTTTGAAGAGCTGAATTGCCCCTTCTTGTACAAGTTGGTTAATTCCTTTATGGAAGTGTTTCTGTTTCATGACGTTTTTAGCTGTTACCCTCATGAATAGTTCCGGTGTAAACTGAGGCAGCCTTTCAAACTGAAACATGTCTTTGCTTGTTGTAATCGTATCGCCAATTTGGTAGTTACCTGTATCATATAAACCGATGATATCTCCGCTTACCGCTTCATTTACGGTGTTCCGATCATCAGCCATGAATTGAGTGGAAGAAGAAAGGTTGATTGGTTTTCCTGTCCTGCTCAGGTTGACGCTCATCCCACGTTCGAATTTACCGGAGCAAATGCGAAGGAAAGCGATCCGGTCACGGTGTTTTGGGTTCATATTCGCTTGGATCTTGAAAATGAAACCAGAAAAATCATTACTGACAGGGTCCATTTCACCTGACGTTGTCATCCGCGCTTGTGGAGCTGGTGCAAATTTCAGATAAGCATCCAAAAACGTCTGAACACCGAACGTCGTTAAAGCACTCCCGAAAAATACGGGACTAAGTTTTCCATTCGCAATGTTTTCTTCAGAGAATTGGTTACCCGCTTCCGTCAACAGCATGATTTCTTCCAAAGTTTGCTCATATAACTGGGAATCCTTAAGTTTATGATCCACTTCGAGTTCACCTTCGTCATTCAATGGAAGGAAACGCTCTTCCCCTTCCGTTTTGAACTGTTCAATCCGATTATTGAACCTGTCGTAAATGCCCACGAAGTCTTTTCCCATCCCAATCGGCCAGTTCATTGGATATGTTTCTATACCTAATACCTCTTCGAGTTCGGCAAGCAATTCTAGCGGCGTTTTACCTTGTCGGTCCATTTTATTGATAAAAGTGAAAATCGGGATACCCCTCATCCGGCATACTTTGAATAATTTAACCGTCTGATCCTCGATACCTTTTGCCGAGTCGATGATCATCACGGCGCTATCAACAGCCATCAGTGTACGATATGTGTCTTCACTGAAATCTTGGTGGCCTGGTGTATCGAGAATATTGACACGGAAATCATCATAATCGAATTGCATGACTGAAGATGTAACGGAAATTCCCCGTTGCTTTTCAATCTCCATCCAGTCACTTGTTGCATACTTCCCTGTTTTTCTAGCTTTAACTGTTCCGGCATCACGGATCGCGCCGCCAAACAGCAATAATTTTTCTGTCAAAGTCGTTTTCCCTGCATCCGGGTGAGAGATGATTGCGAAGGTCCGTCGGGATTGAACCTCGTCTTTTAAAGTAGTCATAAAATGTTCCTTTCATTATTGGAGTCATCAATAAAAAAATTTATAGGGGGTTCATTTGTATTATTTACATTGGAATGGCAACCTTTCTTTGTATGCAAAAATCCTGATCATACACAATATATGTAAGAAGAAATATATCATAAGGCTTAAACCTTGGCTACCTGCATTCATTTCAATCAACCTTTCTATTTTAACACGATATGAAGGAAAGATGTAGAGGTGAATGAATCACCATAAGGGGTTTTGTTCAGATGGCAAAACAAAAGACGCTTAATCAGCGCCCCTTATCTTAATCCATATGGTTACAGTTCATTTATTCATGGTTTAACTTATTTACCTTGCAGGTTTAATCGCTTTTTGATTCCGCTTGTTCTTCCAGCGTTTTTTTACTTCCTTGAATATGATTGGAGCAGCAAAAATGAGGGCCCTTTTTAATAATTTCTTCATTTTTCATCAGTCCTTTCTTTCTTACTTATCCTATACCCGATTATTTTCGTGAAAAACTTTAATGCCAAATTGTTTTCCTATTCTCCACTCTAAAGGCTTTTCCTATTGGCCCGGTCAAATTTCAATCCAGGAAACTCCTGTGCGACAATACCGTTATGCTTCCCCTTATAAAACCTGTCTAATAATATTTTCCCTAATGGGAATGTATAAATTAATTCCATTTGTTTTATCCTTTATAAAGGTGGGTATATATTAAAAAAATGGAAATTGCCTCATAAGAGGCTTTCACATATTATCAAGCATCTTCGTATGATGATTTTAACTTGAATGAGGGTGCTGGATAATGTGTGAAATTGATTTTTCCATCACGGTAAAATCATCACCATTAATATTTTTTAACTTTTTAGGAGGATTCATCGAATGACAGTAACAGGTAAAGTAAAATGGTTCAATAGTGACAAAGGATTTGGATTTATCGAAGTACCAAACGAAGACGATGTTTTCGTACATTTTTCCGCCATTCAAGGAGAAGGTTTCAAGAGCCTTGATGAAGGTCAAGAGGTTGAATTTGAAATCGAAGAAGGAAACCGCGGACCCCAAGCTAAAAACGTCGTAAAACTCTAAAGCATAGATACACAAACATATTGATGGACAATGGAAAAGGATGCCGCCCAGATTGGGCGGCATCCTTTCCTTTATATGTTATATGTACAAGCGGCATATTCACGTTATCTTTCATTAAAATGATCCAAAATGAAGCCGGGAACATGTTCACCAGAAAAACTCTTGATGTCCACATCTCTGCTTTCTTTATAATAAAAGGCAGCTGAGTACTCCCCGCCCCAATCGATTTGGGCATTATCAATGGCCGTCTCGATTTCCGAAGCGGTCTTAATTTTCAAGCGGTTTGGCTGTTGTTCAATCTGCTGTGCGATTTCACTTTCAGAAAACGAATGATAAACTTTCGAATCGGTCTTCGCAACCAGTATATAAGAGACATCATCAACCATTAACCTTGCTTTTTCCGATTGTCCGGTACTTTCCATCCATTTTGAAAACTGAGTATATGAAGAGTCCCAATTCATATAAATGGTTTTGTCATTATGCAAAAGAATGTCGATGGAGGCATAAGTACCAAAAGAAGATGTCATTTGGTCGAACGATTGATTATTCAGATCCTCCGACAATGCGTTTACGGCTGCTTCCAGCTGTTGACCGTCCGTGATCGTTATTGATTTGTCCACTTGTCCGCTCGCCGTTATCTTGATTTTAGATACGTCATCAGCAGAAACATTCAATAACTCATTAACCATTTTTTTATATTCATTCGACTCATAAATTTTAGCCAATAGCGGTTTGTATGAGTCGTAGTTTTGCAAATGATACTCCCTTGCTAACCGTTTTCCATTCTTGAGTTCATACAGCAGGAATACGGATTGTCCATCATTCAATTCACCAATGGAAACCTTTTTACCCTTATCGATAATTTCCTGATGCAATAACCTGATCGCTTCTATATTTTCCTTCTCTTTAAGATAATTGGAAGCGTTATCCGATGTGTCACCATCTTCAAAAAATAAAGGAGAATTGCCAATATAAATTTGGCTAATCATTTTTTCATCAGGAATCTTGGCCTTATACTGAAGGGGATCTATTTTTATAATGAGTGCCAGCACAATGATAGCCACTATAAATGCTGCATAACCTTTCTTGTTGACCCGTATTCGCCAAGTCTTTTGCAGGACCATTTCCCCTAAATAATATCCAAGTAAAGAACCGATGGTATATCCGAAGAAAATCCACCCTGGTTGGCTTGTCGTTTCGCTAAAATACAGTCCTGTAAACAGCATCATGCATAATGTCAGGCCGAATTTAAATAATGGCTTAATCTTCGGATAAACAAATGCCTGCGATACATGCTCCAGTTTTCTCCTCTCATAGAGAAAAAGAGAACTAATCAGAAAAAGTAAGGTTAATATACTATAAATTAAAGTATTAACAGATAAAAAGTCTATTTTTTCCATCTCTGTTGCTGCTAATAAGGGGGAGATGCCATTCATATTGGAGCCTAGATAATAATCTGCAGAAAATCCTGCTATCAAAAACTTCACATTGGCTGCAAACAGTACAAACAACCCCACCGGCAAAGCAAGAAAAATATAGGTCAGCAGTCCTTGAAAGGCAGATAATCCCGTCACCATGCCAATTAAAACGGCAACAGAAAAGATCAAAGCTTCCAAAATAAATGTAGTCCCCATCCATGACCATATATCAGGCATGGTATATAGCGTTTCTATATCAATTGCCGAGTGGAATAGTATCAAAATTAAACCTGTAAATAATATCGGCAAACCCAAGAAGCCAATTCCCGTCCCAATCATATGAATGTAGATGCTGCGTCTAGTAATCGGTAAACTATGAATAAAGTCAGAGGCTTGTTTCACTTGTAAAAACCGAAAAAGGAAGATGGCAAGTAATACTGGAATAACGATGACCAAGACAAACTGTATCATCTGCTGACAGGAAAAGAGGTTTTCAAATTTCACATATTCATTGTTCTCATTCAAGATATTCGCTAACATTTCCAAAGGCAGCGCAAATATGAGGCCGACGAGATACAGGAAACCAATCCAGCCAGTGCTTCTGAAAATATAGATAATCAATTCTCTATTAAACCAGGTTATTCTGGATGACATAACCGATATCCCCCATTTCATAAATGAATATCTCCTCTAGAGTAAGGGGGAGAATATCTAGTATTTCTGGCTGAAACTGATTAAAGTGCGATTTAATCATGGATTCTTTACCTTTAACGATGCAAACGATCACGCTGCCGCGTCTTTCCTTGTTGAGAATTTGAATTCCGCGGTATAAACCGTGGGGAATTTTATGTTTAAAGGCGATTTGCACTTTGTGTACATCAGCTTTTAAGTCATTCAAATCCTTTTGGATCACAAGCTCACCCCTATGTAAAATCCCTACATGATCGGCTAAATCTTCAATTTCCCGGAGATTATGGGACGATAGTAAAATCGTCATATCCCTTTCCGATACATCCTGAATCAACAACTGCCTCACATTTTTACGCATGACCGGATCTAACCCATCAAACGGTTCATCCAGGATGAGAACTTCCGGCATCGTCGAGAGTGCGAGCCAAAAAGCAACCTGTCTTTGCATACCCTTCGATAGTTTATGAATTTTATTTTGTACGGGTATCGGAAATACTTCCTGTAATTGATAGAAACGGTCTTGATTCCATTCACTATAAATATGACTATAAAAACTTGCCATTTGCATGATCGTATAGTTAGCCAGGAAATAAGGCGTATCAGGAAGGAAGAAACAACGATTTTTCACTTCACGGTTTTCAAACACGTATGATCGATCAATTAGAACTTCTCCTGCATCCTGTATCAGATTGCCTGAAAGCATTTTTAATAAAGTCGTTTTCCCCGCCCCATTTGAACCTAATAACCCGAATATGGAGCCTTTTTGTATGACCAAGGTGACGTTTTTGATCGCTTCTTTTCCTTCATATAATTTACTCACCTGTTTTATTTCAATCATGAATCTCCCCCCTTTGCCAATGGACTGATTTCCTTTATCAACCTATAAATTTCATGTTTATCGATTCCGATATAAAGAGCTTCAGCGAGTACCCTTGAAAGCTCGTTTCTGATCTTTTCTTCTTTCAATGAATTTTTCAAGGATTTAGGAGGAGCTACGAAATTCCCTTTGCCTGGTAATGTATATATAAACCCGTCAGATTCAAGCTGCTTGTACGCTTTCTGGATCGTATTTGGATTGATGGTCAATTCCTGAGCCAATATTCGAATAGATGGTAGCTGATTATGTTCCTGTAAAACTTCATTGATCATTAGTTCCTTTAACTTATCCATCAATTGCTCATATATCGGCTTTCCATTTTGAACATCCAGCTCAAACATCATAAACCCTCCTTGCAAATGGGTGTATTACATCTCCTAATACAGTAAATTATAAAACAATATCTTCCAATTTAAAACCAATTTAAAACCATTTTCACACAATACTCTTCATAAACTCGCTTTCATTTTGTTTAACAAGACTTACAGGAGGGAACTAATGATAGTAAGAATAAACAAAGGAGTTGTTTTCATTGAAACCATTATACACAGCTACAGTTGCCGTACAAGGCGGTCGTGAGGGACATGTTAAATCAGAGGACGGGATTTTGGACTTCGATGTGAGATCACCGAAGGAATTAGGTGGTTCCGGTGAGCGCGCCACAAACCCTGAACAGTTATTCGCAGCCGGTTACGCGGCTTGCTTTGACAGTGCCTTGAATCTTGTTCTGCAAAAAGAAAAGAAAAATGTCGATACTTCCGTGACGGCAAATGTCACGATCGGTAAAGATGAGGATGACGGCGGCTTTAAATTGGCTGTAAGATTGGATGTTTCTATTCCCGACCTAAGCAGGGAAGAGGCTGAAGACTTCGCCAAAAAAGCACATATGACCTGCCCCTATTCAAAAGCGACTCGCGGGAACGTCGATGTTACCTTGATTTTGGTATAAGATTATGCAAGGGAATGGATACGGCATTAAGGCCGGCTCCATTCCCTTTTTTCTTAGTTCACTTCTTCCAATCCCTTCATTTTCAAAAGAAAGCCCAGTCCTATTACCGCCATGATGATCAATGAGCCCAATGCCATCCTGCTCGCCAATGTACCGAGGTCATGGAATACCAACGTTATTGTTCCATATAAAAGCGGACCGATTATTGAAGAGACTTTTCCTGAGAATGCAAATAGTCCAAAAAATTGCCCCCTCTTCTCATCCGGGGTCAATTCAATGATATATGTCCGTGATGTCACCCACATCGAACCAAGCGAAATGCCGAACATACTTCCGGCAACCCAGAACCATAGAGCGGTTTGTGCAAAGACCGCTATAAATAAAGCAACCAAAAGCAGAACACCCACATATGTCACAGCTAGCCGCGGCCCCTTCGACTGCGTGATGTATCCAAACAGAAACGATCCGGCAATACTCGATACTGTCGAAACCAAGTAAAGCAAAATGAATCCGCTTGAGGAAAATCCAACAACAGTCTTGGCATATATGGCCATCATGCCGATAGTGGTCGCAATTGCATCATTTAAAAAGAAATAAGCAATCATGAATGTAAAAACCGATCGATGGGATTTCATCTCTTTAAATGTGGATTTAATTTCCTTATAACCGGATAAAAAAGATTGTTTCGCTTTTTGCTGTTTTGGAGACTCTTTTAAAAAAAAGAACAATGGAAGGGAAAAAACCAGAAATAAAATGGCCGTGGGAATAAAGGCTTCATGTGAACTCCCTTTACTTATGAATGGATAGATGGACAGGCCCACTAACGTTCCAAGGTAGCCTACCGCCACGCCAAATCCTGATATAAGCGGCAATTGCTGTTTCGTGCCTAAATCACTCATCATCGTATCATAGAAAACAAGACTCGAATGATAGAAAAACTTTGCTATCACAAATAAAAGAATGACGATCGCCAAGGAAATTGGAATGCCAAGAAGCTTCCCATCGAACGGCGCCCCTCCAAATACCCCCATAAAAAATGTACTTACAACGGAAATGAGTGTGAAAATCATAATGTATTTTTTCATTTTTCCCGTTCGATCGATCATGACACCGAACAGCGGGGAAAACAAAACTAGAAACAAACTGGCAATCGCATTTGCGTAGGAGATGAAGGTACTGGCAATCTGATCAAGAACGGCATTTTCCCCAATCTGTTCCTGGAGGAAGAATGGAAAGAAAATCGTATTGATATTAGAAGAAAAAATCGTATTGGCAAAATCGTAAAACGCCCAAGACAGAATGGGCAGGGAAAAATATAAACCAAAATTCCCCCTCGATTTTTTAGACTTCGGTTTCACCTGCAACTCCATCTGCTTTCCCCCCTTATTGATACTTAAATTATATGTATTCCATACCTTTCCAATAAATCCTTTAAGTCGGGATTATAACATTGTGTAAAACATGATTTTTCCCTGGCTAACATGTAAAATTGTGAAATGAGGCTGTCCTGAAAACTTCTTTATATTCTTTCTAAAGAATATTTAAGAATTTTAATTCCTAAAAGGAGTGTGAAAGATGATTGCATTTTTTCTTATTATCTTGGTAGCCATACTTGTCCTGTTCGCCATCTATTCTAATCGAACAAAGGGTGTTTTCCCTGAGGACTTCAAAATGCAGCATTCACCACTTAAAATTGGACATCGCGGTGCATCTGGATATTGCCCCGAGAATACAATGGCATCTTATAATAAAGCTATTGAATTGGGAGCTGATTTCCTGGAAGTGGATATCCATCTTAGTAAAGATGATGTACTTGTGGTTCATCATGACCCAACTCTGGATCGAACCACGAACGGCAAAGGGAACATCCGTGATTACACGGCTGCCGAATTAAAGGAACTGGATGCAGGAAGCTGGTATCATTCCCGTTTTAAAAACGAAAAAATTCCTTTATTAAGTGAGGTATTGGAAAATTTCGGGTCAAAAGTCGGAATCTTAATCGAATTAAAACATCCATCTGCTTATCCCGGCATTGAACGGAAACTTGCAGAAGAATTAGGAAAATTCCAAGAATATTCAACAAGTGAAAATAGGATAATGGTTCATTCGTTCGATATGGAATCCATGAAAAGGTTTCATCAATTAATGCCAGACATACAAGTGGGCGTTTTGATAAAACGGCGAATTAATGACCAAAAATTAAAGGAGATTGCCGAGTTTGCATCATTTTTGAATCCAAAGCAAACGATTTTGAGTACGAAACTGCAAATGCGAATCCAAAAGCACGGAATGAAAGTATATACATGGACCGTCAACAATAAAAAACAAATCCGCATGTTCAAAAAGATGCAGTTAGATGGGATCATTTCTGATTTTCCTGATTATTTTTTTGATTGAATCTTTCAATGAATTTGCCTTCTTAATCTAATAAGGGTTACAGAAATTTTTATAATCATGGTTCGGGGTGAGACCATTCCGAACCTCCTTCTTAAAAAAACTTCCCCGTTGTTTTCAGCCGGAGCACTTTTTTTGGGGTTCAGGCATTTATTCGACCCACACCACACTTTTTTCGGCCCTTCACGCATTTTATTCGACCCACACCACACTTTTTTCGACCATTCAAGCATTTATTCGACCTACACCCCACTTTATTCGACCGTTCACCCATTTTATTCGACCTACACCCCACTTTATTCGACCGTTCACCATTTTATTCGACCTACACCCCACTTTATTCGACCGTTCACCATTTTATTCGACCCCCACTTTATTCGACCCACACCCCACTTTATTCGACCCACACCACACTTTATTCGACCGTTCACCATTTTATTCGACCTACACCCCACTTTATTCGACCGTTCACCATTTTATTCGACCCACACCCCACTTTATTCGACCGTTCACCATTTTATTCGACCTACACCCCACTTTATTCGACCCACACCACACTTTTTTCGGCCCTTCACGCGTTTATTCGACCTACACCCCACTTTATTCGACCGTTCACCATTTTATTCGACCCACACCACACTTTTTTCGACCATTCACGCATTTATTCGACCTACACCCCACTTTATTCGACCGTTCATCATTTTATTCGACCCACAACCCACTTTCTTCGACCGTTCACCATTTTATTCGACCCACACCACACTTTTTTCGGCCCTTCACGCATTTTATTCGACCTACACCCCACTTTATTCGACCGTTCACCATTTTATTCGACCTACACCGCACTTTATTCGACCGTTCACCCATTTTATTCGACCTACCCCCCACTTTATTCGACCGTTCATCATTTTATTCGACCCACTTTATTCGGTCATCCACGCATTTATTCGACCCACACCCATTTTATTCGACCCCCTTTTGTCCACAACTGAACAATCCGCTAATGCGGATTGTTATTTTAATAACAATGAAAGAATTGTATCTCATGCGCGTCCGTTCCATAATATGCCCATCGCTGTTGACTTCGTCTCCATCGATAACCTGCCACGGAATTATAGCCGACATATGTGGGGTAAAACCAAAATGAGCGGCCATTTTTAAGCCAAACATACGTATGTTTGTATAAACACCCTTTCATTGAATCAGTGTCCATTGCCTTAGACATTCCATCGTGAAGTTGTGGAGTGAATAATGGCGGAGCTATATGAGGCGGGCCTCCTCCGTGCGGCGGCCGCGGCGGCGGATGGTCCCCATAGGACGGGCCAGGCGGGCCAGGAGGAGTCCTTACATCCATTATCTGTTTTGGATATGGAATCGCCAAGAAATCATTATCCATGTTTCGGAGATGTGCATTTTGATAGATATTTTCAGTACCGTTATGGTGTTGATAGAATGAATTGTATGGTTTCATACTTTTTCACCTCATAATTGAACTTTCTTTTATCCGTATGTAGACGAACGGCCATATGTGCATTTTCATTCCTAATTACTGTCTCTACTTTGTGGTTCTACTGAACCTTTAAACGGAAAATAATGCGTCAGAAAATATTCCCTGTTTATTTTTTGAAAAAATCCCTGTATTTTTTAGCTTTCTTGCACTAGAATTTGATATAGTGTTCTTAATGATTTAAACTCAATAAAGTCAAAAGTCATTTCAGGCCCTGAATCATTGTGGGAGGCCAAATTTTCTTATCTTAGAAAAAACGAGGGATTCCTATGTGGGAATTATTATTAGAATTCGATTATCAGACCGTTCGCCATGCGGTATGGGCAGGTTACTTATTTACCTTTGTCTTTCCACTGGCTGCGTTTTACTTCTTAAATAAAAAGCAATCGCTCTTGAACGACAAATATCAAGCTTCCGTTCATACAGATAAAAGTAAATCCCCCGTTCATGCGGGCAGCATTTTTGACTGGCGCGGTGCACAGCGCTTCTTCACATTTATCCGGCAAAAGGATTCACCAGATGATTCCGATGAGCCAAGCCTCCTTCTCTTTGTTTAACCACTAACAATTTGAGGAGGAAATTATATTGAAGAAGAAAAACATGTTTCTAATTGCCGTACTATTTCTGGCAACGACCCTATTGACAGGATGCTCAGCAGCAACGAGCGGTCCATTTCATACCGCATTGGTTAACCCTATGACAAAAATGTTGGAATTTAATGCTGATTTATTTAATGGCAACTATGGTTTAAGCATCATCATGATGACATTTTTGATTCGCCTTGTCTTGCTTCCACTGACTGCCAAGCAATATAAAACACAGCTTAGCATGAAAACGAAGATGAATGGGCTGAAACCGGAAATGACTGCAATCCAGCAGAAAATCAAAGAGACGAAAGATCCAGCTAAACAAAAGGCCCTTCAACAGGAAATGATGCAGCTTTACCAAAAGCATGGAGTCAATCCTTTAAACATGGGCTGTTTGCCGCTCTTAATTCAAATGCCGATTCTAATGGGCTTTTATTATGCGATCCAAGGCTCACATGAAATTGCGACCCATAGTTTCCTTTGGTACAGCCTTGGTCAGCCGAATATTGCCATGGCGATTATTGCTGGTGTCATTTATTACTTCCAATCGGTCATTTCCATGAGACAAATGCCGGAGGAACAGCAGAAACAAATGAAGATGATGAGCCTGCTCTCACCAGCAATGATTTTATTCATTTCTTTCTCCGCTCCTGCTGCTTTGCCGTTATACTGGTCAATCGGAGGTATTTTCATGATTGTTCAGTCCATCGTGCTTCAGCGAATATATAAAAAAGACCATGCCGTTGTTCCGGCTGCAAATGAAACGGTTATGAAAAAAAGCTAATCCAATTGGATTAGCTTTTTTTTTCATAAAGTTAAATTTTCGCGAGTAATTGCTAGCCTTGATGGAAAGTGGATTTTCAGGGCGAAATTCACTATTTTATTTCTTCGGCAATGGATTTGTTGAAACCTTTTCGAAAAACTTCTCTACATATTCGAAATCCGTGTAAAAGAACAATAATAGGTCACCCGGTTGTGATGTTTCCCACGCTTTTACGAATGCGTCCAATTCATTAGGTTCGATTAAGGTCCGATCTTTTTGTAACCCTGCTTCTACGGCAGCTTCCTGAAGCAGTCTGGCTACTTCGAACGGCTCCCTGCCCCGCAAATCATCGTCTTCTTTAATGATGAATAGATCAGAATTCATGGCCGCCTCCTTGGAGAGCCTGATTAGCTCTTCATCAATACGGTCCCCAGGTCCTGCCAAAACAGTGATAAGACGATTTTTGTTATAGGCACTGACCGTTTCGAATATGGCCTTCAATCCTGCTTCATTATGGGCATAGTCGATGATGATCGTGCGCTCTTTCAACTTTTTTAAATTGAAACGTCCTTTGGACAAATTCGTATCAGGCATAAATGTGGCAGCCTTCCTTCGTAGTTCTTCCATTGAAATGCCTTGAGTCTCGGCTGCGGCTAACGCTTGAAGTAAATTGGCGATATTATGACGTGCCATGCCGGAAATCGTTATTGGAATCTTGGTGCAATCCATAAATTGTCGGATGACACCATCAGATGAATGACAGATTACACCTTGTTCATTGACGTACCAAACTTTACATCCCCCATTTATCGCAGCCTTCACGTGAGGCTGGGTGGCATCAGTAGAGGTGTAAATGACCTCTCCATCTGTATGAGCGTTCATGGCTGCTACATTCGGATCATCTGCATTCAGCACACAATAGCCTGTTTTCATTACGACTTCGGCTACCAGCCTCTTTAATTTAATGAGATCATCCAATGTATCGATTCCATCATGGCCGAGGTGATCCTCACTTACATTGGTAATGATCCCCACATCACATTTACGAAAAGCAAGACCTTCACGAAGAATCCCTCCCCGGGCCGTTTCCAATACGGCTACATCAACTTCAGGATGGGCCAATACCATTCTTGCACTGACCGGGCCACTGCAGTCACCCTGATCCATTACCTCATCGCCGATATATACTCCATCTGAATTCGTCATACCCACCTTTGTATTTTCATTAGAAAGAAAATAATGAACCAATCGGGTCGTTGTCGTCTTTCCATTTGTTCCGGTCACTGCGATGATCGGTATAGCTGCCTCTTCCCGAGTCGGAAATAAATAATCGACAATGGCCTTGCCTACATCCCTTTTTTTCCCTTCGCTCGGATAATGATGCATTCGAATTCCCGGAGCAGCATTCACTTCAATAATCGCAGTCCGTGAATGCTCGATTGGTTTGGATATATCCTCACAGATAAAATCGATTCCGGCTATATCCAGACCAACCGCTTTCGCGGCAGCAACCGACATATTTTTAATGGTGGGATGAACCTGATCCGTTACATCGATTGCCTTTCCACCAGTCGAAAGATTTGCATTGCCGACAACTTGAACCAATTCCCCTTGATTCGGAATGGTATCGAGCGTCCGATTCGATTTTTCCAAATAACACGTCACGGTATGTGTAAGCGGGATCTTTGACATTGGCTTCTCATGTCCTTCTCCCCGCAAATCATTACAATTTTCCTTTTCTATCAATTTACGTATCGATTCCTTACCGTTGCCAATAACAAAGGGAGGAAGCCTCAAACTAGCGGCTATAAGTTCACCGTTGACTATCAGTAACCGATAATCATGTCCTTCAATATGCCGTTCGACTATGTACTTCTCCACATGCGGCTCCAAACAATTGATTACATTGAATAGTTCATCCTTATTTTTGATATGGGTGATGACGCCCTGCCCCTGCCTCCCATTGTACGGTTTAATGACCAGCGGAAAACCCAGCCTGTCCGCCGAGGCAAAGATATCTTCGATGGAATGGGCAACTTCCCCTTCAGGTACAGGGAGTCCACACCCTCTTAAAATTGATTTGGTCAATGATTTGTCACATGAATTCTCAACGGCAATATTCGAAGTCTGGCTGGAAATTGTCGCCTGGACATACTTCTGCCTTGTACCGGTTCCTAAACGCAGTAAGCTTTCATCACCCATTCGCTCGACAGGGATACCTTTTGCTTGTGCTGCTTTAAAAATGGCTTCGGTACTTGGCCCCAGTTTATTTTTATAATATAACTGCTCTATTTGTTTTACATAAGATTGTACATTTATATGCTTTTCACCATTCAGGATGGCTTCCGCTATATCTTTTGCTGCTAAAAAAGCTTGAAGACCTGAGTGAGGCTCCTGATAGTCAAAGGTCACATAATAAAAGCCCTTCTTTTCCATCATTATCGTTTTTCCACGAATGGCTTCGATCCCGGCCAGGTTTTGAAGCTCAATCGTCATATGCTCCAATATATGTCCCATCCATGTTCCTTTTCTCAGCCTTTCGGCGAAACCGCCTCGATACCCTTTTGAACATGTGTGGCTTCCCAGGTTCGGGAGTGCCTTTAACAATTTTTCATTGAATCCAGGTATTGAATCAGATGGTTTCTGTTCCAGTTCCCCTATATCCAATTCAATGCAAATCGTCGGTGTATAAGCAAAATAATTAGGTCCTTTTAAATAACGGACTCGATTGATTATCATTGTTGGATCCCCTTTTTCATCAACAATTTCCTTGCAAGCAGGTCAAAACGGTATCCTCTGGTTAGTGCATGTAGGTTAAATCCCGAAAGAGTCAACTCTTCACTGCCATTATCAGAAGATGTGATATTGATATAGTCACTTGTGCTGCCATCAAGCACCAATACTTGATGTTGGCCAACTACTTCAAAATGACCGTCTTTAACTAAAATTGCTGTATTTTCATCAATGCCAATACCCATAATTTCCTTTTTCCCTGCTATCGCACTTAACAGGCGGTCAAATCGGCCACGCTGGGAAAAATGTTGATCGATTATCAAATCGTCAAGGAAGCCGAAACCCATCCCAATCTCAACCTTTAACTTATTGTCATTCAGCATCGTGTCAGCAGCAATGATCATATGCTTACCTAAAATGGAAGCACCAGCACTTGTCCCTGCTATCACCATTCCTTTATGCCAGGCTTTAGAAAGGGCATCGTGGAATTTGGTTTTTCCAATCAGCTCAAACAATCGGCTTTGGTTTCCCCCTGAAATGAAAACGGCGGAAAAAGATGTCAGCTGTTCACAAATTGCTGGGTCATCTGCATCCTGCCTTGAATCCAACTTGATCACTTCCACCCTGCCCACGCCTAAATCCCTGAAAATCTTGATATACTCTGTACTCACTTCCTCAGGAATTTCACTCGCTGTAGGCAATATTCCTATTCCGCCATCCCTATTACGGGTTGCAAGTTCGACAAATTTATTTAATACTTCACCTTCAAGGCACTTATCCTCTGCCCCGCCAATGATAAGTAATTCACCACAATTCATTCATCATACTCACCTTTACAAATGGATTAACATCATGAAATTGCTCAAAATAGAACACATAATGACTAGTATGGCAACTTCTATCAATCTTCATTCATAAAAATGGGAAACTGTAGAATTTTGTTTAACTTAATGAAAAGAGAGGAAAAGTAATAGAGTAAAAAAATAAAAGGAGTGTGCAAAAATGAGCGAAAACCAAATTAAAGAAAAAGTATTGAACATCATCCGTGATCATAAAATAGGAGTTTTATCTTCAGTTGAAAACAACAAACCACATTCACGCTATATGACATTCTTTAACGATGATTTAACTTTATACACACCAACGAGTGGAAAGACGGAAAAAATTGATGAAATTGAAAAGAATCCTAATGTTCATATCCTGATCGGCTATGATAATAAAGGATTGGGCGATTCTTACCTGGAAATCTCAGGTACCTCGAAAATAAACGATTCGCAGGATCTGAAGGATAAATTATGGAATGAATCCTTTGAAGATTGGTTCGAAGGTCCGAAAGATCCGAATTATTTAATCCTGCAAATTAAGCCGGAAAGCATCCGATTGATGAACAACAACGGTGAACCTCCACAAGAATTATCATTGTAAATCTTTATTTTTTGTACTTACGCCAATTGACGAGTATTACGCTCAAACTCACGAGTAAATGACCGAAATTCACGTGCATTTCACTAACACAGTACTATACTAAAAATAGCGCTATAAAACAGTTAAAAGCCCGCACATGAGTGCGGGCTTTTTTCACGATTACACCAGCTCTGATTGGATATAGTGCAAAATCAGATTGGCTGTATGCTTTAATGAAGAAACATGTGTCCGCTCGAAGGCATGTGAGGCATCGATTCCCGGTCCGATCAGACCATGTACGACATCATATCCTGCCCGGATTGCAGCGGAAGCGTCCGACCCATAATATGGATAAATATCGACGCGGTAGTCGACGGCATTTGCTTGGGCAAGTGAAACTAAATGCTGACGCAGTTTATAATGATATGGACCTGAGGAGTCTTTTGCGCAAATGGATACGCTGAATTCATCCGTCGATTGTCCATCGCCGATCGCGCCCATATCGACTGCTAGATATTCGACTGTTTTCTCAGGGATATTGGAATTTCCGCCATAGCCGATTTCTTCATTGTTGGAAATCAGGAAATGGGTCGTATATGCCAATTTTATTTTTCCTGTGGAAATGAGGTCAATGATATGAAGGAGGATGCCAACGCTAGCTTTATCATCCAAATGCCTTGATTTCAAAAAGCCTGTATCCGTCACTTCCACTCTTGGTTCAAAGGAGACAAAATCTCCAACAGAAATGCCAATGGCCTCTGTTTCCGCTTTTGTCTTCACGACAGCATCTATCCGGACCTCAATTGTCTCATCATCACGCTTGGCATCGCCGGCATTTTTATATACGTGGACAGAGGTCTGATTGATTAAAATGGTCCCGGTGATAATGGTTCCGTCAGCTGTATGGATTTTACAATACTCCCCTTCCACTGAGTTCCAGCGGAAACCGCCGATCATTGTCAATTTAAGGCGGCCATTCGCCTTGATTTCCTTTACCATGGCCCCCAGTGTATCGACATGGGCAGTCAGCAAACGATGTTTGCCATCATTTTCGCCTTTCAATGAAGCAAGCAATGCCCCTTTATTCGTGATCTTGTAAGGAACCTTCCTCTGCTCCATGAAATCAGCCGCGTATTTAATGGCTTGCTCTGTATAGCCGGAGGGGCTGGGTATGGACACCAATTCTTTTATGTAAGATACAATTTCTTTTTCTTCGATCACACACATGCGTATCATCTCTCCTTTCCTATTGCTTCATTATATCTTTTCATGGCAACTTTTAACATATTTAAAGACCGCCAAAAGGCGGTCCTTTAATCGATTTAACTCATAAAAGCCAGGACAGGCAACATGGCCATAACTAATGTTGAAATTCCATATAACGCTAAGTTCTCCATATTCACTCTTCTTTTCCACTTATCGCGCCATACTTTGTATCTGTCCATATCTTCGTTCCTCATAAAAAAACCTCCTTCATGATGAAAGTTCAACTTACTTCAACTGTCTTTGTTTGTTGGACATTTCCTTCATATATTCCAAGAAGGCAATTCTCTTTTCGTCTGGATAGGCTACAATGTCTGCAATGATTTCCTCTTCGAGAGGTTTCAGTAAACGGCCAACCGATTCAGTAAACAATATTTCTAACTCTCTCTTTGTTTCATTAGGATTTCTCACTTCCATCAATATCACCCTTCCAATTACTTACTATTATCTATATAACCTTTATCCTCTACATTGAAACGCAAAAAAATCGACCGCCCATAAAGGCAGCCGATTGTCATCAATTAAATTATTTCGTTACCCCGACATTATGCCACTGATATTGGCGGCCAGCGAGATAATCATAACCTGTCACACGTTCATTCACTCCCGCCAATTGATAACGGAATAATGTCGGAATGACCGGAACCTCTTCATGGATCAATTCCTGCCACTCATTATACGTATCGATTCGATATTGATCATCGAAGGCTTCCTCTGAAATCCCTTTAGCAAGAAGCTCATCATTTTTTTCACTCACCCAGCGGGTATAGTTAAATTCTGCAGATCTGGACCATATTCCTGATGGATCCGGATCGGAAGCGACACCCCATGCAGCTTGATAAATATCCACTTTATCATTATCCTTTTTCAGCAGGTCGTAGAATGAATTGAACTCATGCAGCCTTCCATCCTGCAATTCTACGTCCAAACCAACTTGTTCCCATTGTTGGATATAATATCTTGCTAGTGGCTCAGAAACATCGGAACCGCTCATGGAAGCAAAGTTGATCTTGAACTCTTTTCCGTCTGCATCTTCACGAATGCCATCATTATTCGTATCTACAAATCCTGCTTCATCCAAAAGTTTTTTAGCTTTTTCAGGATTATATTCATATGGTTTTACATCTTTATTGTTATATTTAAAGTTCGGTGTAATGACAGAGTTGGCAGGGAAGCGAAGTCCCTTGAACATCTTTTCGCCAACTTCTTCATTATTGATGGCATAAGCCATCGCCTGACGAAGGCGTTTGTCACCGAATTTCGGGTTCTCATCCATAACGTTTTCTTCTTTTTCCTTATCATAATGACCGAAGTTGAAACCAATATAGGTATAGGCTAATTCAACTTTCCCCAATAATTCGACATTATCCAATTCCTTGGCCTGATCATATTGCTCAGCCAGGACCTCCGCTACATCGAGATCACCGTTTTCAAGTGACTTGACGACAACGGACGGATTCACGACTTTTAATGTGACACTGTCCAATTTAGGTTCACCGCGGTAATAATCTTTATTAGCTTCGAATTCGACCGCTTCCCCTTGAACGATTTTCTTCACTTTGAATGGTCCAAAACCAATCGGGTTTTTACGGATCTTATCCGAAGATTCCAACTTTGCAATCGGAACATCTTTTAAGTATTCTTTATGAAGCGGGTATGTCCATAATCCAGTCGTGACGGAAGGATTCGCTTTTTTGAAAGTGAAAGTGATTTTCTTGTCGTCGACTTTAATGCCTGAAATCTTGTCCGCTTTCCCTTCATGATACTCTTCCATACCCTCAATTAAAGCCATTTGTTCATCATAGCGTACACCCTTGTAATCCTTGCTTCCCATGACAAGGTATGCATATTCTAAATCAGCGCCTGTCACTGGTTTTCCATCGTGCCAATTTACATTTTCCTTAATCGTCAGCGTGACCGTTTTATGATCATCCGAAATCTCATAGGAAGCGGCACCTTCATTTGTATATACATAGTTTTCGTCTGTATCCAATAAATCCTCATCAAAGAATGTGATAACTTGGTTATCGGGTTCGCCTTGATAGAAAACCTTGTTTAATATCCCTTCAAACGGGGTATCGGATACCAAACCATATGTTAAATGGCCGCCTTTAATCGGCTCTCCTTGATTCGTCGTCTTTGTCGGGAATTTAGAGGTATCGACCTGTTCGACATCTTTCCCTTTTTTCTCTTTCGTTGACGATTTCTCCGTATCATCCGAACATGCAGCAAGCAGTAGAGACGAAATGGCCAATGCACTTAATACCTTACTGTAGCTTTTGATTTTCATATCATACACTCCCCTTTTTTTATGCTCTTCTTTGTCTAGCATCGGCTGCGCGTTTTAACGCTTGACCAACGAAATTTATACTCAGCATCAACACTAAAATCATGAGTGATGCGGGTACCCATATCCACCACTTGTTTTCCAGAACATCTGGATTACGAGCATAACTGATGAGCGTACCTAAACTCGGTGTGCTCTCCGGAAGACCGAACCCTAAGAAAGTCAAACTGGATTCTAAGCCAATATTGCCAGCAAGATTCAAAATGAAGTTAACGATGATCAGTGAACTGACATTGGGCAGAAGCTGAAACAGGATGATTTTCCAATGTTGCGTCCCGAGTGTCTGTGAGGCGTGGATATAATCCAGCTCACGCTCTGACAAAGCCTTTGAACGAATCAGCCTGGCCTTGCCTGTCCATAAAAACATCGTCATGATTAAAATGAAAACATATACATTGAAGATCGGTACAATCGTGACTACAACGATGATGAACATCAATTGCGGCAGTGCAATCACGAAATCGATAACGCGCATGATCACATTATCGGTTGCCCCGCCGAAGTAGCCAGCCAGAAGCCCTAATGATAAACCGATGATAGCCGTGAATAATGTAATGAATAAACTGATCGTGAATGAATTTCTGGTACCTATTATCAGTTGTCCGAATACGTCCCGGCCGCCATAATCGGTTCCAAGCCAATAGTCTGAAGATGGTTCCATATAAATGGAGAGAAAATCGACCTTGGCTATTTCCTTGGCGTCCATGAAGAACGACGCACCGTAAACAAAAATCAATATGGCTGCTAATATGATCAATGAGCCCATGGCAAGCTTATCCTTTTTGATTTCCTGCCAGATGATTTTGATTCCTGAAGGGCTCACATCTTTCACTTGTATGTTCTTTCCCGTTTCTACTTTCATTTCCATACGCTCACCCCGCTCCTATTCTATCCGTATGCGCGGATCGACCGCACTAAGTATGATGTCCGAAAGAAGAGTGCCAAGCAGAGTGGCAAATCCCGTCATCATGACGATGGCCGTGACAACGCTGAAATCCCGCAGGCTGACTGAACTAAGGAAAAGCTGCCCCAGACCCGGATAACTGAAAATGGTCTCGATTATGACCGCGCCGCCGATCAATCCGGTAATTTCATAACCTAAGAATGCCGCTATCGGTAAAAAGGAATTTCTCAGGATATGCCGTGAATATACTTTTGATTCAGGCACTCCCTTCGAACGAGCAGTCCTTACGAAATCCTTGATTTTATTATCGATGATTTCATTTCGCAAATATTGGATCGTACTTGTTGTTGCAATTAAAGCTGTACTTAAAGCTGGTAAAATCAAATGATTGATCTTGCTTACAACATAGGCAAATGTTCCTTCATCCACTTTTGAATCGACACTGCCGCCAGACGGGAACCAATCCAGGGCAAATCCGAAAATGAATAACATGATTAAAGCAAAAATGAAAATCGGCGTGCCAAATCCTACATAGCTATAACCCGTAACGGTTTTATCCACCCAGGTATCGTTATACCTTCCACTAAGTATGCCTAATGGAATCGCAAGCATATATGTAAAGATAAGCGTGACCAACGCCAGGAACACCGTGTTCCAAAGCCTGTCTTCTATAACATCCATGACGGGCGTCTTATGTGTATAGGAAATACCGAAATCCCCCTGTACTGCATTGGATGCCCACCTTATATATTGTTGGTACCAAGGGTCATTCAAACCCAGTTCTTCCCTGATCCTATCAAGCTCGGCCGGGTTGGCCCTAGGATTGATTTCCTGACCTGACAGTGCATCTCCCGGCATTGCTTTTGCCATCATGAAAACGATGATGCTCAATAAAAAGAGCTGCGGGATCATAACTAATAAACGCCTTAGGATAAACTTCCACATATTCCTTACACCTCCTTATTGTAATGCGACTCTATGTGTCGATGAGATTGGCTTCAAATCGTAGGCACGTCCATCCTCATCGAAATATTTTGAGTAGGTAGACTCATATTCCGAGGTGAGTTTTTTTCTAAGCTGCACTTTATCTTCGCGAACTTCCGGCTCTAAATCCGGAATGGCGGCAATCAGGCGCTTCGTGTATATATGTTGCGGATTTTCATAGATTTCCTCGCTTTTGCCTTCCTCTACCAATCTACCGCGATACATAACTCCCATCCGGTCACACATATGCCGGATTACACCTAAGTCATGACCGACAAATAAATAAGTCAAATTGAACTCCTGTTGGAGATCCTGAAGGAAATTCAATACCTGTGCCTGAACGGAAACATCCAGTGCTGACACCGGTTCATCCGCAATGATCAGTTTAGGTTTCAATGTCAAAGACCTGGCAATCCCAATACGCTGGCGCTGCCCCCCTGAAAATTCATGAGGATACTTGTGAATCGACTCCGGACTGAGTCCGACTTTATCCAAGAAGTCCTGGACGATTTTCTTTTCCTCTGAAGGTGATAACCGTTCAAAGTTCCTCAGCGGTTCGGCAATGATGTCCAGTACCCTCTTCTTGGGATTCAATGATGAATACGGGTCTTGGAAAATCATTTGGATATCTTTTCTAAATGGTTTAATTTCTTTTCTACTTAAAGATGCTAAATCCCTGCCTTCAAACAGGATTTGTCCGGATGTGACATCATTCAGCTTGACCACTGCCTTGCCTGTCGTGGACTTGCCGCTTCCGGATTCCCCGACCAAACCATATGTTTCCCCTTGCTGTAACTCAAAGGAAACACCGTCCACGGCCTTTACGTGATCAACCACCCTTCTGAAAAAACCGCCCCTTATTGGAAAATGCACTTTCAGATTATCTAATTTGAGTAATGTCATGGGCCGATGCATCTCCTTCAGCTTGAAAATAAAATTCTTTATAGCACGTACAGCGCACAAAATGATCGTTGCCCACTTCGTGAAGCCGGGGTGTCTCTTCATGCGCATGCTTAGGTATCCAAGGAATCCTATCTTGGAAGCGACATCCTATCCGATCCATTTTCGCTATCGATGGAACGATTCCCTCGATAACGTGCAAACGATTTTTCTCGTTTGCAGCCGAAGGAATCGAATTTAATAACGACCTTGTATATGGATGCAGCGGATTGTTGAATATCTCTTTAACACTTCCCGTTTCCACTACCTGACCTGCATACATGACAACGATCCTGTCAGCGACCTCTGCTACGACGCTCAGATCATGTGTAATTAAGATGATACCCATTTTTGTCCTGCTTTGGATATCCTTCAGCAGATCAAGTATTTGTGCTTGAATCGTAACATCGAGTGCCGTCGTGGGTTCATCTGCAATTACCAGTGCAGGGTTGCAAGCAATGGCAATCGATATCATTGCCCTTTGCCGCATTCCGCCCGAGAGCTCATGCGGATATTGCTTGTACGTCCGTTCAGGATATGGAATTCCCACTTGTGTCAAAAGTTCAATCGTCCTATTCTTTTTTTCAGCACTGGAGAGTTCAGTATGGTAATCAAGATTCTCCTCGATCTGTTTTCCTATGGTCATGAGCGGGTTCAAAGCCGTTAATGGTTCCTGAAATATCATACCCAATTCCTTACCACGGACTTTATTCATTTGCACATCATTCAACTTTAGTAGATTTTGACCTTTATAATTGATATTTCCTTCGGATTTCGTTCTCTGCTTATTATGTAATTGCATGATAGATAAGGCCAAGGCACTCTTTCCACAACCTGATTCTCCAACAACTGCTACAATTTCATTTTCATTCACCGTAAACGAAACATCATCCACCGCTGCATGATATTTGCTACCGATTCGAAATGAGGTAGTTAGGTTCTCTATTTGTAAAATAGCTTTCTTCATCCTTGCTCCCCCTAAACTATTTTATCGGGAAAATAATTAATCTTCTGATAATTAGTTAGAATTTTAATCAATTTTTTACATTTATACAATAGTTTTTATAGAAAATAATCACATTTTTTTCATTTTTTATAACTTTAGGAATAATTTTCTGCAATAAAAAATCATTTCCTTTATAACTGTTATACAGTAAAGTTTTGAAGTCCGATTAAATATATAGAATCAATAATTTTGAATTTATTATTTCAAGATATCTTTTTTTAAAGATTATGCCCATTTATTGACCTTGTCTTTTTACGTACTGCGGAATGGTTCCGACAGAAGTATTTTAATATTTCAGAAAAATTAGTATATTTGTAAGAATATCATAAAAAAGGTAATTACTTCATATATATTTCATTACTTTAAAAAAAACACCAAATTTTGATGTAATGCAATGAAACCTTTTTAAAACAGATTCGTAGAAAACGGTAGAAAATAAATGATGAGGTGATTGAATGTATTCACAAACTGTACAAACTTATATGCCGTCGGTCATGCGGACGTTCGCTTTATCACTTGCCGTTTCCGTTTTAGGGATGGCTCTCGGCACTCTTGTACCGCCATCGTTGTTTCTTCCGTTAGCGATACTTGAGATCGCCATGTTGATTGGAGCATTTATATTGCGGAAGAAAAAAGCCATCGGCTACACATTTTTGTATAGTTTCACGTTGATTTCTGGAATTACGACCTATCCGATCATCGCACACTACCTAGCTGCTGCAGGGGCAAATGTGGTGATCCTGGCAGGTGTTACGACGACAGTCGTATTTGGAGGGCTGGCGATTTATGCCACAACCACCAAAAGGGACCTTTCTTTCTTGGGAGGAATGTTATTTGCTGCCTTGCTAGCTTTAGTTGTCATTAGCATTTTCAACATTTTCTCTCCATTAAGCTCTACAGCCATGCTGGTCTTTTCCTTTATCGGGATTTTAGTTTTCAGTGGTTATATTTTATATGATTTCAATCGTATGAAGCATTACGGGGTAACAGCCGAAGAAGTACCGCTCATGGCCTTGAATCTATATCTTGATTTCATTAACCTATTCATTAACATCTTGCGCTTCTTTGGTATTTTAGCAAGCGATGACTAAAGTGCTAATAGTATAAATCCTAACAAGATAACAAAAGAAAGACGCTTGGACTTATCCAAGCGTCTTTTCACATTTCTTTCCCATACAGTTAAGCTGTAAGATGGTAGTAGTGATTTCCCCAAAACTCCTGGCAATGAATAAAATACCAAATCACAATGAATTTGGTCTCAATCATTAATAAGAACGGCAGAAGGGATGCGTATCTTATTTATATAATCCTGGATTTGATTGATCGGTCCATGGCAGTTTCACACCGAAAGTGCTTGCAATGAACTGTGTATCTTCCCTTCGTTTTTTCCTAATTTGGGCCCGTTGTTTTGCTGATTCATTTAAATTCATTTCCATCTCTGTTTCAGGAACCAAACGCGGAACCGGAATTGGTTTACCTTCTTCATTAATGGCAACAAATGTCAAGAATGAAATGACACATAAATTCCGGGCTCCTGTAACTAAATCCTCTGCAACCACCTTTACGATGATTTCCATTGATGTTCTGCCCGTATACGTCACGAAGCTTTCAAGGCAAACTGCATTTCCTTCGTGAATAGGGTGCAGGAAATCGACAGAATCAGTTGATGCAGTAACGACGTTGCTTCGAGCATGACGCATGGCTGATATAGCCGCTACATCATCAATGTATGCCATTAATTTGCCTCCGAACATCGTACCAATATTATTTGTATCCGGCGGGAGGACAAGGCTTGTTTTTATGACCAAAGAGTCCCGGCAATTTTTTGTTTCTTCCATGGTGACTGCACTCCTTTATGTCTGATTCTCACTAGTCCACTTTATCGAATTCTTACCTGTAAAGCAATTCACATGCTTATTTTCCTGCTATTAGTCAAAATTATGCGGCTTATAATGAAGCCAACCGCTTTCACTGCCCTATTGGCTGCTTGCCTTGCTGCAGCTCACGCAGGCTTAAGCCAAATGTCATTTGTAAATGCGGATAATCCTTGAACCCTGCCCAATCCCCTCCCCAATCGAAACCTAACCCTTTAGCGATGGTTACGACTTCCATCCAATCCGACTTTCCATTATCGTTGCCGTCATAACTCATATCCCAAATGGCCTCGCCTTGTTTGTTAAGGAGGGCAAAATCTATCGCCAAACCGAAATTATGCAGCGATTCGCCACCTCTTGCATTCGTTACGATGTTGCCCGAGTCTGATCTGCCCTTTTCATAGAGTTCATTTTGCTCGGCTAAAGACCGGAACCCCGCCGTAATGATAACCGGGATGCCTTTGTCATTAGCCAATTGAATGAGCTCGTCCTTTTTTTCGGCGACGATCGGATTCAGCTCGTCAGTCAGTTCGATTTCATCCAGATCAGGAGGAAGCATATACTTGAACAAGAGCCCCAGTAACAATCCTAAAAAGCCCAATACCAAAAATGTCCTTACCCAAGTGGCTTTCACTGAAAAATCCTTCCTTTACGAATATCTGTCTGAAAGTGAAAAACTCAACCAAAGACGGATGAGTTTCTTCTATAACTTTGCTTTCAATTCTTCAATTTGCAATAAATGCCGTTTTTCATGAAGTCCCACGAACGGGATCCATTGCTTCAAGCTTAAATCTTTAAACAAAGGATGTGGTAATGACTTTTGTTCGAGATCAATTTCCTTTGCATGGTCAACGACCTGTACAAAAGCTTTTCGGGATTCGGACAACTTTTCCTTAACTTCACTCAAAGTTTGGTATGATTCTGACGGAATGACAAATGGCGGCGCCTGGACCTTCACTTCACGATTTAAAGTAAGCTCGATCGGTTTATCCACAGCAGGAATGCTATCGTTGCTTTTCAATTTATCGGATATGCTCTTTGTTATGGCCCTCTCCATTAAATATAAATGATCCAATACCTGGATGATGCTCCATCGTCCAGGTTCAGGATGGGCGTTCAGCTGTTCATCCGATAGTCCGTTGACCGCATTTAAAAGCTCTTCCCTGATTTTTTCATTTTCATTCATTTTTAGCATCTCCTCTTATAAGCCTCGCTAATCTCCTTTAATTATTCCATTTCATATAGGAATGTGTAAAATAATAATACTTTTTGACACAAACGAACCGATTAAAAGTTGTCTATTTTTTGAAAAGCTCTATCATAGTCATTAAGGTAAAATTCAAATGACTTTCAAAATTCATCATAGATAGTCTAAATAGGAGTGATCGCTATGAGTGGAGGACATATTCCATTCAGCCACAAAGGCCGCAGTTCCATGCATGCAATACCTTCAAAAGGAAGCATATGGTTGATGCTCAAACAAATGTTCAATCGGGTACCATCCAAATGGAAGTTTTGCACTTTGATATTATGTATCATGCTTTTCATTTCATTGCTTGAGTTCTCCATCCCCCAGTTGACGCAGTTTACGATTGATAAAGTCATTCCCGAAAAAAGATATGATTTGTTAATCTGGATTGGCACAGGAATTCTTTGTGCCAGCATCTTATTGGCGTTACTGAACTACTTTAACAGCTATATCGTTTCCAAGGTCGGTCAAAGAGCTATTATGGATATACGGAATAGCATGTATGACCACATTCAAACACTGGATATGAAATTCTTTGACAAAAATCGAACTGGTGACTTAATGTCCCGGTTGACCAATGATGTCAATTTACTGCAGCAGCTCATCTCTTCGAGCATGCTCCAAGTATTGACGGACACGGTGACTTTCATTGCCGTGGCGGTATATATGCTTTTCATTAACTGGAAGCTGACCATTGTCCTTCTTTTTATATTCCCTTTCATGTTCTATATCACAAGGGTATTCGGGAAACGCATCAGGATGTCATTTAGGTCTGTGCAAAGTTCCGCAGGAGATGTCAGCAACCAGTTACAGGATTCCATTTCAGGAATGCGGCTCATTCAATCTTTTACGAATGAAGAGTTCGAATCAAGGCGGTTTGCCGAGCGTAATCAGGAAAATATGGCTGCAAACATTAAGTCCGTTCGACTACGTTCCATGTTCGGTCCGATTATTGATTTATTGAACAATATCGGCCTTGTAGCAGTCATTGTGTTCGGTGCTTGGCAAGTGATGGAAGGTGAATTTACAATAGGATTAATCGTGGCCTTCCTCGCCTATTTGAGGTTACTGCAGAGTCCCGTTCGCAATTTTAGCCGAGTCATCAGCATTGTCCAGCAATCAGCCGCCGCCTTTGAGCGGATAACTGAAATATTGGAAACACAACCTGAAATAAGTGACAAGGGAAATGCCCTTGAACTCCCTTCCATAAAAAAGCAAATTGAATTTCAAAGTGTTAATTTTTCTTATGATGAGAATGTTCCTGTGCTTAGCAGTTTAAACCTGACCATGAAAGCTGGTCAAGTAACTGCTCTGGTCGGCTCCTCTGGTGCAGGAAAATCGACCATCACGAGCCTTTTGATCCGATTTTATGATCCGCAAGATGGAACAATCAAAATGGATGGCCATGATATCAAAAATGTATCACTGAAATCATTAAGGGGACAAATGGGGGTTGTCTCCCAGGATATCATTTTATTCAACGGTTCCATCCGTGATAACATCATGTATGGAAAACTTGATGCTACAGATGATGTAATCATCGAATCCGCCAAAGCGGCAAATGCGCATGACTTTATCAGTGCCTTTCCTGATGGTTATGATTCTCAAATTGGAGAGCGCGGAGTCAAGCTTTCAGGCGGACAAAAACAGCGCATTGCCATTGCCAGGGCACTTTTGAAAAATCCGCAAATCATCATTCTCGATGAAGCAACAGCGGCCTTGGATACAGAATCCGAACATTTGATACAGGAAGCTTTGTCACGTTTATTGATAAACCGAACTTCAATTGTGATTGCACATCGTTTATCGACCATTCATGATGCCGATCAAATAATCGTTCTGGAAAAAGGGCAGGTTCATGAAAAAGGAACACATGAACAGTTATTGCAAAACAATGGCAGATACAAGCAGCTCCATGACTTGCAGTTCCCTCAACTAAAAGCCATATTAAATTCCTAGAAAGCAAGAATGCACAGAATGCCTTCCTGTGCATTTTTGCTTTCATTTGAAATCATAACTTTCCAAAACCCGATTCGCAATGAGCTGATACCCTTTTTCATTCGGATGTAACTTATCACTGAAATACTCTGTTTTCTTTTTATCTTCAAAAAGATCATTCGTAGGAATGAATAACATCCTATTGTCTTTATCCGCTATTCCCTTTATTGACTGGTTATAATCGCGAATATGCTTTTCAAGTTTTTGATTTCCTTTAATTGGGTTATATAGTCCCACTACCAAAATATCAGCTTTATCGTTTGCCTTTATGAGTGTTGACGTAATCTTTTTCAGATGGCTGATATACTCCCGTTTACCCTCATTGATTTTTCGATCACTTATTTTCTCCAAGTCCCCGCCGTTACTATTGATCAAGTCATTCGTTCCGATATAAACGATGAAAGTATCGGCTTCATCAAGTTTCGTTTTAATGCGGTAATCATCAAGCTGTTTCATCACCCCATCCGTTTCCTGGCCTTTTATACCGTAATTCCAAAAACTCACTTTTTGTTCCGATTCCGGGTTATTCAATTCATCCTCCAGGCCTTCTATATATCCTTCTCCATCCTTATCCCCTTTTCCATAGGTTAACGAATCTCCAAAAGCCATCACCCTTTGCACATCTTCCGACTCCGAGGCCTGAAATTCATATGCAACAAAACATATAACCAGTACTATAATCAAAAAAACTGACAATTTTTTCATTTGGTTCTCCTCTGCCTTTTTACTAGAAGTATTTAATCCTTTTCATACCCAAAAAATCTGCAGACTTAACATAAAAAAGGAATTGTCAGATAAAGAGTAAAAAGTGTATGATAATAAAAAACTTTCAATGGATTGGATGTCAATTCACCGTCCCTTAAACAAAAAAACGGGATTACCCTTCATTCTGGAGATTGAATAAATGATAGTTAGGAGATTACATCATGGAAGAGCACATAGAGTTTAGAGAGGCAGAACTATCTGATTTACCTAGAATTGTTGAAATATATAATTCGACAATTGCTTCAAGAATGGTCACGGCAGATACGGAGCCTGTATCCGTCCAATCGAGGGTTAAATGGTTTGAGGAACATCATTCAGAAAGTAGACCGCTATATATCATTACTATAGAAGGGAAAACTGCTGGATGGATGAGCTTTCAATCCTTCTATGGCCGACCGGCATATAATTCCACTGCCGAAATCAGCATTTATATTGATGATTATTTCCGGGGAAAAGGAATCGGACAAATTTCGATTCAAAAGGCAATTGAATTGAGTCCAAAATTAGGTATTAAGACTATATTGGGTTTCATTTTCGCCCACAATATACCTAGCCTTAAGCTTTTTTCCAAATTCGGGTTTGAAGAATGGGCACATTTACCTCAAGTTGCCGAGCTGGATGGCATTGAGCGGGATTTGATCATTCTTGGTAAACGTGTCGATATTTAATATAATTTTTTAGAGCTATTGCCTTGAGCAGTAGCTTTTTCAAATTAATACAGGTCGAATATGCTAATTTAAAAATACCGATATGCGTTTTGGAGGGAAAAATATTCTGACTCTCTTTTACTTGCTAACGCATTTAATAGCGTATCCAATTCTTGACTGGCCTGAACAGTAAGCAGACTTGTTAAGCCGTAACTTGCTGCCAATTTGATCATTTCCTGTCTCTTTTCTTCTACCCTTTCTATAGTTACTTTACGGTAAGGCATTATATGCCACCTCCCATTTATTCAATTTTTTTACACTTTCATCATAATTAAACTACTAGTTAAAATCAACTATTTTTCAGAAATAAAATGTGTTATTTTATAGGACAAATGTGACAAAACACCTACTTTATTCTTTAATTATGTATATTTTATGTCATTTTCTATTAAACGCAAAAAAGCATCCACTAGTGTATACTGTGAATGCTTACATCATATCCCTTATCCAAGAGCCCAAAATATAGTCCTTCGCTTACTATGTCATCCATTCAGAAGGTGACTCGTTATTAGGTCTATTTATAACAATCTTATATTCATCTTCAAGCACTTTTAATGGGGCATCATAAAGGTGCCTTTCATCAGAGGTTTTGTATACTCCATTGGCCAATAGCTCTTCAATGAGTTTTGCCTTCCTCTGTTCAATCCTCTTAAATAATTCTGCCATGTAAATGGCTCCTTTCCTAGTCATCCTAGAGCCTGCTTCTAGTTAGCTAACTTTATCAACTTGTTTGATTTTCACCAAATTATATATACCTTTTCTATTATGTCACTAAACGTTATTTCCCAAAAATAAAAGCCCCTTCTAATTCAAGAAGAGGCTGACTGTGTCCGTACGGCTCTTCTTATCTTCCAAGCATATGCTTGTTGGATTTAGCACAGTTCCCAAAATGGGTCCGCTGCCGAGGTTTCTTTGGGCCAAGTCCCTCCACCTCTCTGGATAAGAATTCGATATATAAATGATGTAGAAATGATTCTACCCTAATAATTATCAAAAGTCAATTACCTGGTTCTCCCTTTTTTCCTGGACATTACATGCTCCCTCTTCAAATACGGGTTGCATTTTCTTGTCTTTCTGATATGATGTCAGTAATTACATACAATTCACACCACTAGGGGAGTCTTTTTTAAGACTGAGATGGAAATAGTTTCCGGACCCTTTGAACCTGAACCGGCTCATACCGGCGGAGGGAAGTGGATGATATCGTCCATTTACAGACTATATCCATCTACCCCGTTCCGTATTCAGGAACGGGGTTTTTCATTATCTAGGGGAAACATTCTAAAGGAGGATGAACAATGGAGAATATTAAAACAGAAACATTCAGTGATAGACTTCATGCACGGGCAAAAGAGATTTGGAAAAGGAATCATTCACATCCCTTTGTCCAGGCAATTGGAAATGGTACGCTTCCTGAAAAGAAATTTGCCTATTACATGAAGCAGGACTATATCTATCTCATGGATTATTCCAAGCTCTTTGCTTTAGGTGTCATCAAAGCCCATAACATCGAAACCATGGCAAAGTTTGCGAGTATTTTAAATGAAACCCTTCAAGTGGAAATGGATATCCATCGGCAGTATGCTTCCGAATTCGGGATCAGTTCCAAGGAATTGGAAGAAACAGAACCTACTCCCACCACTCTAGCCTATACAGGTTACATGCTAAATGCAGCTCAGCATGGGACATTGGCAGACTTGATCGCCTGTCTCCTGCCATGCGCTTGGGATTACTATGAAATCGGTTTGCTATTAAAAGAACAAAATGGAGCAGCATTGGAAAACAATCGCTACGCAGATTGGATAAGGTCCTATTCATCACCTGAATTCGGGGAAGCACACAAGTGGCTGATCGCATTGTTGGAAGAATTGACGGAAGGCATGCCAGAAAAGGAACTTCTTCGATTAGAAAAGCACTTTTTGGTTACTTCCCGATATGAATACTTATTCTGGGATATGGTTCAAAATGAGCAGGATTGGCCGCTGTAGGTCGCAGACATGATGATGAATCCTATCAAGAAACTGACGTTGACTGCCATGATAACGGCTATAACGACACTGACCAGTTCATTTATTTTCATCCCTGCAGGATTTGCAAAGGTCTTTCCTATTCAGCATCTGTCAAATGTCCTCACGGCCGTTCTATTGGGGCCTGCTTATGCTGTGACACAAGCTTTCCTAGTTTCCATCATTAGAAACATGTCTGGTACCGGTTCAATATTCGCCTTTCCCGGGAGCATGTTCGGTGCACTTTTGGCTGCCATCCTTTATCGAAAAACACAAAGCTTAAAATTCGCTTGTTTAGGTGAAGTGATCGGGACCGGCATTCTCGGTTCCATGGCCTGTTATCCACTTGCCATCCTCCTATTAGGAGAAAAAGCTGCTCTTTTTGGTTTTTTACCGGCTTTTATGCTCAGTTCATTCGCAGGTGCGATTCTAGCTTTCATATTACTTAAAATACTTCTAAAAAATAATTATATGAAGGGGTTTTTTTATGAAAACAGCATTAACCATCGCCGGCTCTGATTCAGGAGGCGGTGCTGGAATACAAGCGGATTTAAAAACATTTTCTGCACATGGGGTTTTTGGAATGTCTGCCATAACAGCCGTAACCGCACAAAATACAATGGAAGTCCGTTCAGTACAGCCAATTGAAACAGCTATCATATCGGACCAAATTGCAGCTATATTTGAAGATATTCCTGTCGATGCAGTAAAAATAGGCATGCTTGGATCAAAAGAAATCGTGGAAACAGTCGCTGCGTCCCTTAAAACCTTCATGCCTGCCATCGTTATCCTTGACCCTGTCATGATTTCCAAAAGCGGCCACCATTTGCTCGACGAAAAGGCTGTCTCCGCCTTAAAAATGGACTTACTTCCGTTTGCAACACTTGTAACACCAAATGTACCGGAAGCGGAAGTGCTTACTGGCTTGTCGATTCGAACGAAACAAGATTTCTACAAGGCATGCATTTCAATACAAGAAATGGGTCCCAAAGCCGTTTTACTTAAAGGGGGCCATGCAGCGGGAAATCCAAATGATCTTTATTATGATGGGACTGACTTCCACTGGATCAAGGGAGAGCGCATACATACAAAAAACACTCATGGTACGGGCTGTACCTTATCATCCGCCATTACATCAAACCTGGCAAATGGACTGCCCTTGCAAGAGTCGATCGAACAGGCCAAGACTTATATTTCTGAAGCGATACGCAATAGTTTTTCAATCGGTAAAGGTCATGGTCCTGTCCATCATTTTCATTCATATTCAAAAAAAGAACGGAGTGACTTAATATGAAGGTTTCCGCAGCCGATTTATTCGTGAAGGTAAAAGAAAGAAAACCACTCGTCCACCAAATCACCAACTTTGTTACGGTCAACGACTGTGCAAATGCCACCCTTGCCATCGGTGGTTCACCAGTGATGACATCGAGCCCAAGAGAAGTGGCGGATATGGTTAAATTAGCGGATGCATTGGTCCTGAATTTCGGTACGATCGATGATAAAGCCTTGGAAGCAATGGAGATTGCCGGTAAGACGGCAAATGACCTGGATATCCCGGTCATTTTGGACCCGGTGGGAGTTGGTGCCACCGCCTATCGATCAGAGCAAGTGAAAGAGCTCCTAAGTAAGGTTACTTTCCAAATCATTCGCGGCAATGCAAGTGAGATCCTTTCATTGATGGGTGGGGATACCGTTACTCGCGGGGTGGATTCGGAGGAGCTTGCGGTCAGCAATGCAGACCTGGCTGCTCGAGCCGCAAATAAATTGAATTGCATCGTCGTGGTCAGCGGAGCGAAGGATGCGGTCAGCGATGGAAAACGTACGTCCATCATCGATAACGGGAACCTGCTATTAACTAATGTTACAGGTACCGGTTGTATGTCCACTGCTCTTATCGGCACTTTTTCCGGAGTCACCGATGATTTCTATTCTGCGGCGATTGCCGGTATCTCAACCATGAGCATTTCAGGGGAACTAGCTGCCAAAAACCTTCAAGAGGATGAAGGAACAGGAACGTTTCGTGTGCGATTAATCGATGCAATATCAAGAATGGATAAGGAAATCTGGATGCATGAGGTGAAAATAAATGAAGAAGTCCCAAATTGATTTAAGCCTGTATTTAGTTACGGAAGAGTCCCTGGCAATAGAAGAATTGACCAAAATCATTTCAGAATCGGTTTCAGGAGGAGTCTCGATCGTACAGCTTAGAGAGAAAAATAATTCCTCCCTCTCCTTTTATAATAAAGCTTCTGCATTAAAACAGTTATTGAACGAGCTGTCCATTCCCCTTATCATCAATGACCGGGTGGATATAGCACTTGCTGTTGCAGCGGATGGAATTCATATTGGGCAAGATGACCTTCCACTGCCTGCCGTCAAAAAAATGGTTCCTGAAGATATGATCGTCGGTGTATCTGTTTCCAATCTTGAAGAGGCTCTAGAAGCCGAACGAAATGGAGCAGATTATATCGGAGTCGGTTCCGTTTTCCCAACAAAGACCAAACAAGATGCAACCTTAATGGCAATTGGGGATCTGGAGGAAATTTGCCGCAGCGTATCAATTCCCGCCGTAGCCATCGGGGGTATCACGGCCGATAACATTTCCTCCCTTTCTGCTAGCGGGCTGTCAGGTACCGCAGTCGTATCAGCCATCATGAATGCAGAAAGTCCTAAGACTGCCTCCGAATCCCTTATAAAAATCATAAAGGACTTTAAATAACAAAAGGATGGGGACTGAATACAGCCCCCATTTTTTTGTTTATGTCAAAACAGTATTCTTTGTTTCCTTCCCAAAAGCTACGGCAACTGCCCCCACTAAAATAGCAATTGTGAAAATGGTGAAAATCGATGAAATCGGGGTGCCGGCAGCAACTAAATACCCTACAAGCAACGGTCCCAGGACACCGCCGATCCTGCCGATCCCTGCGGCTAAACCAGCACCTGTACCACGAACTGCTGTGGGATACTGCTCAGGAGTATACGCATAAAGCGCACCCCATGCCCCTAGGTTGAAGAAAGATAGGAACATTCCGGAAACTATCAGCAGTGCCAGCCCCTCTGCAGACCCAAAGAAAAAAGCACTGACTGCCGTTCCAATTAAGTATGTGATCAAAACGAATTTACGTCCAAACTTCTCTATCAGCCATGCAGCTGAAAAATAGCCCGGAAGCTGTGCAAGCGTCATGATCAATACATATTCAAAGCTTTGGATCATGCTGAACCCTTTTAGGACCATCACACTTGGCAGCCATAAAAACATCCCATAATAAGAAAAGACCACGCAAAACCATAGCACCCACAACACAAGGGTCTGACGGGAGTATTCCTTTTTCCAGACACTTTTCATATTGCTTAATACAGATGGTCTCTGCTTTTTTTCAAGTTCCGTATACTTCGGTGAATCCGGCAGTTTCAAGCGCAGATACAGCGCATATAAAGCGGGTACGGCGCTCAATAACAATGCAACCCGCCAACCATAAGCCGGTATGATGAAATAAGATATGAGCGCTGCCAAAATCCAGCCAACCGCCCAAAAACTTTCAAGAAGGACGACGACCCTTCCCCTTTTACTCGCTTCAACACTTTCAGAGACCAATGTCGAGGCAACCGGAAGTTCCCCTCCAAGTCCCATTCCAATCAAAAATCGCAATATCAAGAACAAGCTGAGTGTACTGACTGCTGCAGACAGGCCACTTGCGATTGAAAACAATAATAATGTAATGATAAAGACATTCTTCCGTCCGACCCTGTCGGCCATCGCACCAAAGAATACGGCTCCAACAGCCATTCCTATGGAGTTTATGCTCCCAATCCAGCCAACCTGCTCACTGGTTAAGTTCCAGTCCTGTCTTAAAGCTACTATAATGAAAGAAAGCATACCGACATCAAGTGCATCGAACATCCATCCAAGACCCGCAACACCAAGTAACTTACGCTGCGATATCATTTTCGCATCATTTCCCATATATTCCTCCTGAAGAACTTTAGACCTTCTTGTTATTTTATCCTTATTCATTTTAACTATTAACTTTCATTTTTGCTATAGTAAATACACATGTCATGACAAAAAAATACTTCATTTTTAAAATGATGAAGAAACCTTGGATATTCTGTCGAATGTTATAGATTGAATATTCCCTTTTTTTCATTTATCATAAAAATTGGCATAGATCATAGCGTTAACAATAAGTCATCATGTTTTGCCCAAGATAACCATTTTATTCAGGAGGGTAATTAATGACAAATCTAACGTTAGAAGTAAGTGGAAAGCTGCAAAAATTTTTAACAGGACCAAAAAAGCTCTATATTAATGGCCAGTTTGTAGAAAGTGCTTCAAAAAAAACCTTCTCCACTCCTAATCCTGCTACAGGACAAAAACTTGCCGATGTTTATGAAGCTGATAAAGAAGATATCGACTTAGCCGTCAAAGCTGCACGCAAAGCATTCGATGAAGGTCCTTGGTCAAGGATGAGCGCAGCTGCACGCAGTAGGCTTATGTATAAACTAGCCGATTTAATGGAAGAAAATAAAACTGAACTAGCTCAATTGGAAACGTTGGATAATGGGAAACCAATCAATGAAACGACCAATGCCGACATTCCTTTAGCGATAGAACATATGAGATATTTTGCTGGCTGGTCCACCAAGATTGTCGGGCAGACCATTCCGGTAAGCGGAAATTATTTTAACTATACAAAACACGAGGCTGTTGGGGTTGTCGGCCAAATCATCCCATGGAACTTTCCGCTTCTTATGGCGATGTGGAAACTGGGAGCGGCACTCGCTACAGGTTGCACGGTCATATTAAAGCCTGCTGAGCAAACACCGCTTTCCGCTCTTTACCTTGCTGAATTAATAGATGAAGCCGGTTTCCCTGATGGTGTCGTCAATATCGTTCCCGGTTTTGGTGAAACCGCCGGACAAGCACTTGTCGACCATCCGCAAGTAAATAAAATTGCATTTACCGGTTCGACCGAAGTTGGAAAATTGATCATGCGCTCCGCTTCATATTCATTGAAACGGGTCACATTGGAACTTGGAGGGAAATCGCCAAACATCATCCTGCCTGATGCTGATTTCTCAAAAGCCATCCCTGGAGCTTTGAATGGGGTCATGTTTAACCAAGGTCAGGTATGCTGTGCCGGTTCAAGGGTTTATATTCAAAAGAAACATTATGATAATGTTGTTGCCGATATGGCCAGCCATGCAAAAAACATCAAACAAGGGATAGGTCTGGATCCAAGTACACAAATTGGACCGCTTGTTTCCGAGGAGCAGCAAAATCGGGTAATGGGTTATATAGAAAAAGGGAAAAACGAGGGTGCGGAAGTTCTTGTCGGCGGAAATAAACCGGGTGAACAAGGCTACTTTGTTTCTCCTACTATATTCGCTGGTGTTGAAGAGGATATGACGATTGCCAAAGAAGAGATTTTCGGACCTGTCATAGCGGCAATGCCATTCGAGGATTTAGATGATGTCATTAACCGTGCAAATGCCAGTGAATATGGATTGGCTGCCGGCTTATGGACAAGCGATATAGCCAATGCCCATTATGTTGCAGGAAAACTCCGTGCAGGTACAGTATGGGTGAACTGTTATAACGCGTTCGACGCAGCTTCCCCGTTCGGCGGCTACAAACAATCCGGAATCGGACGTGAAATGGGTTCTTATGCACTGGACAACTATTCTGAAGTGAAAAGCGTCTGGATTAATTTGGGCAAGTGATTTTTTGACTATTAAGAAAGAGGGTCTCAAAGAGGCCCTCTTTCTTTCAGTCCAATGATCCACTGTACAGAATCCTTGAATTATTCAACTATTCAAACCTTTTCAATAGTCTTTCCTTCTTTAGTTTTGGTAAAATGCAAGATAGACAAAATAGCTGCTGGAGCCTGAGCGAACTTATGTTGCAAATGAACCCTTCGTATACTATTAATTTTTACATCAGAGTAAAAAGTTTCTTTTTTATATCACAATAAGTACAATTATAAATGTAGAAAATGGAAAAGGAGTTTTGAATGATGAGTGATTTTCAAACGAATTTAGAAAAATATGCAGAACTTGCCGTAAAAGTCGGCGTAAACATCCAACAAGATCAAACCCTGGTCGTAAATACAACATTAGAGGGCGCTGACCTTGTGCGTCTCATTGTAAGAAAGGCATATGAGAACGGTGCGCGCAATGTCATCGTTAATTGGAATGATGATATTGTTTCACGCACCAAATATGAACTGGCTCCGGATGAGGTGTTCCACGAATATCCAAAGTGGCGCGCAGAAGAAACGATCGAACTTGCAGAAAACGGAGCTGCCTATCTATCCGTCATCTCCTCCAGCCCTGACTTATTAAAAGGTGTAAAGCCTGAAAGGATTGCCAACTTCCAAAAAGCATCAGGGACGGCACTTAAGAAGTGGCGTCAGTATATGCAATCCGATAAAGTAAGCTGGTCCATAGTTGCGGTCCCTTCAAAGGCTTGGGCTGATAAAGTATTCCCTGAAGAAGCAGAAGGAAAACGTGTTGATCTGCTATGGGAAGCCATTTTCAAAGCAGTTCGTGTTGATGTTAAGGATCCTGTAGATGCCTGGAAAAAACACGATGATACCCTGCATGAAAAGGTTGATTACTTAAATGATAAGCATTACCAAAAATTGCATTACACGGCTCCTGGAACCGATTTGACTATCGAGTTACCCGACAAACATCTTTGGGTCGGGGCAGGAAGCGTTAACGTACAGGGTCATGAATTCATGGCTAACATGCCAACCGAAGAAGTGTTTACAGTTCCATTGAAAACAGGCGTTAACGGTACGGTTTCCAGTACGAAACCACTTAGTTACGGCGGAAACATCATCAATAATTTTTCCGTGACGTTTAAGGAAGGACGAATCATTGAAGTAAAAGCCGAAGAAGGGGAAGAAATCCTAAAGCAATTGGTTGAAACGGATGAAGGTTCACACTACCTTGGGGAAGTGGCACTTGTTCCATTCAACTCACCGATTTCTCAATCGAATGTTTTATTCTTCAATACATTATTCGATGAAAATGCATCAAACCATCTCGCTATCGGCAGCTCCTATGCTTTCTGTATTGAAGGCGGAAAAAATATGAGTCCAGAAGAGCTTGCAGAAAATGGACTCAATGAAAGCCTTACACATGTCGATTTCATGATTGGATCGGAGAAAATGAACATCGACGGCATCAAACAGGACGGCACTTCCGAACCTGTCTTCCGTAATGGGGATTGGGCGTTTTAAGAAGAGCTTTGATCTATTAGGGTTTTGAACGTCTAAAACCTTGAGTGTTCAACAGAAATGGTCACTATTCATCAGCCGCGTGTTTCTGCATACTAGGAAGCACGTGGCTATTGATATAACGTAATTTTGAATAGTTGTATAACCAATCCGCTTTGAAAATATTCTATATTACCAAGTCTAGGGTTAATACAACATTTATTAAAGCTAATATAAGTTTTGATATGTACTACCGCTACATTCAATTTCATTTGAATCGACAAATCTTGAATAAATTGATCAAATGGTAATTTAATCGGATCAACTCCAGCTAGAAATTCACTAAGATAATGTTCCGCTTCCTACTTAACATTCCTGTATTAGTAAAATTGATAAAACCACCAATCTTAAAGACTGGTGGTTTTTGTGTATTTATAAAAAAGACAAAGTATTTTAAATCAAAAATACTTTGTCCCCCAATTAATATCCTAGAATAAACGGATGAACACGGCAACTCCGGTTCGCCCGAAGTCAAGGTTCAATACTTGTACAAATCTATTTCGAAGTAAACAACGTACAGCAGCTCTGTAGGAATCACCAGGATCTAAATTGTTAGCACAAGGAGCAGCACTTCCAATCGTTGTAGCTTGTACAATTGTACGCTGAGCTAAAGGTATTAACGTAGCTCTTTCCCAAAGAATCGTAACTACATCAACAGATCTAGAACCAGAATCAGACATATAATTCACCTCTTTTCATTGTTAATATATTAAATGCAATTTCAGACAGCATGGTTCGTTCTTTTGTCATGCTACACACAAAAAAGGCAAATTTATTATCTAATTATTCAAGAAAAATTCTAGCAACTTATTCAAAAGGAAACGAGCGCCAATAGGGAAATCCAGGAACACTTTGAAATCCACTAAGTCGTCGAAGCCACTGCCCAGATTGTTGAGCAATAATCTGAAGCCGAGCTGCGAATGAAACTTGGCAGTACATCTGTCAAAGGACTCTTAACTGATTCCGGAGATAGCTTCCATTCAAGGAAATTAATAGGAAGTATGTATTAATGATAGAAACTGATACAATTCATTTCGATAAAGGTTTTCGCCGATTGAATTTCATAGCCCTGATGATTTAATGGAGATTGTGGGGCGGATTAGTAAGAAGGTTTAGGTAATTAGGGGTTGTGAATGAGAATGTGATGTTATCAAGACGTTTAACTTAGTGACCGCATTTGAAACCCAAAAACATGCGTTATTAAAGGAGTTGTGACCAGCTTAGTGACCAAAAATGTGACCGCTCCTGTAATGAAATAAATAATACTAAAAAGTCGGTCTGAAAGTTCGTGATTTAAGGTTTCCATTCATTTAATACAAAAAGAAGTTCCAAAAATAAATGGAACTTCTTTTTTATATGAATTTTAAGGTCGTTTGAATAAGCCAATAAATTGATAGTAATCAGTTCGTATAAACCTATTAAATAGCTTCCGTTTTTTCGTAGCCAATTTGCCATATAATCTTTCAAAATCTGGATGGGACGTAATCATATAAACGGTCCAATTATCAAGCTTAGCGAAAGCTTGACCCATTTCTTTATACATTTGCTCTACCGCTTTCTGCTCCCCAATCCGCTCACCATATGGAGGATTCTCACCAGATTATTTCTTTGCCAATTGCTTCTTATTTATACTATGGCTTTGGATAAACAAAAAGGAATACAAATAAGCCTCCCTCTAAGATTGGAAGATCTTATTATAACTGTACTTTCTCTGGTAACACAGTGGTCACATGCGATCACAAAAAAGTAGTTTTTCCTAATTTTTCTATTTTTATCCTTTTAATCTTCGGAACCTGGCTTCCGTAATGGGGATTGGGCGTTTTAAATAAAGTGTTGTTATAGAGGGGTTTTGAAGGTCTAAAACCTTGAGTGGTCACAAAAATGGTCACATTTCTTTAATTTTAAACAAATTATCAAGTTCATCAGCCACGTGTTTCTGCATACTAGGAAGCACGTGGCTACACTTGTCTAGCGTAATCTGAATGGATGTATGTCCAACTCGCTCTGAGATGACCTTTACATTCACATTTTGTTTGATTAACATCGTAACATGTGTATGCCTTAAATCATGAAAACGAATTGTAGGTAACCCTAGCTTTATTGCTAAGTTTTCAACATCATCATTTAACCTAAAAACCCTGATCCTGAATTTTGTTAGGGAGATTGTACCGCCGAATATTTCCTCTTTTTCATTATTTTTACCTTGCCTAATAGAATTTACTCAATATTAAAAGACCTTGTCAGCATTACTCTATGACAAGGTCTTTAAGAACCACATTTACTTATTATAGGTTCAATCTTATGTATTTAAATACCAAAACAATCTCTATTTGAATTCTTTAATGAAATAGATATTCAACAATCGACAAGTCTTGGCTTACTAATTCTATCTTTAAAAAAAGACTAGGTTTTAATGTTTCTAGGTAAATAATCATTTTTTACACAGCTTGAATCAAATTAAAGTTACTTAGCCGATTCTTGTTCATAATCGATATTGTATTCTTTGGCAAGATTCTTCATCTCTACATGGTACTCAGTTATCACTTTTTTATATTCTTGCCCTTTGGCATTTGATTGATTTATTAGTTCCGTATCCTTTTTTTCCAAGCCCTCTTTTTCAAGCACTAAAGCATCATAATATATACCTGTAGCTTCTTCAATTTTAGCTTTTAAAGGTTTTAATTCTTCAACTTCTACAACTAGTGTTTTTGCTTTATTTACTGCTTTTTGGTAGGTCGGTATAACCTTGTTTGCAAGTACCTCATATAATTCTTCATCATTATGATAATTATCACCCGATACAGTTGATAATACTTGATTTGCTTCTGTTTCATAACTTACTATTTCTTGTATATCCTTGTTTATAAAATTAACAATTTCTTGTTGTTTATCCTCAAATGATTGCTTGTTTCCATTTGATGTGGCTTCAGTTTTAGTCTTTTCTTTTTCGGATTGATTTTCCAAAGAAGAGTTCTCACTACAACCTACAAGTAACAAAGAAATTGTAAATATGATTAATATGAATTTTTTCAAAAGTACCTGTCCTCTCTTAGTTCTAAGATTTTATTAAAGCTGGATCGTTTTTTATAAATGCGTCCCGACGTTTTAAGTATCCCTTCTTTTGGATCAATTTTATGATGCTCATCATTAAAAGTCCAACGAAGATTCCCGAAAGTGCATACCATTTCACAATAAAAAGCAAAACTATATATACAAAAAAGGCTATAAAAAATAAAGAATACACTAAGAACATCATTGCGTTAAAAACTTGCAATTGATATATTCTATTAATTTCCTTTTTTGAGGTTGTTTCGTTCTTTTTTAATTGCGCTAAATACTGAAACTCTAATTTTACTATTTGGTATGGTTCTATGAACCAATTAATGATTTTTTTCATCTGAATGTTTCCTTAAATCTAGTGACTTTAGCTTTTCTTTCATTAGCTTTTCACCCTCAGATTCGAATCCCTTAAAAATCACTTGTTTTATTTGTTCATGATTAAAAAAAACGTTACTTTCATCAGAAATGTGGCCTTGAGGATAGGGGCAAGCTACATACTCCCATACACTATCTTTTTCAGCTTGTTGTTGCATTCTTCCATAAACCATTAATGGTTGTGAAAATATATCAAGCAAAACTATTGTCCCTATTGGTAACAATTCATTTCCTTTATCAATAATTAAAGAATTAACCTCTTTTGTCATTAATAAATAGCTCCTTTCAAACTAATTATTTTTATTCTTTTTCAAAACTTAATCCAAGCTTAATTCCTATCAATAATCGAAGGTCAAGTACAATTTCTTTCCCAATCTTAGCCTCGCCACCTGCTCCGAATGCTGAAGCACCAGCTGTTCCCTTTATTGTATAGTCTGTAAAAGGAAGTGGAAAGATTCCTGAAACTTCACCTTCAGCTACTGCCGCTTTTGCCCCAAACCCGATAGAACTATTATCTATTCCAGCGTAAGCATTCGCTTTAAGAATTTCCCCTTTAGCTTCTACCCCGGTACTGCCTACGTAATCAATTTCCTTATCAAGCTGCGATTTCACTTTTGCATTATAAACGGCTCCACCAGCTTTTACAACAGGAAGAATACTTTTACCGCCTACACTGGCTTGAGCCTCCGCCATTCCAATATCTTGGTTAAAACTGCTATCAATTATGCTTGTGTCATGTTCTACGCTAACATGGATTCCCGTTAATGAGCTGCTTCCACCAATTTGATCACTACCGTTTTTCACACCTTCAAACCCAGACCAATCATTCTCTGTTTTACCTACCGAAGCTTCTATTCCTTTCTTATCTGTAGTATACCTTTATAGTTGTCATAGCTTTCTGACCCTCCGCATTTAAAAATTACAAAGCGTTAAGAGTATATTAAACCTCTTTTTAATGAAGCATATAAATACGCCTAAAAAAATTGTTAGTTCCAATCAATCTCTCTATGTAAAAACCTGCCCAATTGCTCCTTTTATTCAGACGATTTCACACATATTTTCCCTTTTCTTAATCACCAACAGGGTTGAGCTTTTGTCCAGCAAACTGAATGACATGTCATCCCCCCCTTTATGAAGATTCCTCTTGTTTCGGACAGCCTCCCCCATAAAGAGAATATGACTCATTCGCTTCGCCAATCCCTCAAAAGTCGCTAAAAACTCTTCCGGGTCATACAAAAAAGCCTTCGCTTTTCTACAGTAATTGATAAATGAAATATACTTCCGAAAACTGACTCTCCATAATCCAAACTGTGACATCCATTCCTTGTTCAAGCAAAAAAAAACGCAATCCGCCCTTCTCCTTCTGCAATCGCTAAAACATCACACTTTAACTTCCTCTTTATATCATTCAAAATAATGAAAGCCTGATGATTTTACACACCTCATATATCATTGGAATATCTTGAACACATCTTTCATTGCCAAATATGTTATACTATTATTAAAGAGGGTGGCTAAATTGAAAAGCAATAAGTATAATACTGGTGAAACAGTAACTATTCAGGATACTAATGAATCAGTAACCATTAATAAATGGGCATATGTAAAAAACATGAAAAGATATTCTTATACTGTTAAAGAACATCCGACTACTTTTTTCTTTGAAGAAGAATTAAAAAAAGCTTAATGACAAGTCACTAAAAACCTACTCAGTCAGAGTGGGATTTTTTTTGCTTTCATTTTATAGCACAATAAAAAACAGACTCCCATCGAGGAAGTCTGTTCATATAGGTTACGATTTAATTTAAAAATTAAGCTTTTTGAACGTTAGCAGCTTGAGCTCCACGTGCACCTTGCTCAACTTCGAAAGTTACTTTTTGACCTTCGTCTAAAGATTTGAAGCCTTCGCTTTGGATAGCTGAGAAATGTACGAATACATCGTCTCCGTTTTCGCGTTCGATAAATCCAAAACCTTTTTCTGCATTAAACCATTTAACTGTACCTTGTTCCATTGTTGTTGCCTCCTAGTGCATAACACACATTGTATTACTATTTTTAATCATTTGGAAAATAACGAGTATCCTCTTCCACAACCAAAAACAATTCTTTATTAGATTAACATGAATTGATGCAGATAGCAAATTATCCAGTGATATTTTAAGGTGACTTCACATTCTTTTTGCCTTCCTATTTTCTTTATTTATCCAATTTAATGATTCAGATAATAATTAATGGGTATATCAGAGTAATAACAAACCGTACGATTTTCACTTTAAGAATTACAACAAGGAGGTCACTCAATGAAATATTACAAAGTTTCTAATAGCGGTTTTGACAGTAAGGTTATTGTAGCCTATAGCGGGTATGAGGCACTCGGATATTATTTAATGGAAATCGATGATCAACTTGGTTTTGTTGATGATATAGATGTGGAAGAAGTGGATGCTGATGAACGAGTCGAGATTTCCTATACCGGGTATCCCGTTTATAAAACACTTAAGGAGCTATATCAAGAGAAAGATTTTTGGGAAGTGCCTAATGTTGTCGTGGAAGTCGAATAATGAAACCACCCCACATCTTTAAAAGAATTCCAATTTACCTCCCAATTAAACCGGTCATATAGTATTTGGTAATTGCCAGATATTCACGGGTATATGATTTCAATAGTGACACTCTTGGTGTCTTTGCCGGCAGTCCCTTCATGTCCAAGCCTTCTCTTTTTGCTATTTCTACTGCCCGGTAGATATGAAAGTCATTACTAACGATCAATCCTGAAGCTGCTGTATCAGGAATGAGTTCTTTTGAGAAAACAATATTTTCGTGAGTTGTTGTAGATTTGTCTTCCATCATGATGCGTGCTTCTTCAATTCCCTGGGCGATTAGTCCCTGTTGCATGGCTTTTGCTTCCGATATTTCTTCTCCCGGCCCTTTGCCGCCAGATACAATGGCCACTGTCTGTTTATTAGCCGATAAATACTCTGCAGCTTTATCAATCCTGTATTGTAAGGATAATGAAAGCACCGAACCTTTGACCCTTGCTCCAAGAATAATGAGATAATCGGCATTTCCCGGAATTTGCTGGTGAATGGTTCCTTGAATTTTCATGTGCAAAAAACCAAAATACCCCAGTACTGCAATAACGCTAATTACACAAAATTTCTTTAAAGTTTTTCCCCGTTTTTTTCTTTCCTTATATATCATGCTTTCCGACTGACTCCCTCATAAATACAGAGCGGGAAATCATGAATGACTTCCCGCTCTTCCAAAAATATTGCATTCAACAGCTTATTCTGTAACCATGTCATCATATATCAATTTTCCAATTTTACTGATTACTTGACGGCTTTCTTCCTCTGATTTCATATCTTCAGTAAGAACTGCAGCATAAACAGTTTGTGTTTCTGACCGAATGATTGCGCAATCATGGGCAACTCCTCGAATTCCGCCCGTTTTGCTTGCGACCTTGACCCCTCTGCCCATCAGTGATGGAAGTTTATCCCTTAATTGCTGATTGTCAAGTACACGCAAGATTCTTTCCTGGCTTTCTTTCGTTAAAAAGTTGCCTGTATGTATGGCTTTTAAGCAGGTGATCGTATCTTGCGCCGATATGGTATTGTCGCGCCCTTCTTTTAGTGCCTTAAAATCCTGCATTTTTCGTTCGAGGACAGTATTTTTCAAACCAAGTTCCTTGATGCATTGATTGATTTCCTCAAAGCCTAGCAGGTTCATCATCATATTCGTGGATGTATTGTCGGAAACAGTTATCATCAATGTCAATAAATCCTCTACAGTTAAAAATACCTTGTTCGATAATACATGCAGCACCCCGGATCCCCCAGTCACTTCATTAGGCGGGATGGTCACTGGTTGGTTCAAATAGATTTTCTTTTGTTCACTTTGACGATAACCTTCGATGATCATTGGTATTTTGATTAAACTCGCTGATTGAAAGGATTCATTCTCATGATATCCAATCGTGTCCCCAAGACCATTTTCAATTTTATATGCGATTCTCCCATTAAATGTTTCAACTAATGCCAAGATATCATGTTCTATAGTCTTTAAGGTCATCTATCCCTGTTCCTCCCTTATATATCATATAATCCCTATAAAAATCCTTATACCCTAACTTATTCTACCATGTTAAAAGCAGTACAATCTTCTTATAAATTCCAAATTGAATGATTTTTTGTATAAAAAAAGAGCCTTCATATCGAAAGCTCCGAGTTTATTGACAAAAGGGGTCCGTCTGAATTTTTAAACTAGTTGATTGGAACGGAGGGTGCGAGACTCCTGCGGGAAAAGCGCGTCCAAGGGAGACCCCACAGGCGCCAAGAGCGCCGAGGAGGCTCCCGGACCGCCCGCGGAAAGCGAGTGCCTGGAGAGGAAATCAACGAACATATTTTACACTCCCTCAAAAAAACGTAGCCAATCTTAATTATTATCGATTTTGTCTATAGTTTAAGAGCCTTCATATCGAAAGCTCCCTCAATAACCATTATTCATCTGGCATTAACTGCCCGGCTCTTCGCTAATGGGAATCGTTTCTTCTCGGTTGTATCCACCTGTGTGATTTTACCATCATGTACGGTTATTAAAACTGATCCATATTGCAGATCTTCCAAGCTTGAAATGATATGCCTGATTTTCATTTCTTCTTTCTTTTCCATAATATCTCTCCCCTTCACTACTGGTAATAAAGCTTCGTTTCATGCCTAATGTTAAAAGTGATCCCATGAAAAACGCAGGTGCTTCCCACTTTCAATGTTTTCTTGAGGAACTTGGTTTACCTATCATATCCTCATCACTTTACTTTCCGAATAAGAATAACCAGTTAATAGGAACTCCATATTCCCCTCCCTTCACTATAAAAAATAAAAGGCACCCGCCATCTAACAGATTAGATGTAAGGGTGCCTTTAGTTGACTAATCGGCAATATTCGGGAGTTGCTTATGTTATAGAAAAATAAAATTCAAGCAACAAACCATATTATTCTTACCAATTAACTTGGTATTTACTAATATAATCCAATTTTCTCCTATTGTCAATAACACTTTTAAATTTTCTGATTAGTCTGCGTTTTATATTTTACTTATTTACCACTTTACCAAACTAAACTATTTGAGATATACTATTTTAGTATAAGTTGTCGGTATAAACACACACTTTGTATATAAGAAAGGTTCGATATAAATGGTAAATAAAAAATGGGGTTTATTGATTTTGACCACTTTCGTAATTGGAAATATGGTCGGCGGCGGAATTTTCATGCTCCCTGCTCAATTAGCACAGGTATCCAGTCCATTAGGGGCCACATTGGCATGGATTGTTACTGGACTGGGGGTTTTTCTAATAGCTTTGGTGTTTGGTAACCTGGCAGTCCGAAAACCGGATTTGAAGGCTGGACCACAAAGTTATGCTCAATCATTATTTAAATCTCCTGCTAAAGGAAGGGTTTCAGGGTATAGCATGGCTTGGGGCTATTGGGCTGCGAATTGGGCTGCGACAGCTTCTGTCATCATTTCATTTGCTGGTTACCTATCAACGTTTTTCCCGGTGATGCATAGTACGAAAGTGATTTATACTGCAGGTTCGTTTCAACTTGAACTAGGTAAAGCATTAACGTTTGCGGTATGTTCCATTGCCCTTTGGGGGATTCAGGCAATCTTGGTAAGAAGTTTTAACAGTGCTGGGAAAATGAATCTTTTTGCTACAGTTACCAAAGTGCTTGGATTCTTATTTTTCATCATTATCACGATATTCATCTTCGATACTTCCAATCTAGGAAACGGAGCTGAATTTTATGATAAGGCAGGTTCAGCCGTCTCTTTAGGTGATCAAGTGAATGCTGCTGCAATTTCAACATTATGGGCCTTCATCGGTATCGAAGCTGCCGTCATGCTTTCAAACCGTGCCAAGTCACAAAATGATGTAAAGAAAGCGACGATTTTTGGTTTACTCATCGCTGTTGCCATTTATATCGGCATTACTTTATTGACGATGGGTGCCATATCACAAGACGAGTTGAAAATATCACAAAAACCGCTTGTTGACGCACTACAAGCAGTAGTTGGTTCAAGCGGCACGTATTTAATGGCTGCTCTTGCCGTCATTTCCTTATTGGGATCGACAATCGGATGGATTGTCGTTGCCTCAGAAGTTCCTTACCAGGCAGCGAAATCGGATTTGTTTCCAGCCTACTTTGCGAAAGCGAACAAAAATGGCACACCCGTCCGTTCTATGACAATAACAAATATCATGACACAGATATTCTTATTCTCCACTATTTCGGGTACGATTTTGGAGGCTTATAAATTTTCGATGATCGTCGCTACACTCGCTTACTTGATCCCGTATCTTGCATCCGTTTTGTATCAATTGAAACTGATCATGACTGGGGAAACCTATGACATCATGAAAGGCTCAAGGGTACGTGATGGAATTATCACCATCCTGGCTTTAATCTACTCGATCTGGGTCATCAAGACAGGTACAGCCGATATGAATACATTCATACTTGGCATTGCCTTATATGTATTCGGAATCGTCCTATACCCACTCTGGATGAGAAAAAAAGCATAACCTTAAACACCTTGGCATTAATAAGTGCCAAGGTGTTTTTTTATATATCCTTTATTGCCAATCTAGTTCTCAGCTGAACCGTATCACCTGATCTTAGCTCCCTCAATCCAGTCAATTTCGCAGACAAATCCAAATTAGGAGCATTCGTTACCCATGTATATGGTTCAGGACAGGCGAACCCCTCCTGATTGAATAATACCCAAAACTTAAAGTGTTGATCAGCATGATAGATGACCTGTATGCCTGCCCCTTGGTCAGTGAGAATGCACTCGTTCTCGAGGGCTCTTTCCTCATCATAGCCAAATAGGTCATCAAACAGCCTGCCCTCCAAGCTAAAGCCGTTTTGGATTTCCAGTGTATCGGCCGTTTCATGAATTGCACCAGTGGGCAATGACCTTTCATTCAACTCCCAATGTTTATTGACGGGAAGGGATATTCTGCAATCCTCTAATTTCCCCCCTGGTCCAAATGGAAAATTGAATACTGTATGATAACCTGCCCCCCACGGAAAGGGTTCATTGCCCTTGTTGGTGATTTCCAATTGTATATCCAATGATTCATCCCTTAAAGTTAAAGACATATTTACAGTGATATCATGTGGAAAGCTATCTTTTAAATCAAACTCACTGCTTGAAAATTCAGTATTAATGACAATTTCTTTCCCGTTCACTTCCTTTTTGCAGACTTTCCAAGGCTTGTCATGTAAAAAACCATGTATATGATTAAATTTTTCCGTTTCATTGACCGGAAACCTATACACAGTCCCCTTATATGTAAATTGACCAGCTTCAATTCGATTAGGAGGAAACAAGATAGGCATTCCGTATAAAATGGGAGCCTTTTTATACTCTTCCAGACTAACCGGAGTTCGCAGCACCTCAATATCCTTTTGCTTGTACTTAAACGAAAGCAGATTGCTTCCTAAAGATGGCGCAAGTATCGCTTCCACTTTTTCATTGCCGAACTTTATGGCCTTTTCATTTAAAAAAGTGATATCTTCCATGTAACCTGTCACTTATTCTCCTCCTTTGACTTGAACATATATCCATCCTACTTCCGCAGACCATTTTTTGCAACAAATGGAAAATATAATTCATTATAATCTATCTGTGTTTAAAATATGTGTTGGCAATCTAGCATTATGCTTTGTTTGCTATTTTTCTATTTCTCTATTATCTTTTTCCCTCACATCGATCAAGTTGTACCTTATTAAATAAAAAAAGGATGCCGTTACGGCATCCTTTTTTTATTTATCTATTACTTTCACTTACTAAAGCCACTATGCCTTCTTCATCATCCAAAACAAGTTCAATACCCGAGTATGGATCTTTATTCATATATTCATCCAGCCATAAGCGAAGCGCTTCTATCAAGTTGATGGTAATTAACACTTGTTTTCGGCCATCGACAAACGCTTCCGCCGAAAAGCCATAATCATCATCATACATTAACTCCACTTCCACCTCATTGGGCTGTACTTGCTTTTTACGGGCAATGTAAACACAAACCGCATTGATGATATCTTGTTCGGATATCTTTAGCCTCTCCATGGGTTTGTATCCTCTTTCTTCTTCTTATCTTTGAAATATGTGAATATTTTACGGATTACAACGATTAATACCACAACCGCCAACACGTTGATTAATAGACCAAGTATAGAACCAAGCATTCCCATATTGGCGAATAGGCTTCCAAAAAGTAAACCTGCCAATCCACCTAGCATAATTCCTTTCATTAAGCCGCCTTTTGTGAATGTGTTTCCACTCTTAGCTTTATTAGTAGTAGTAGCATCTGACTTCTTCGTTTCTTTATTTTGGAAATTCGAATTATTATTGTTGTTGCTGTTAAAGCTTCTTTTTCCTGACTTGTAACCCCTTGCATCGACTGATTCCGTATGATCCTGGAATACATAAGTGCCGACTGGCGAGAATGCTAGTGTAATTGTAAGTAATGCAGCCATAAATTTTTTCATCATGTTTTTTTGCCTCCGTTTATAGTATGGAATGATGTTTCTTTATATGTTTTCCCAGAGTTACTGAAGTCCACATCACCTATCCTTATTTTATCTTATAGTATTTACGTTGAATTTCAAAATAAGTTTCATTTTTTTCGATTTTTTTCAAAAAAAATAAGCAGGGGCATTTTCTCCCCTGCTTATTATAGAACTATTAGTTTACACGAACGACACGGCCGTTGAATACACCTGCCCAATATCCGCTTTCCATATTGGCGATTGCAACACCTGTTGAACTTTGGGAACCGATAAATTTGCCGCCGCCGACATAAATACCGACATGTCCATCAGTTTTATAGGTATTGAAGAACACTAAATCTCCAGGTTGTATTTGACTCTTAGATACTTGACGTCCTGCACCTTTCAATGCATCCGTACTTGCTGGAAGGTTCACACCAGCTTGTTTATAAGCCCATGCAACGAATCCTGAACAATCGAAAAGACCGTTAGCGATATCGGATGCCGTTCTTCCGCCACCAAATTTATATGTGGAGTTACCGATATATTTATAACCTGCTGTAATGGCAGAGCCTGTATTTGCACTGCTTGGTTTGCTTGATGTTTCAGTTTTACTGGCTGCAGGTTTTGCAGCAGAACTGTTTTCAGATGAATTTGAAGATGATTCACCTTTAGATGAGCTTTTTGCCGAAACTTCGCCTTTAGAAGAACTTGTTGATTCTTCCCTAGAAGAGCTTGATGATCCTTCACTGGAAGAATTTGAAGAACTCACTTCTTCAGCAGCACGGTCAAGATCTGCTTTCTCTGCTGCTTTACGTTCTTCCTCTTTTTTGATATTTTCACGGATGGATGCTATTTGTGCTTCTAAACCGGCATCTTTATTCTCTAAAGATTGTTTTAGTGCTTCTGTTTCCGATTCCTTCTTTACAATCTTAGCCTTCATGTTGACAGTTTCAGCTTTTTGATCTTTAATTTGGGATTGCATGCCTTTAAGCTCTACTTCCATATCCTTAAGGCTTTGCAATTTTTTCTCAACGGTCGCTTGTTTTTTCTCTAAGTCAGCTTTATCCGCTTCCTGCTCGCTAAGAATCTGTTGGTCAGCTTCCACGATAGTGGCTACCGCTCCAACACGATTAACGAATTCACCAAAGCTTTTAGAGCCTAAAACAACTTCTAGGTACTCAACGTCCCCGCCGCTCTCTTGGAATGAAAGCGCGCGCTCTTTCAAGACTTCCTCGCGTTTTGCGATTCTTTCTTCCAACGCTTTAATTTCTTTCTTTAAAGATTCTATGTCTTTTTCGGTGTCTTTAATTTCTTGTTTAGTATCTTTGATTTTTTGATCATTTTCTTTCATTGCCGATTCGATCTGGGCAATTTGGGCATTCATTTTCGATTGTTCTTTTTTCAATTGTTGAATAACTTGTTCTGCCTCTGAAATATCTGATTGTATTCCTGTGCGTTGCGATTGAATATCCGTGATAGATTCAGCTTTTACAGACGGTATGGCAAAAGCGCTTCCTAATCCAAGCATAATTGTCGTGTTCAATACGATAAGTTTTTTCTTCAAACTCATTTCCCCTGCTTTCCTCCCCTTGCATTTCCATCGACCCACTTCTTTTTCTCTATGAAAAATGATTAGTCAAAATAAATTGCTGGGAACTCTTCTCTATTTTTTTTACTCTTTATGTAATCTTCTAAGGTTGAGATAATATTAAATACATTTCTTAAACTCTACTATGTTTTCATCTAAGTCGTAGTATATCATCAGATTTTGTCAAATGCGTAATAACAATATTACAATTATATTTCAATTTTAACATTAAACATAAAAATTCGACTTTTCCACGAGATAAAACATCCAATATCTTACATAATCACCTTCGTAATCTGATGCAAGACTTTCTATCTAGTGTTTAGCACCAAGGGACCATAGACTATTGGCAGGCAAAAACTCACCAACTGTGAATGCACGGTAGCCCTTTTGGAACAGATTGCAGCTCATTTACCCTTCATACGGGAAGGGCTGCTAGCATTCACCAAAAAAAACCGCTCATCAGCGGTTTTTCCGTCAATATTCGACCCATCCTTAAATTCCAGCCATAAAGTCGACAAATACTTTCAATTCTTTCGGTCGGACGAATACCCTTTCTCCTTTGCTTATTTCCAGATTCATATATTGTTCTTTCGTCAGTTCAATTTCCAGCGGTTCGTTTGTATCCTGACGAATGACTTCTATCCGGACGATGGGGCCAATTGTATGAATGTGGTCAATTATGGATGCGATCGAACCCTTTTCCGTTGGTTCTCTTTCCATGATAAAGTTATGCGCCCTTACATAACCAGTTCCCGCTCCATCTTCACTGTCCGGGGCATTCATTTCCACATTCCCAGTTACCAATTTCCCTTGGTGAACGTTGCCCTTGAAAAGATTGACACTGCCAAGAAAATCATAAACGAATGGATTTTCCGGGTGATCATAAACTTCTTCCGGAGTTCCAATCTGTTCAATTTTCCCTTCATTCATGATAACGACCCGATCAGCAACATCCATCGCCTCTTCCTGATCATGCGTCACGAATACACTTGTAACATTGAATTCATCATGAAGTCTTCTTAGCCAACGCCGAAGTTCTTTGCGAACCTTGGCATCCAATGCCCCGAATGGTTCATCAAGCAAGAGGATATTCGGTTCAACGGCAAGTGCCCTTGCCAAAGCGACACGCTGGCGCTGGCCGCCTGATAATTGCGATGGATAACGATCTTTATATCCTTCCAGCTTGACGAGTTGAAGCAATTCGGTAACCTTTTGTGCAATAACTTCTTTACTCGGCCTTATTTTTCTAGGTCGGACCTTTAATCCATAGGCAATATTATCAAAAATGGTCATATTGCGAAAAAGGGCATAATGCTGAAAGACGAAACCCACATTTCGATCTTTTACATGTTTATGCGTGTAATTCTCTTCATTAAAAAGGATCTTTCCGTTCTCAGCCTGTTCAAGACCCGCGATGATACGCAGTAATGACGTTTTTCCCGATCCTGAAGGGCCAAGCAGGGCTACAAGTTCACCGCTCTTTATTTCCAGATCGATGTTCCGGAGTGCTTGATAGGCCCCGTAATATTTTGTAACATTTTCAATGATGATACTCATTTCATTCCTCCTATCTCGCTTTGGTTGATTTAAAGTCAGTTTTCCACTCTATGAAGCTCTTAATAATCAAGGTTATGATTGCAAAAATGGACATCAGGGATGCAACGGCAAAAGCGGCCGAAAATTGATATTCATTGTATAAGATTTCAATATGTAGCGGCATCGTATTGGTCATGCCACGTATATGGCCCGATACGACCGATACAGCTCCAAACTCCCCGATTATCCTTGCATTGCAAAGGATGACCCCATATAGAAGTCCCCATTTTATATTTGGAAGCGTCACATACCAAAATGTCTTAAACCCTCCCGCACCCAGCGTGAGTGATGCCTCTTCTTCAGACGTCCCCTGGTTTTGCATGAGCGGGATCAATTCGCGCGCAATGAATGGGAAGGTAATGAAAATGGAGGCGATGACAATCCCTGGTATTGAAAAGATCACTTTAATGTCAAGAGATTGCAGCAGTGGACCAAGTGTTCCATGCAAGCCGAACAGAAGGACAAAAATCAACCCGGCAATGACGGGTGAAACGGAAAAAGGCAAATCTATCAATGTTATTAAGAAGTTTTTTCCCTTGAAATCATATTTTGTTATGGTCCACGCGGCAACCACTCCAAATATGGCATTGAGTGGCAAGGTGATGAGGACAACGATCAATGTTAACTTAATCGCAGCCACGGCATCAGGGTGGACAATGGCCGCAAAATAAGCTTCGGCACCTTTTTCAAATGCTTTTACAAAGATCGCGATTAATGGGACGACTAAAAACAAAGTGAGAAATAGCAATACAATGGATATGAGGATCCACTGTATGGATTTAGGCTCTTTAGTTGCGTTTCTCGTAGTAATGACTGGGTGATTCGCATTTGCAACAACTGAATTATCATGTTCCATCATATCCCTCCTACTTCCCTGAATATCTTTTGCTGGTCCACCATTGTAAGATATTGATGGTGAATAAGATTATAAATGTAATAATGAGCATGACGGCTGCAACAGCTGTTGCACCTTCATAATCATACTGTTCAAGCTTTGTCATGATGATCAGCGGGGAAATCTCCGTTTTAAACGGCATATTTCCGGCAATGAAGACAACTGACCCATACTCTCCAAGTGCCCTCGCAAAAGAAAGTGCAAAACCCGTCAATATCGCTGGAATCAATTCCGGGAAGATAATTTTAATGAATGTCTGCATTCGATTCGCCCCTAAAGAGGCAGATGCTTCCTCCATCCCTTTTTCGATATTTTCAAGCACCGGTTGAACCATCCGCACCACGAATGGAAGACCGATAAATATTAGGGCGATGATGATCCCTGCGGGAGTGAAAGCGACCTTAAAGCTGAAAAATTGCCCGATCCATCCGTTCGGTGAATACAAGGTGGTCAACGTAATCCCTGCCACGGCAGTCGGGAGGGCAAAAGGCAAATCAACCAGTCCATCGATGATCCGTTTGCCGGGAAACTCATAACGAGTAAGCACCCAGGCAATTAACACACCAAAAACTGCGTTCACAAAGGCCGCAGTTAACGCTGTCATGAAACTCAATTTATAAGAAGCGAGAACCCTTGGTTCAGTTATGGTCTCCCAAAAATCCCGGAACCCCATTGAAAATGTGTTTAGAAAAACCATCGATAACGGGATCAAAACGATGATGGAGAGATACAGCAGCGTAAAACCCATCGTCAATCCAAAACCGGGTATGGTCCTCTTTTTCGTCTGTTTACCTTCAGTCACTATATTCATCGCTTCGCCTCAACCCTTTTTCTGATTTATGAAGGAGAAGATGTTAAAGCCATCTTCTCCTTCATGCTTATTGCTGTTGATAAATCTCGTCAAATGTGCCACCATCATTAAAATGTGTTTCCTGGGCTTTTTTCCAGCCGCCAAACGTATCATCAACAGTCACCATATCGATATTGGCAAATTGATCTTCATATTCGGCAAGAACCTTCTCATCCCTCGGACGATAGAAATTTTTCGCGGCAATTTCCTGACCGGCATCCGTATAGAGGTATTCCAGGTAAGCTTCAGCCACTTCCTTTGTTCCTTTTTTCTCGACCACTTCATCGACAACAGCTACCGGCGGCTCTGCTAATATACTGATTGAAGGATTGACGATTTCATATTTGTCATCACCGAATTCTTCCAGGGTTAAATAGGCTTCATTCTCCCAAGCGATTAATACGTCACCAATTCCCCTTTCCACAAAAGTGGTCGTTGCACCGCGTGCCCCTGAATCCAGGACTTCAACATTCTGATAAAGTTTTTTCATGAAATCCTTCACTTTTGTTTCGTCATTATCGAACTTTTTCTCCGCATAAGCCCAGGCAGCCAGGTAATTCCACCTTGCCCCTCCGCTTGTCTTTGGATTTGGAGTAATGACGGATACATTCTTTTTAATCAGATCATCCCAATCTTTAATGCCTTTAGGATTATCCTTTTTTACCAAAAACACAATGGTTGATGTGTATGGTGTCGAGTTCTCCGGTAAACGTTTTTGCCAGTCCTTCGCTAACAAATTACTAGCTTCATAAATGGCATCAATATCATAAGCCAATGCCAATGTAACGACATCCGCCTCCAATCCATCAATAACTGCCCTGCCCTGTTTACCAGATCCGCCATGTGATTGCTGAATCGTTACATCCTGACCGGATTCTTCTTTCCAGTGCTTCACGAACGCTTCATTGAATTCCTGGTACAATTCCCTTGTCGGATCATATGATACATTCAAAAGCTCGACTGACTTTGATGTCCCGCCGCCTTCCGTTTTTTCCGAGTTGCATCCCGCAAGTACACCGAATGCTAAAATCAAACTTATTAAAAACATTACCTTTTTCATGAGCTTCCCCCTTTTTTACAACAAAAAAGGCATGCTATTTCCCTTTCAATTATTCAGGAGATAGTATGCCTTCAGTTCTCTGATCAGCAAGTATTTTTTTGTATATCATTACCATAAAGCAAAGTTTACCCAGTTGTCAACTAGGTATTTCATGTCCTTTTATTTAAATTCATTCACATTTTGCAAGTTTAAGAATTCCATCACATGAAAAGGGCTCAATCCAACGGGGAGATCGAGCCCTTTTTATACTTATTATGAATCTGAAGCTTGTTGATACAGCCTATTGTCCAAGATATACTGATAACACTGATCAGGCAGTAAATACCTTGGTTCCCCGCCCATCGCGAATTCATCCCTTATATATGTAGAACTGATTTCCATGGAAAGGCCTTTATCAATAAGGTGAAATGTATTTCCATCATCATAATTCCTTAGCAATGGACTTTTGGATATGATTTTCAGCATATCGATCCCATCCCGTGCCATGACGATGAATTTATGATTTGCAATCAGTTTTTCCCTGAATTTCCATCGTAAGTGTACCGGCAGCACCTGATTATCAATATCTTCAAGTAAATCTGCACCCATTATGAAGTAAACTTCGTCCTTTGGAAATCGTGATTTAAAATATTCCATCGTATACCAAGTATATTGTTTACTCGTCCCGGCACGTTCATTAATTTCATAATCACTGACTTCGAATAACGGGTTGCCCCCTATTGCCAGCTTGAGCATTTCCCAACGGTGTTCATTGCTCGTTTTCATCTGTTTATCGATACGGCCATTTGAGCAAGGTAAAAAAATCACCTTGTCTAGCTTAGCACGATGCGCAATGGTGGATGCTGTCCATAAATGCACGTTCGTGACCGGATCGAAGGAAGATCCATAAACTCCAATTTTGCCCATCCTGATATCCCCCCAGTCAAAGCTTACAGTTTGGTCCTTAATGTCCAAAGCTCAGGAAAAAATGGCTGTTCGACCACTTTCTTCAGATAACTTACACCTGACGATCCGCCAGTTCCCTTTTTATTACCGATGATCCGTTCTACAGTACTCATATGATTGAATCTCCAGAATTGTTGTTGACTTCCAATATCAACGAGTTTTTCGGCCAGCTCATACAAATCCCAGTAGTTATGCACATCGCGGTAAACGGTCAGCCATGCTTTTTCAACACTTGCATTTTCCTGATAAATTAAAGACCAATCCCTCTTCAGGACCGATTGATCAATAGGAAGCCCTAATGCAGCCAAAGCACCTAAAGCCGCATCATAAATACTTGGTTTATTCAAGGCTGCCATCATCGACTCATAAAGCTCGGGCTGATGACGGAAAACGGCCAATATTTGCGAATTCTTTTGACCCATCGCAAATTCTATCAACCTGTTCTGAAATGATTGAAACCCTGAAGAGTTTCCTAGTTTCTCCCGGAATTCCATATAATCGGATGGCGTCAAGGTCGAAAGCACATTCCAAGATTGAACTAGTTGCTGTTGGATCCTGGCCACTCTGGATAGCATCTTAAAGGAAGGCTCCAAATGTCCTGCCTCAATATGATCAGTTGCCGCAGTCAATTCATGGATTATCAATTTCATCCACAATTCACTTGTTTGGTGAATGATGATGAACAGCATTTCATCGTGATGGCCGGAAAGTCGATGCTGACTTGATAAAATTTGATTTAAATGCAGATAGTCCTCATAGGACATATCTTTTTCAAAATCAGTTACCATACTTTCTTCCAAACGATGTTCATCTCTTGGACCCTTATCCATACTATCCCTCTTTCCCTTTACTTTCTTTTGAATTTCGACATCAAAAAATAAATGATGCAAAGAAAGATCAGCCAAGGAACCCCGAACTGGAGCACGATTTTAAATGGGCCAGTGAACCAGGTAGATACCGTCAAAGCAAACAAAAGTAATGCACCAAGAATCGTTAGATATGGAAATCCATACATTTTAACCGGTAATTTGCGGCCACCTGATTTCTCCCATCTCTTCCTGAAATATAAATGGGAAATGAACACCATGAACCAGGTTAAAATGGCTCCGAACATTGATATCCCCATCATGAATGCATATGAAGTATCCGGAAGCAGGACCTTTACTCCTGCAGCAAGAAATATTCCTAAAGTGGATATGAGAAGTGCCCTTACCGGGACACCTTTCCTGCTCACTTTTTGAAATAGGGCTGGAGCCTGCTTTTGCTCGGATAACGAAAATATCATTCTGGTGGAGGCATATAATTGACTATTCATAGCGGATAAAGCAGCGGTTAAAATAATGAAATTCATTATTCCCGATGCCCCGGGAACATTCAGGATTTCCATTACCTTAACAAATGGGCTTTTGTCAATACCGGCAGATTGCCAGGGAACAATCATTAACATGATCCCGATAGTCAGTACATAAAAAGTGGCAAGCCTGAAGACAGTAGCCTTCAAAGCTTTAGGGACGGCTATATCCGGATCCTTTGCTTCTCCCGCCGTCACCGCAATCAACTCAGTTCCTAAAAAGCTGAAGAGCGAAATGAATATGGCGACCCAGAGCCCCCAAAAGCCGAAAGGCATAAAACCTCCATCATTGGCATAGTTCTCTACACCGATCCCGCTTGAAGGTCCTGCGCCAATCACCACATAGGCGCCAAGTAGAATGAATATGACAATGGCGCTTATCTTGATCATTGAAAATACATACTCAAAATTCCCGAATGTATTGACACTCGTCGCATTTACATAGATTAGCAGTGCAGCAAAAAGGAAAATCCAAACACTTCCAGGTACAGCCGGGAACCAATATTTCATATAAACAGCGATGGCACTCACTTCGACACCAATGGCAAGAACATTCGCTATCCAATATGAATACCTCACAACAAAACCCGCAAATGGACTTATATATTTTTCAGCAATGGTACCAAAGGATCCCGATGTTGGATAGGCTACAGTCATTTCCGCCAAACAGCCCATCAGCAGAAGGACAATGAATGCACCTATTGCATAGCTGATAAGTACACTTGGACCTGCCGTTGAAATCGCAAGGCCGCTACCCAAGAATAACCCGGTGCCAATTGCACATCCCATGGCTATCATGGTGATTTGATTCGATGATAATTCACGATGCAGTTTATTTTTCTCCATATGTTGCTCCCATTCTAGGCAATGATTCCCCTTTTATTTTCATAGTTTTCATATATTCTGCCGTCCATGATCTTCTTAAGCACCTGTACAGTTTCATAGACTTCCTGAAAAGAGGTATAAAGAGCAACAGGTGCTAAACGAATCATATTCGGTTCACGATAATCGGGAATGATGGCCTCTTGTTTCAATGCTTTACATATTCTTGCAGCTTCTGGATGTTCAAGGATGATATGACCGCCCCTTTTTGCTTCATGCCTTGGGCTCCCAATCTCAAATCCATATCCCGTCAATTCCGAATGTACTAAATCCATAAGATATTGAGTCAGCTTCAAGGATTTCTTCCGGACTTGTTCTATCCCCGCTTCCGCAAACATTTCAAGCGAGCCTAAAAGGGGGGCCATGCTTAATATATGGGGAGTTCCAATTTGAAAGGCACCTGCCGAATTTGCCTGGGTAAAGGTATGTTCCATATCGAACTGCCTATCTTTCCGCGACCCAAACCATCCAGCCAACCCGGGCATCCTTGCAAAATGCTTACGGTTCACATATAACCCCGCTACACATCCTGGTCCGCCATTCAAATGCTTATAATTACACCAAAACGCGAAATCCACTTCCCAGTTGTCAAACAAATGCGGGATGGCCCCCACGGAATGACAGGCATCGAATCCTATCATGATTCCACGCGCATGCGCTTCCTTTGTTAACCTCTCCATATCAAGGATCTGTCCGCTTCGATATAAAACCGTCGGAAGTACAATCAACGCTATTTCCTCGTTCATCTCTTCAATGATGTCTTCTTCTTCAAGGAATTTACCATCTCGGCTTTTCACCTGAACCAAGTGTGCCGAAGGATCAAGCCCATGCAATCGGAGCTGGCTTTGAAGTGCATAGATATCACTCGGGAAGGTTAGTTCATCCGCCAAAATCTTATTCCTGCCAGCTCTCGGTTCAAAAAAAGTGGCCGCAAGCTGATGCAGATTAGCTGTAGTCGACCCTCCCATTATCACTTCATCCTCTAAAGCTCCTACCAACGGGGCACTCAATTCACCCAATCTCTCAGAAAAGTAAAACCAGGGCTCGGTGCCTTCCGTCCACCCATCGATTCCATACCTTTTCCAATCTTCCAATGACTTCATTAAACTTTTCTCAGCCCGCTTCGATAAAAGTCCCAATGAGTTGCCATCCATATAAATCATTCCGGGGTTCAAGTAGAACTCCTCTCTGTAAGAAACTAATGGATCTTCCTGATCCAAAGTTTTCGCATACTCTTTCGTTGACATGAAATTATTGATATCCATGTTCTCCCCGCTTCCTTCCAAGCCACTTTTTTTCACTTGTAGATCCCTACCCCTTCCCATGCCAACCTTATCATTCTGTCAGGATCTTTTTCAATATAATCCTTTTTATCAAAAATCATTGTGTAGTGATTTCTTTCATCATATTTCGGCCAGATTTCTCCTTCCGGGGGATTGGGGTTTCCATATTTCGCAAAGTTGACCCAATGGCCCTGCATTCTATGGGAAACCTTCAGGGCAGCTGACCTTGAACCATATGAAACAATCCGTTTCCCAAATGCCGAGTCAAAAGTCTGGAAAGCAAAAGGGATTTCCATACCATGCGTCGCCCCTAATTTACTTATGCGCATTGCCGCCGTTTTATAATCAAAACGATACATCCATGTTTTTTCAAAGCGGCTGTATGCCTCCGCATACCAAACCGAGGGAATATGGAAAGTCGCATCACGGCCAATGCCAAGCACAGCTTCCTTTTCTGGGTAGTTTAAATAAGCATTCGTAATTCGTTCTTTCGCCTCTGGATCAGTGTTATCGAACATTTTCTGAATCATCACCGAATTAGTTGGAATTAATGGGGGATCCATCTGGTCGAATAACGTCGCTTCGTCCCTATTTGTTCCTATAAGCAAGGGTATTCCCTTTGCTTTTCCGGATCGAATCGAATCTAGTGGATAATCGGGCAGGAAGTCACCATCTACGACAGGTCCAAATGATAATGAGCCCGGCATGGCCTGTGAATTTTCCTGCAAGAGTTGGTAGGAAGCCGTGACAATCTCTTGAACTGGAAGCGTCTTTAAGCGGTGGATTTCATCCTTTCCAATGCCCAATATTTCAAGGAACCTTTCACTGAATTGGCGAGCAAATCCTTTTCCGTAAACAGATGTCGGAGCAGGACTTTCCGCAATGGCCTGTTTAAAAAGACCTCTAGCTGAAGGAACAGTAAGTAAAGTCGTCACCGCATTGCCACCAGCTGATTCACCAAATATCGTAACATTATCAGGGTCGCCGCCAAACGCTTCTATATTTTCATTAACCCATTCCAGAGACGCAACTTGATCACGTAAACCTAAATTGGTTTCAAATATTTCCCCATCAACTGCAAACTCGGAAAAATCCAGATATCCCAGTGCCCCCAGCCTATAGTTGATGCTTACTACGACTACATCTCCATTCTTAGCCAGTAAATGTCCATTGTACATATCAAGGGATCCAGCTCCCGTTATGTATGCTCCTCCAGGAATCCACACCATGACCGGGCGTTTTTTATCATCTGCCCTAGGCGACCAAATATTCAGGAACAAGCAATCCTCATCCATTTTTTCATTTCCCGTCATTCCTGTCCTTACCGCCCGATCCATCGGCTGCGGGGGAATCGGACCAAAATCCACAGCATCCAGGACACCGCTCCACTTATCAACTGGCTCCGGCGAGAGGAAACGCAGACCCTCAATCGGCGCTTTCGCATACCTGACTCCACGCCAAACGCATATATCGTTTTCCATAGTACCTTGAAGATGTCCTTTTACCGTCGTAACTATCGATCCAATCATTCCCTTTCACCTCTTCATATAGTAGTAGATACTTAAGTTCTTCTTTTTCCATTCCCTTATATCCTTCATCTTTATTGAAAAAAGATCTATAGACTCCGTTCTTCCAAAATAAAGTACCGCTATCGTATATAAAGTCAGGTTATCCTCATGAGTTTGAAGTTTTCATTAAATGGCCAGTTAACAAAAAAAGACCCAATCAGGTCTTTTTTGTTGAACTTGGCAAAAAGCTTAGGCGAGCATGGCAAGGATACTCAATAAAGAGCTGCCCCGAACGGAAAGCTGTTGTGCAGCATATGTTAATTGCTGTTCATCGAGCTGTTCCAATAAAGGCTTTAATTCCAGCAATTCATTCTCCAGTCCTTTAAGGTCTGTAGATAGCTTGTCCACCATCAAGAGCACTTGCTCAGAATCAACAGTGGTTTCAGACCAGACTTGTAACCGTTCCTTGATTTCAGTCAAAGGCATATTCTGTTCTTTATACCGATTAATCATTTGAAGACGATTTAAAGCATCTTCTGTGTAATACCGATATCTTGACCCAGTTTTTTCATAGTTCAGCATTCCTAATTGTGTGTAATAGTCAATGGTTCTTCTCGAAACATTCGCAAGTTCAGCAAGCTGGCCAATCCGATATATATTCACCCAGATAGTCACCTTCTTTTAAAAATCTACTGTTAACGATACTATAACATAACTATCCAAAAAGGTGACTTCGAGGATGAAACTATTAGACTACTTTATCCGAATTGCCCTTCAACTGCTTCTTGGCAAAATACAGGGCATCTTCCTTCGAATTAAAAAAGTGCTGTTTATCTATTTTATGATACAGACCAGTGCTGAGTAACAATTCCTTGGGTTGCTGCTGAATTCCGGAAATGATTAATTTCCCCTTATATTTTCCGATGCGATTAACAATCGCCAATAGTGCAGCCTCTGCTGAAGTGTCCATATATGTTACCCGGCGCATGCTTATTACCAACACTTTCGTCTTATTATCCAAGTTCTCCAATATCGAAGACTCCAGGACGTCTATCGAACCAAAGAAGAGGGGACCTTCCAAGTTATACACATTGATCTTTGAATCCGAATTATCAATTGGGACTATCTCGGTAATCTCATGACTTCTTTCCCTGACTTTTAACGTGTGGCTCATTTTTGCAATGAAGGTGATGAAGGCAATCAATAAGCCAATTCCTACCCCCATGATTAAATCAGTGAAGACTGTGACGAGGAAGGTGACTAGCAAAACCGCAGAATCCGCCGTCTTCGTTTTCAATACATGAGCGAATTCCTTTCTTTCACTCATATTCCAGGCAACAAACATCAATATGGGCGCCATGCTAGCCAAAGGTATATGCGCTGCATATGGAGAAAGCACCAGCAAAACCAGTAAAACGACAATTCCGTGAATGACTCCGGACATCGGGGAGGCTGCCCCGCTTTTTATATTGGTAGCTGTCCTGGCAATGGCACCTGTCGCAGGTATCCCCCCGAAGAATGGGGTCGCGATGTTCGCGATTCCTTGCCCAACCAATTCCTTATTACTATCATGCTTGGTCCCCCCCATGTTATCGGCCACGGTAGCGGATAACAATGACTCGACACCGCCTAACAAGGCAATCGTAAAAGCAACGGGAAGGAGTGTGATAATGACTTCCACTGATAGCTCCGGCACTTGGAATTGCGGAAAACCTTTCGGAATCGCTCCATACGTAGAACCAATCGTAGCCACCTTATCGGGAAATAAAAAGTAAGCTGCAATTGTGGAAATCAGCAAACCCAGAAGCGGTCCTGGCACTCGTGGCAAAAGTCTAGGTGCCAGCAGTATGACGACAAAACATATAATCGCAACAATCACACTATATAGATTGATCGTGTCTGCTTTAATCACCAGTTCCTTCATGTTATCCATGAACGCTTCATGTTTTTCCACTTTCATACCAAAGAAGTTGGCAATTTGCCCTGAAAAGATTATTATCGCAATTCCTGTTGTAAATCCAATGATGACGGGACGGGGAATGAACTTCATCAAATTGCCTAACTTAAGCAGACCCATCAGGACTAACATAATCCCCGCTAAAAACCCGGCAATTAGCAGGCTTTCATACCCATATTGCATAACGATTCCAAATAATAAAGGAACGAACGCCCCGGTTGGCCCTCCAATTTGATACTTGGAGCCACCCAAAATCGATATGAGGATTCCTGCGATGATGGTCGTATATAACCCGTATATCGGTTCGACGCCTGAAGCAATTGCAAAAGCCAATCCTAAAGGGATGGCCACAACACCTACGACCAATCCTGCCGTTACGTCCTTTTGAAAACCCTTCATATTATACCCTTTAAATCTAGAATCTTTTATCATCTTTTTAAAACTCACATCCTTAGTCGTTTTTTTAGTTGGGATCTACCATCATCAGGAAAAATGACTTTCTTTCATTTTAGAGGGAGTTGCTTGATCAAAATTAATCTGACTATTGTAGGTTTTTTCAACGGGACAAACCATGCGGGGGGACTTTTCAAAGCTAAGAAATAATCGTCATATGTAATCTCCTTATGTTAAGTTATTTGACATGGCCTCTACCACGCTTCAACATTATACAGTAAAACGTAAAACTGTACATTGTTAGTAACGTTAACATTTGTTTACAACTTTTTGCATATTTTTACATTTATATTACAATCCGGGACCATGTTTCCAGTCTAGTTAATTTGAAGCCGGAGATTCAGACTATGAATCAGGAGGTTTGAACTTTGGACTAATTCCCCATACCGGAAAACTTGATTAATGGCCAATAGAAAAAGCATGTTTTGAGAAAGATTGCTCAAAACATGCTCTATAAAAACTCAAGGCTCTATATAAGTTTTCTTTCAGTTTACAGCTCTTCTCCTCTCGTCTCGATAATATGTTTATACCAATGAAACGACAGCTTCTTTTTCCGGTTTAACTGATCATGATGATCCACATAAATAAATCCGTATTGCTTCTTATACCCGTTTAACCAACTTAATAGATCAATGACAGACCATGCGTAATATCCTTTTAAATGTATGCCTTCGTTGATTGCCCGCTTAATCACTTTTAAGTGCTCCTCAATATATTTAATACGGGGAACATCCACTATTTCACCATCGATAATCGGATCCTCATCACCAAGTCCGTTTTCTGTAACATACATTTTAATATCACCATAACGCTCTTTTAACATATGCAGCCCATCTAAGAATCCTTGAGGTGAGATTTCCCAGCCCCATTTTGTATATGTTTTATCTTCCATTTTCACGGTCCGATAAAAGCCATCAAAAGACGGGTTTCCTGGAGCTAGAGTGGATGTTTCTCTTGAATGCTCCATGTTTGAAATGACTTCCCCATTTTTTTCCACACGAATGGGCTGGTAATAATTGAGTCCGATAAAATCATTTTTCCCCGCATTTCTTTTTAGCGTATCCAGTTCTTCTTCGGTCCAGCTTGGTGTCCAGCCTTTCTCCTTTAATTGCTCAACCACATAAGCTGGATATTCACCTTTTAAAATTGGGTCATAATACCAAAAAGTTTCATATTCATTGGCATGCCTAGCAGCTAATACATTCTCATGTTTGTCATCAATACTATAAGCTGGCAGGAATACATGGGTAATCCCAATTTCACCGTAATGATTCAGTGCCTTGTATACCTCTACCGCTTTGGCATGTGCATAAAAAACGTAATGTGTCGCTTGAAAGTATTTATTTTCATCGTTTTGGATTCCAGGCGGGTGCGCTCCTTTTAAATACCCTAAACCGCAAAACATAACCGTTTCATTAAACGTGATCCAATGTTTGACGCGGTCTCCGAATGCGCGAAAACAAATCTCCGCATACTTGACGAATGCTTCAGCTGTTCGCTTATTCGTCCATCCCCCATCTTGTTCAAGCGTCAAAGGCAAATCCCAATGATACAGCGTAACAAATGGAACAATCCCATATTTTAAACATTCATTAATAACATTATTATAAAATTCCAAACCTTTTTCATTGATTTCCCCGTCACCGGTTGGCAAAATACGTGCCCATGAAATGGAAAACCGATATGATTCAAGTCCCATCTCTGCCATTAATTTAATATCTTCTTTGTAACGATGATAATGGTCTATCGCTACATCACCGTTTGTACCTTCATATGTTTTCCCCGGTATCTTCGAGAAGACATCCCAATTCGTTATACCTTTACCATCTTCATCCCATGCTCCTTCTATTTGAAAAGAAGCGGAAGCTGCTCCTAATAAAAAATCGTGTGGAAACTTCAATTATAACCCTCCATTTCATACCCTCTTATTAAATTTATAATAATATAT
>NZ_JBSGVZ010000009.1:0-213453 GCF_053608705.1 Peribacillus sp. NPDC055009 | reverse complement strand
TTTTTAATTTGTTGTTTTATAATCGAATTAACTAAAAGGAAGGGATTTCATTATGGCTTATAAATTAATCACAAATTGTCCTGTCTGCAGTAAAACATTGAAAATTACAAAGTTGCAGTGCTCTCATTGTCACACTACGATTGAAAATGAATTTGAAATATCTAAGCTGGCATCCTTATCAAAGGATCAGCTTCATTTTGTGGAAGTATTTTTAACATGCAGAGGGAATATCAAAGAAGTTGAAAAGGAACTGGGGATTTCGTATCCAACGGTTCGAGGCAAGCTAACAGACATCATTTCATCCCTTGGATATGTGCAGAAGAAGAAAAATGAAGTGGACGAGAAAAAAGTTGTCACCATGTTGGAAAATGGCGAAATAACACCAGAAGAAGCCATTAAGCTCTTAAAAGAGGAATAGGAGGAATTTATCATGAAAGAGGAAATTACAAGAGTGTTAACAATGGTTCAAGAAGGGAAGATTGATGCAGATAAGGGATCAGAACTGATTCAAATATTAAAAGAGAAAGAAGAAACAGGTAATAAGCTTCTTGAAAAACCGACTAAATATTTAGATAAAACATTAAAAGTTCGTGTTGTATCAGCCGAAAATGATAACGTCACGGTCAATTTGCCTATAAAACTTGTCAAGGCAGTATTAGTGGCTGGACATAGCATCGCAGCGAGTATTCCTCAATCGGAAAAATACGTTAAAGATATAGACATAAGCCTTATTATTGAAGCAATCGAAAACGAATTAGATGGCCAAATTGTTGATATTAAATCGGCAAACGGGGATACCGTTTCGGTCATCATTGATTAGTGATTCGCTTATGATGCATGTTAAAGTGAAAGCGAAAGGCGTTCGGTTTACCCTCCCAATTCCATATGCCATTTTAAACATTGTTATTTCAATTTTATCTTCAAAACTTATTCAGCAAAATGCAAACAAATGGACAAAAGAGCACTTCGAAAGAAAAAAACTGGACTTTACCTTTCCACTAATAGACAAAAAAACGCTAAAGCCTATCGTCAAGGAACTGAAAAATTATAAGGGAATCGTGCTAGTAGATGTTAAAGCTAAGGACGGTACTGAGGTTAAGGTTAGACTATAATTTATCATGGAATACACCGACCACTGAAGGCATATTGAAGAAAAGGCCTAATTTTCCGCTTACAATACCGAGAAAATTGTAAAAAGACAATAAAGTTATTTAATTTTAAAACCTCAAACAAGCATAACCCCGTTCTAAATATAGGACGGGGTTAAAAAAACAGAAAAAATCTTTATTGATACCGTACCAGTGTCTTTTTGCTTTTTTCAACCATTTTCAAATCCCTCCTATAAAAAGCGACTGATTGTTTCCACTAATTTTTGAGGAAACAATTTAAGGTCAGTCATATCGAGAAACCTCTCTCTTCCGTGTAATTCTGCAATCTTTTCTTTATCTTCTCCAATAGCAACAGATAGGAATAGCACGTCTTTTCTTTCATATTCTCTAATAACTGATTGGATATCCACCCTCGCTGCATCCCCTGAATAATTAGGCATGGCTTTTGGTTGTCCATCACTAATATTTATCAATAGCTTGGTAGAAGCGATTTGTTTCGATAGTTTTTCTGCCAATATTCGTAAATTAACACCATCTCGATTATTTTGGCGAGGCTTCATTGTCGCAATTTTCCCTATAGCCCCATCGTACCCATCATCAAACTCTTTGTACGAGTATAGTGAAGTCATTTCCCTTTGACTAATATCTGCAGTGTCTCCATAAATCATCAAAGGAACATTTAACATTCTACAAAACTCTGTTAAAGAGATTATTGCTTTTTTGGCACTCTCCATTCGTTGAGCCCGAACCATGGAACCAGACTCATCTATACGTATCGCTATAGCTAGAGAGGGATTTTCAGTTGGAGGATTTTTTTTATCAAAGTAACGATAGTCTCCCATCACAACCTTAGAAGCATTAAATCGCGTACCGTATAACTTCCCTGGAGTGTATGTTACTGACTCTTCTTTTTCTAATACAGCAAGAATTTTTCTTGCCATACTCTCCACAAGAGGTGTTATTTCCTTTTTAATATGTTCTGCTTCACTCATACTTTCCTTCGTTGCATGAGGGCGGTGAATAATGATCCCTTCTTTTTGATGAATCGTGTTTTTCATAAGCGTTCGAGCTTCTTTATTCAACTCTTTTTTCTTATCAGCTTCTTGCTTCTCTAGTATTTCCGGCAACTGTTTTACTTGTTGCTGAGAAATGCCTGTTTGAGATTCCTCATGCTCTTTTCCTTTATTACTATCGATTTCAATGTCCTTTGATCTCTTTTCAGAAAAAATTTCTAATGGTTTCCCTTTTTCTTGTTGAGGCAGAGCGGAATCACTATTTTGAATTTCCTCCTCTTCTTTTGTAAAATCAATGGAAGATGTATCTTTTTGAAGTTCCTCCTCACCGTCTTGTTGTTCCTCATAATTATCTACCATTGTTGACCCTGGAGGAGCTTGCGGTTTGTTCATTGGATTCTTTTGATTCAGTAAATAAGATTGAATACGCTCCAATAATTGACTGCTTTCTAATTCTTTTTCTAGTATTCTAATCTCAGTTTCATCGGTGGTAATTTTATAGATGACTTTTTGATAAATAGAATCAAAGATATTTTCTCCTTGATGCACTGCATTCACCCAATAGAAATAACTTCTCATTCCTGCTACACCCTTGATTCCATTAGCTTTTGAAGTAGCATCTAATAAAATAATGATTTCAGCCATCATTGCTAATAGCTCTTCATCTGCAAAACCAACTTTACTGAGAGCCCGGTTGACCATCACTTCCTTAGAAGGAAGATTCATTCGTTCCGTGTGTTGAACTCGATCACGTAATGATTCATTAAGAGGTCTATTCCCCTGATAATTTCTATTGGTTGTAATAACTACTACAGCATCATGGTGCCGTTTGATCATTCCAGTTGGAGTATTTAAAATACCATCAATTTCAAGAGCAGAATTCAATGCAACTAAAACCGATGCATCTCTAATGACAGTAGGTTCTTGTATCTCTAACAGGTAGCCTTCTTGTAGTGCACGAACAATTTCTGATGGATAATACTTATATGTTACATTCTTACCGATGTCTTTGATTTTCTTTTCAAGTTTTGCCAAGTATTCTTTCGTTTCTGCCATATTTAACTGTAGATAGGAAGACAAATTTTCTAAAAGCTGCTGAGCCGTGCTATTATTTTCAAAAAACTGAATTATTTTTTTATCTTCCACTTGTGCTTCTTCCATTACTGGCAAAAGTGAGCCGAAAACATCTGATTTATCCATGTCGGCAAAACAGGTAATTTTCGTATATGGCAATCGAAGATCATGAGAGAGAGCTTTGGCAAGTTGTGTTTTACCTGAGCCAGCATCCCCCTCTAGCAGTACATTGATGACTCGCAGTTCTCCATTATGCCAATTCCTATTGATTGTATCTGCAACACGTAATTCCTCCACACTTTCTTGATGGCTAGGAGACTTTTTCCAAATCATTTGTTTTTCTTCTTCTGTAAATTTTCTGCCATCTGAAACGACAAATCCTCTTATCATTTTATGATTCTCCTTACCGATATCCCATTTCCTTCATAATATTGTTGATGATTCTAAATCTTTCTCCCAAAATTTCGCCATCCGATTGCAACATATCATAAAAATATTGAATATCTTTATCTAAATTCTCATTTTTTGTGTCAATTTCTAATTGCATCTTATTTCCCTGCAACCCTAAAGCAGTAACGATTTGATTTTCAGGATCATACAGCTTTTCAAATTTATAAGCATCTCTAAAATATAAGTTGGTCGATAAAATAAGGATGGCTAAATCTAAAATTCTAGTGGCAGATAACTTAATTTCTTGAGCAGAATCATCAGTCATTACAATTTTTCCAACGATATCTCCTGTTCTAGGAGATTTCCCCTGTAGCATTCCTGTGCTTAACGATTCGATTTCTTTACCATAGGCAGCCTTACCATCTACTTTGTCGTAATTTTCAACAGTGATAATTGATTTATACTTATATTCATCTTTATTCATATCATTGCTCCTTTTTATTTTTTCGTTATTTTCCTTCCCCCAATACGATGTTCCGTCAGAAATTTCTGCTTAAAAATCCTAATTATCTTCTTATTTAAGATTTCTGATAAACATAGGACAGGCGAAATTCATATTTTAAACACCACATTCTACTCTTACTAATTAACAAACATTATATTATTATGTTTGTTATATTGCAAACAAAAGTTAATTACGTTTATTTTTATGCATAACAAAATTGATTATGTTTAAATAATGAAGATTTCACGATTTTTTTGGAACGCATTATTAGAAGAATTACGGGGTATATTCGAGAGTCTGATTTATATATGTCTCTTATACGTATTTATCCTCATGAGACGGTATAAAAAAAGGACCTTCAAAACTGAAGGATCCTTTTTACTGCTTATTTAATATAAGTGGAGGAGATAGTTGAAGAAGAAAAGGATTTTCAATACAACTATTGCACTTTTGTATATCTTTATTAATTGATTACCTTTGCTGTAGTACATTTTTTATCCTATAATGATGCGCTCTTTGGGATAGTGATACGGATGTTTAACTGGTTTGCCTCCCATACTGAATAAGAAGGTAAACATCCCGATTTTCCCTATAAACATTAAAATCATGATTACGGCCTTCCCGGCAGTACTCAATTCCGGTGTAATGCCAAGCGAAAGGCCTACAGTGCCAAAAGCAGAGGAAACTTCAAATAAAATTTCCATTAGGGAAAAGGCAGATTCAATGCATGCAAGAATGACAACTGCCAAACTGCACAGTATCATACCTGTTGTGAAAACGATGAATGACTTGATGATATCTTCCTCATCGATCTCCCTTTTGAATATTTTTATTGTTCTGTTCCCTTTCGCATAGTTGTAAATGGTAAGCAGCATCACAGCAAACGTGGTGGTTCTTATCCCACCCCCAGCACTGCTAGGGGATGCCCCTATGAACATAAAAATACTCAGTAACAAAATGGTAGGCACTGAAAATTGGTTGACGTCGCTGATCGCCATTCCGCCAGTCCTTGAAGATATCGAATAAAACAAAGAATGGACAAAGGATTGATGCCAGGTTTCTGAATAGAAATGACTGTACTCAAACAGATAGATGAAAATGGCTCCGATTACGATCAGTATGAAAAAAGTTACGGTTGTAATTTTTGTGAACAAGGTGAACCGGAATGGCATCTTACCCTTATGCCTCAGCCACTGACTTACCTCCATTAGAACAGGAAACCCAAGGGATCCGATAATAAAGAGTACTATATTAAGGGTCAGGACAAAATAATCGTCTGCAAACGGCATCAGTGATTTTCCTGTGATATCAAAACCGGCATTTGTCGTAGCAGACACAGAGGCGAAGAAACCCTGCAAATATGCCTCTTGCCATGTTGGGAAATACTTCAAAAAATATGTACCGAAGACAATAGCCCCTAATAGCTCAATCATGACAAAGAAAAAGAAGATCATTCGTATGAACCGAACAATCCCGGAAAAAGTGGGGCTGTTTTGTTCTGTCGTCATGAGTATTCTTGCCCTGAGTCCTATTTTCTTTCCTGATGCAAGCCATAGTATTGTTCCGAAAGCCATGATCCCAATTCCACCAAACTGGAGGATGATTGCAAAAATAAACGTACCGGGAACACTAAGCAGCTGGCTTACATCTACCGGAGATAATCCTGTTACAGTTACCGCACTAATAGAAATGAATACTCCATCAATAAATGAGAGCTCTGCATTCTGCGTTTGAGTAATAGGAAGCAGCAATAAAATGGTTGAAACCACTACAGCCACTAGGTAATAAAAAACAATTATTTGAGCAGCAGATAGTCGTTTTGTTAAGTTCTCTATTTTACTATTCATTTCTCTCCAATTTCTATATGTTTTTTGACAAACATAAACCTATTTGTACTAACGTACCATTACACAATTCAACTTATAATAATTTGTCCATTAAATTAAGAAAATAAACTACCTCGTTGAAGAAGACCTCAAAGGAACGAATGAATATGTTATACAACTCTATTTTAGGTAGTAGCTAAAAAAGCCAAACCCATGTGTATCAAGGGTTTGGTTCTTAGTCATTTATTATCGTATATTCAGGATTTTATACAACCTTGATGTAGCAAGGCTTTGCTAGATGATCAATAAAATCACTAGATTAACCACTAGAGCTTTTCTATTTCATCTTTATTTATCTAATTATGAAAGCTGTAGGTTCGTATTTATTTAGCAGCATGCTAAAAACCCCTTAGGTCTCAAGGGGTTTAATGTCTTTCGTTTTTATTGTTTATGTATGTATTTATACATCGTTGGACATTAACATTTTGACTTCTGACCGCATAAAAAAATAGTTTTAACAAAATAAAACAGGACATTTCCTAAGCCCTCTTCCTAGTATCGGCCCCGCCTACGCCAGATACTAGGACAGCCACACATGCCATCCAACCCATTATCCTATGGTGCTAATGCACCCGTTAGTTTAAGTACAATATTTCACAAAGTTCACATTAAGTGGGCACATTTTTCTTAAATCACTAAATAGTGCCTTCAATCCAAATGGGCGAGGCACTATTAGTAATTACCTAATTACTGTTCTAAGTAACGATTAAGGCATGATTTTGTTATTCATCTGTTTTTTTACTAGTTAATCAAAATCAAACCTAATTCACTTCAGTTCACGGTTCTTCTTATTTATATATATATAATATTTATCCGCTAAGGGACCAATATAAACTAAAAATAGCGATACACCTAGACCTCCTAAGCCAGGTGTACCGCGATTTTTTCACAATCCGAAACAATACGATGAAGACTAAATCTTATATATATCCTCTTCGTTTGGTAGAGAAGAAATCGCTCCTACCTTCGTACACACGACGGCACCTACTTTATTTGCAAAAAGAATGATCTCTTTAAGTTTACTAAAATCACTAAGAATTGTGTCACAAGACTCAAGATTTGCAAATTGAAATAAAGCAGCACCGACAAATGCATCACCAGCACCAGTTGAGTCAATTGAATTTACTTCGACGCTGTTTATTACACTCATTCCACTTCCATTTGAAAGAAGAGTGCCTTCCCATCCAAGGGTGACAGCCACTATTTTTACCCCTAAATGATGGAGCATTGCTATTCCATCATATTTATCAATTTTTCCCGTGATTAGTTCAAGCTCTACTTCGCTTAGTTTTACAAAGTCAGCCATTGATATACCCTTTCTAGCTAAACTAATAAATTCAGCCACTCTATTTTTCCATAAATCATGTCGGAAGTTAGGGTCAAACGATAGAAATATCCCCCTATTTTGTGCAAATTCCATTGCCTTTAAATAAGTTGTTTTAAAAGGGTTTTCCAGAAATGCAGTTGCAGATCCAAAGTGAATGATCTTTGCACCACTTAATCTATCTAGGTATATGTTATCCTCTGTTAAATTTCGATCCGCTCCTCTATTGAATACAAAATCCCTTTCACCATTTGCTTGTAAAGAAACAAATGCTAAAGTAGTTGGTGCTAAATCGTCAGTAACAATCATCGATGTATCAACCCCCACCTCTTTTATCGTTTCTATTAAAAATAATCCAAATGGGTCATTTCCTACTTTTCCTATAAGACTCGCTTCCCCACCTAGCTTTGAAATAGTAGCTGCGACATTCGCTGGTGCACCCCCGGCTTTCTTTAGAAAATGATTACCTTCTATTAAATTAACATCAATATCTGTACAATAAAAATCGATCAAAAGCTCCCCAACGCATATGACTGCGCGGTTTGTTTTATTCATTTACATTACACTCTCCATTCTTGTGATTTAGGTAAAATGAAAGGCTATCGATCATTTTCGACAGCCTTCATAAACTCTTACTATCAACCCCTCTTTAATAGGATTGAAATATTAGTCTTTATCTTTTCCATATACTCTTTAAAGGGTATATTTTCAAAGACTTTAATGTAACTTCTCCACCTTTACTATAAATTTGTAATCCTTTACTTGATGAATCCGGGAAAATTTGATCAGAAATAACCGTCCCACCTTTGTTTCCAAACACTTCTACAGCAGATTGGTCAATGAAAATATGCATTTTCAAAGTCCCATTTAATGCATTTAACGGTCCGTCATGCTTACCAACTACATTGTTCCCATAATCAAAGCTTCCTGAATTTGAACGGTCTACGAATAACTGTTTGGTCGCAACATCATAGCCAATAGTCGTATATTCAGTTGCTCCTTTACGAACTTGAAAGCCGAATTCAGTTGCTTTTATATCATCTACATCAAACTCTGCTATCATTTCAAATGTATCTTCTGATAGTTTAGATAGGAGATTACTTTCACCAGATATGACTTTATTTTTATATGAAATTTTTTCACTCTTATCTCGAATGGTTTTTAAAGAAACTGGTGTTTGTTTTAAACGTAAACCTTCTTCTGTCTGAGTTAGTTCCATCTTTCTTGGCAATGTCGTTGAACTTCTCCAAGTCGAAGTTGGTGTATTATTTGCATATTGCCAATTACTCATCCAGCCAATCCAATATTTTTCGCCATTCTTCCCTTCAATTCCGCTCCAATCAACTGCGGCATAATAATCTGCCCCGTAGTCAGTCCATAACACTTGATCGGAAGGGTTTTCATTTTTAAACGTTTTCCCGTCAAAGGTACCTACAAAATATTGCATACCTGACCCGCCTGCAGGAGCGCCATCATTAATGCTTACCTGTAGTACCCATTTTGTTTTTGAAGGGTCACCATCAATTGGTAATTCGATTAGAGTAGGACATTCCCAAATCCCTCCGTTACTACCATGAGTAGAAGGTATCCACTCTCCAGAAACAGCAGACCAGTCTGTAAGGATGCCGCTTTCTTTCGAATCGTCTTTCTCAGGCTCTTTGGCAACTTGGTCTACTTCATTTGGCATGGCCCCTTCATTATAAACATTAACATCATCCATGTTTAAATGACCCCAACCACCTGTAGCTTGGTCTACAGCTTTAATATATAACACTTCACCAATGTATTTAGAAGCATCCCAGACGTATTTTTGATATTTTTCTTCTTTAAATTTGGTATTGGCTTGTCGAATTAATTCTTGATCATCAGAGGCTCTCACTAACGAAACATAGCGGTTGTTGATATCATTACCACCGCCCAACAGAAAGTTGATTTCTCCAGAGCCATCTAGTTTAAAATATGCGGAGTGCAGTTCACCTGTTGCGTCATCTCCCTTTTGAAGATCAGTAAACCCCCATAAGTGGTAGTTTCCTTGATGGCCGAAATCCCCTCCCCAGTATGATGGTACATTTGTCACATGATCTTTTGTGAAAGCATTACCTTCGATTGTACTCCACCCAGTTATATCACCTGTCTCAAAATCATGATTAGTAATTTCCTTCTCATTTGTCATGATGTTCTTACCAACTTGAACATCTTGGAATAACGTGGATGAATTCCAAACATTTAAGCCAAAATGCCCTGATGAAAAAGTTGAATCATTTACATCATGAATGAGATTACCATCTAAAGAAATTTTAATATTTTTCCCATGAGTGCTTGCTTTTAAATGGTACCTTTTATCTGTATCTAGATTTATTGTTTTTTCAGCTAGAATGGATATTTCTCCATTTTCAATTTTCATGATTTTTATTGTATCGTTTAAAGCATCGATATTCGCCATATAACCGTTTGTTGCATTAGGATCTGCACGAAAAACGAGCGAGCCAGCTCCGTTGCCGCCTTTTTCCCCAGATACCTCAATGTTTGCTTCATAAAAAAAGTTATCCCCTGTTTGACCACTCATTACAAAAGCATCCTCGGTAGAGGCTCCACTTTTTCCGACCATCGTGTTCTCCCAGCTTCCGTTTACATCTGTCCATTTTGATAAATTGGTTTCAAAGTTAGATGTATTCTTGAACTCCACATTTCGAAAGGCAGCCGTTGAATTCCACGCTGACAATCCATAGTATCCATAATCGAATTCTATATCTGTTTTTTTTATAACGGATTGATCGTTTACAAAGACTTGAATTTGATCCCCATCTGTTTCCACCTTCACATGGTAGGTAGTTGAAGTTTTGAGGGTAAAAGGTTTTCTCGCAATTTCCTCGTTTGTTCCATCTACATTCTTACTTAATGTTATGACATCGTTTTTGGCATCTAAGCTCGCAACATAGCCGTTCTTTGCACTCCTATCTGACCGAAAAACTAAACCGCCTGCCCCTTCTCTCCCATTCTTCTCATTAAGGGTAATATCTCCCTCATAGCTAAATGATTCACCTTTCTGGGATGACATGGTATAAGAAGTTCTGTCTAAGCTATTTGCTTGTATTCCACCATCTTCGCCGAATTCACTTGCATACTCCCACTCTTTTAAATTAGGTGAGGTATAAAACATGATCTTATCCTTAGCCGCTAACGACATAACCCATTGGTTTGATTCTTCATGCCAAAATACTTTAGGATCGCGCCAATCTTGTATAGGAGGGTCTGGCATTACGGGATTCCCTTTATACTTTTCCCAAGTTCTTCCTTTGTCTAGGCTATACGCTATACTTTGGACTTGCTTATCCCCTGAATGCGTAAAGATGGCAACCATTGCTTCTTTTCCAAAGCCAGCTGTATTGTTCCAATCAATAACAGCACTCCCCGAGAAAATCTGACCGTTTTCATCCGGCGATAAAGCAATCGGCAAATGCTCCCAATTAACAAGATCTTTACTGACAGCATGCCCCCAATGCATAGGTCCCCATGCCGTTCCATACGGATGATATTGATAAAACAAATGATATTCACCTTTATAAAAAACCATACCATTCGGATCATTCATCCAGTTAGCTTCAGGAGAAAAATGAAATTGATTACGGTATGGTTCATTATAATACCCAGGGTCTTCTGCATTTGCACTATTAAATGGTAAACAAGTAACAGTTGAACATATTAGTAGAATACTAATAATCCTCTTCACTTTTAATCACATCCCTTTTTTAAAATCTAAAATGACATGTGATCGTTATGCTGGACTATTTCCGCGCAATCGATCTAATAAAACGGCTGCTACAATAACTCCACCTTTTACAACTAACTGCCAATAATAGTTGACATCCATTAGAGTTAACCCATTACTGATTACCCCCATAATTAAAACCCCAATAATTGTTCCTATTATTTTCCCTTTTCCACCTGTTAAACTTGTTCCTCCTAGAATTACAGCAGCAATTGCGTCTAATTCATACATTTGACCAGCAGTTGGCTGTCCAGAAAACAACCTTCCCGCTAAAACGACTCCTCCTAAACCAGCTAGTAAACCACTAATCGAATACACATTGATTAAAGACTTTTCAACCTTAATTCCAGTTAACCGAGCCGCCTCTTCATTGCCACCAATCGCATAAATATGACGACCAAACATCGTATATTTAAGAACAAAAAACATCACAACATATACTAAAGACATGATATAAATAGGAGTGGGGATTCCGAAAATACTTCCACCACCGATGAATTTAAATGTTTCGTTTTGTAAAACAATTGGATAACCGCCACTAATGACATAAGCGAGTCCACGAACATATGTGAAGCTGCCTAGTGTAACAATAAATGCTGGTAACTTTGCTTTGGCTGTGAGAAACCCATTAATCAGTCCTACTGCATACCCTACTAGTACGCCTGATAACATCGCAATTATAGGATTAACTCCTGTAGAAGAGACCATGACTGAGATAACGCCAGATAGAGCAACTGTTGCACCAACTGATAAATCAATTCCACCAGTTAAAATAACAATTGTCATCCCAGCAGCTAAAATAGCAATAATAGAGACTTGTTTTAATACATTCAATAAATTGGCTGTATCTAAAAAATTTGGTGCTGTAAATGAAAGTACTACACACAATAATAATAAAATCATGATCATGCCAAGCCTACTCCATAAAGAATAAAGGACATTTCCTATATTTAGGCGTTGTGAATGTGTAATAGTTTGCGTATTCCCTCTCATTTCTCTCTCCCCCCTTTGGTAGCTAAACGCATAATTGTTTCCTGTGTAGCTTCTTCCTTCGAAAGCTCGCCTGTTAACCTTCCTTCACTCATGACAAGTATTCGATCACTTACCCCCAATACTTCAGGAAGTTCAGATGATATCATTAAAACGGCCAATCCTTCATCTGCAAGCTTCGAAACAATCTTGTGGATTTCAGTCTTGGCACCTATATCAACCCCTCGTGTTGGCTCATCAAGTAGTAATACCTTTGGTGCAATTGATAGCCACCTAGCGATCACTACCTTTTGTTGATTCCCACCACTTAAGTTTGATACTTGCTGTTCTGGGGAAGCTATTTTTATATTTAAGTCTTCAATATATTGGTTAGCGCTTTCATTTGCTTGCTTCCAACTAACAATTCCTGCTTTAGCATGTTTTTTCAATTCAGCCATTATGATATTCTCTTTTACGGACATTGATAAAAATAACCCTTGTTCTTTCCTGCTTTCAGGTACATGTGCAATCCTATTAGCAATAGCATCTATTGAGGATTTGATTCTAACAGATTGACCATCAACCAATATTTCGCCACTTTTCAACTCGGACAAACCGAAAATGGCCCTAACCAATTCTGTTCTGCCAGCTCCAACAAGCCCCGCCAAACCAACAATTTCACCTGGGTAAATTTTTAAAGATACATTCTTTACAATCGTGTTATCAGAAAAATTTTTCAATTCAAGTACAGGTGAAACTTCCTTTGAATTTTTTGTACCAAAAGCTTTTGACCGATTAAACAAGTCCTTTAAATCCCGTCCTACCATTAGCTTTACAAGATGATCAGGATTTGTCTCTTCAATCGGCCCACTTGCAATCCATTCACCGTCACGTAATACAGTGAACCTATTAGAAATTTTAAAGATTTCTTCCATTCTGTGAGAGATATATACAATAGCAACTCCCTGCTTTTTCAAATCATCAATAATTTCAAACAGCTTTTTTATTTCTTTATCTGTTAAGGAGGCGGTTGGTTCATCCATTATGAGTACCTCTGCATTAAAGGATAATGCTCGAGCGATCTCGACCATTTGTTGTTGAGCAACACTTAAGGTCGAAACCAATTGGCGTGGATTTAGATTCGACCCCATTGAATCTAACACCTCTTGGGCACGTTCATGGACCTCATCCCATTTCACCATTCCTAAACCATTTCTAGGAAAGGTCGAACCCATTAAGATATTTTCACTTATTGTTAAATTAGGAGCAAGGTTTAACTCCTGATGAATAACACTAATTCCTTTGTTCCTTGCATCAGTAGGGTCCTTCCATAAAATTGGTTGACCTTTTAAGTAGATTTTCCCACCATTGTCATCAGGTGTATGAATGCCTGCGAGGATTTTCATGAAAGTTGACTTTCCAGCGCCATTCTCTCCCATTAATGCATGTACTTCACCTGGATAAAGTTCAATTCTCACATTGTTCAATACGGTTACACTTGAGAACGTTTTACTAATCCCTTCCATATTCAACACTGGCTTTTTTAGACTTTGTTGGCCTTTAAGGGACATTTCATTGACAGCCATACCTTTATCTCACCCCTTATATTGATTTGAATAGGCTGATTAAAGGAGGAATCCTTATCAGCCTATTTATTGAAAGATTCTTACCAACCTTGGTAAGAATCTAATGTATCTTGAGTTACAATCTCAACTGGAACTTTAATAAGCTCCTCAACTTCTTCACCATTTTTCACTTTCATTCCGATTTCAACAGCTTTTTTGATCATGTTACTAGGTGACTGAGCTGAAGTTGCAGCAATTGTACTTCCTTCCTTTGCCATTGCTTCTGTGGCTTCAGGAGCACCGTCCACTCCGACAATGAAAAATTCATCTTTACGATTCGCTTGCTCTTGAGCAATTTCAACACCAATTGCTTCTGGATCATTAATCGCAAAAACAGCGTCAATAGAGCCAGATGAATTAGCTTGTAAAATACTTTCCATCACCGTTAATGCCTTTTCGCGATTCCCTTCTCCATTTTGCTTCGCAATTACTTTAATTTCGGAATCCTTTATTGCATCTTCAAATCCTTGAATACGATCAGATACAGCCGAAACAGGAGGTCCATCAATAATAGCTATTTTTCCTTTTCCACCTAATTGTTCAATCACATATTCTCCGGCTAGTTTACCAGCTTGATAGTTGTCTGAAGTAACAGTGGCATCGACACCACCTTCAGCATTAGTATCTACAGCAACTACTGGAATATCAGCAGCTTTGGCCTGTTGAACAGCTGCCGCAATTCCTTTTGTATCAACAGCATTTAAAAGAATAATATCTACCTTTTTCGTAATAAAGTTTTCAATTTGAGCAGCTTGTTTTGCTAAATCATATTCAGCGCTTTCAACTAGAACTTCAGCACCTAATTCTTTTCCTGCTTCTTCAGCACCTTTAGCCATGGAGACGAAGAAAGGGTTTGCTAAACTACCCACCGCTACACCGATCGTTAATTGTTTGTTACCTTTTTGTCCTTCGTTACCGTCTGTTGATCCATTTGATGATTCACTAGCCCCACTACATGCCGTCATCGCGGCAATTACAAACGCCAAAACTAGTATTCCTATTATTTTTACATATTTATCCATATTAATCCCCCTAGTTTTTGAAGATGAAAATAATTAGCTACAGAACGAGAAATTGTTACCGCTCTCAATCTCTTAAACTCTTAAACTAGATCACCTCCTTAAATGAATAATTTTGATTGAAATAATGGAAATATGATTGATTTTGATAGTTTTTTCACATAACATCCAATTTATTGATAACGCTTTCATATCTTGTAAAACAATATAATTACCCTTTACACATTAGAATTACAATTGATTGATTTTGGTTGTTTTTGATTGATTTTGATTATATTAAAGCTGTTTATAATTGTCAATGGTTCCAATTATTCCAAAAAATATATTGATAAAATAAAATATTAAACGTTTCAAATGGAAGATTTAATAGATGGAGCAGATTTTCCCTCATTGTTAATTGGCCACATTACAATTAATCAAGCATTCTTTATTATATTGATACAACAAAGGGAAAAATTTTCAATAAAATAATTTCAGAATATTCAAAAAAAGCTGGTATTCTAAATGTCTAATCAGACAGTTTGAATACCAGCTTTCCTTCAACGATAACTAATTTAGTTTTTAGTCCCTCACAATAATTATCTCCGTTTTCTCCTTATATTTTCCTAACGTTATTGTACCTTCCTCATTCGTAATAACTTTTGTCTGGTTTAAATCTGCAAACTTAGAAAATGATACTTCTCCAAATTTTGTATGATCCGCTAATACAAAGGCCTCACGTGACAAAAAAATGGCTCTTTCTTTTATTTGCGCCTCTTCTGGATCAGGGGTAGTCAATCCAAAATTATAATGAATAGCGTTCGCACCCATGAAACACTTATCAAATCTGTATTTTTTTATACTTTCGTATGCATAACGTCCAACTGTTGCTCTGGTAATCTTTTTAACAAATCCACCAATAAAATATGTACATATTTCATTTTCAAGTAATGCATCTAAATGACCAATTCCGTTTGTAATAACAACGATATCTTTTTGTCTTAAATGTTTGATCATCTGATACGTTGTTGTTCCAGCATCAAGATAAACACAGTCGCCGTCCAAAATTAGTTCTGCCGCATATTTTGCTATCTTAGCTTTTTCCTCAAGGTTCTGCGTTATTTTCTCAAACACACTTGGTTCGTCTCGTTTACTATGTAAAAGTGAAGCTCCACCATGTACACGTTTTAAGTAGTTCTGCTTTTCTAATTGATCTAAATCACGACGCAAAGTAGATTCTGAAGTATTTGTTAATTCTACTAGCTCATGAATCTTAACATTCTCCTTTTCTTTTAATAGCTTTATAATTAATTGATGCCGTTCCGTAATAAGCATGATATCTCCTCCTCGTATTACACTTCTATTTAAAGGTTCTTCGTGTATTCTAGTTTAATTAATTTTAGTATATAGAATTTTGCAGTGACATGTGAGAACTATTAGGGTACGCCCATAAGAAAAAGGAGCTGTTGATCAGCTCCTGGTAATGAAGTAAGCACCTGTTTGTTGAATAAACAATTTAAAATCCATTACCCTGGAATATTATTCTCATTAATTCAACAGCTCATAAAGTAAACTAAACCAACAAATATACTAAGACCTAAAGCTAAATTTCTCCAAAGTCCTTTCTCACTAAGAAAAGAGAAAGAGAAAGATATATTGATTTCCACATATCGTCAATACACGAAAAGTTGTTACTCCAGGGTCAATTACTTGTTTTATATTTCCATAAAAGAAACAAATAACCAAGATAATTAAAGCAAACGAAATAGCCCCTAAATATTATTAAACACCCTTCTCCTCTAATTAATCGGTATTTTTTTATTATCGGATTATCTTCCCACTTTAAATGCAGAAAAAGCTGCCTTAAAGACAGCTCCGATCTTCAGCTAACGCACCCTATAGTTTAAGTACAATATTTCACAGACTTCTAACTAATAAAAAAAGACGGTGACTTATATAAGTCATCGCCCCGATATTACTAATTATTCAATGCACTAGTAGCATTCCACTCGTCAACTATATGGTCCCTAAAATGAGCTACTTTAATTGTTTATTCATTCCCCACTGGAAGTACAACAGTAAATGGTTGTAATTCCTTAGCTGGAATAAAGTTTGAAAAATTGAATTGCAAAATTGTATTTTCCAGTTTAAAGTTCATGATTTTTTCTTCTCCATTTATATCGAATGTAGATTGGAAGTGCGCTGTCTTTTTATCGATAGTTTTCACTTTATTAATGCGAATGCTATGATTTTTAGGTGGCACTGGATTTTCAGGATCTATTTCCCCTATATATTCCTTATCTACCAACAATAATTCATATTTCAAATTATTTTCAAATAAATCAAGCTGGTGTTTACTCAATTCCTTGGAGAGCCCTGTAAATTGATAATCGATTACTAGTTTACTACCCTTTTTAGTTATATCATTTACCTGAAGGCCTAAATTGAGCCGTTTGCTTTTTAACGTAAATGATTTTTTGTCCAATAGCTGTTGTACTTTTGGGTCTGCAACAGATAGCTGCGGATAAAAAGTAAGTGAAGTAGTATTTGAGTTCAGCTTGGTCATTTTTGTTCGAGCAGTACTATGATATCCATCCTCTAGTGCTGCCTCCTCTAGAGATGTTCCGTTTCCAAACCTATATACCTTTCCTTTATTATCAATTGCTTTTAGTATATAAATTTCATCATCTTTGTATTTTTCCACCGTCTCATAAATAAGCGAAGATGACGCCCTTGCGGTGAGGACCTCTTTAATACGGATTTTGACCTCATCATCCGGGTACCCTTGCTCTTGATTAATGGCTAATGTACGATTTTTTTCTTGTTGAATTGGAATATCAAAATTCCATTCACCTTTTATCCCGTTGATATTATGAATCGTTATGGGAAGAGTAGAATTCTCCTTAAATGATTTATAAGGATATACCATTTTCCATTGAAAGTTATATCCATTTTCCACTTTCTTAATGTCATTTGACTTTCCATTTAACCAAGGGTCATGATCCCCTTTATTGTGTTCAAAGTTTACATCAAAGCTTACTTCTCCTTTTTCGTTATGCCCCTTTTCCACATCTTCATCTACAAATCCTGTAATTGATACTACATTGCCATCAAAGTAAGCGCTGGTCAGTCTTACAGTTACCCCATTTTTTGTAATTGATTGGTTTAATTCTGTAACTGCATCCTGGTTAGCTAATTCCACGCCTGTTGAATCATTAAATTCTTGAAAAATCCCGCCTATTAAAGGGGTATTAGCTAATACTCTATTCATTGTAGGATTAACAAATCCTGAGGCTACGGTGATTCCAAGAAGAGCAGCAGCAGTCGCCACACCTGCAAGAACCTTTTTTTTCTTTGCCTTTCCACTATTACCTTCCTTGTTTATCCCTTTGGAAATGGCACTAAATACTTTTTCTTTCGGTACAGCTATTTGTTCTATTGCTTCTTTGAGTTCCTTCTTATCCATGGCATTTGTCCTCCTCCTCATTTTTATAGGACTTTTTCAACTCCGCTTTCCCTCTGCTTAAATAAGTTTTTACGGTATTCTCTGGAATTTCCATGACACTGCTAATCGTTTTTATCGAGTAGTCGTAATAGTAAAATAGAATAATAACAGTACGGTAATTCTCTTTCAGCTGCTGAATTGCATCAATCAGCAGTAATGATTCTTCAATGTTTGGATTAACTTGACCCGGCAGGTTTGACAATATCTCATCACTCAAAGGAACGACATTGCTTTTTCTCTTTAGGACATGTCCCGAACATCGTATGACAATCCTGGTGAGCCAGGTCATAAAATACTCCGGATTTTTTAACGAATGGATAGATGTAAAGGCCTGATAGGTTGCTTCTTGGACAACATCCAACGCATCTTCTTCGTTATGTACATAAAGATAGGCAGTACGGTAGATTCTTTCATAATGTTGTTGAACTAACTTTTCAAAGGCGCTTTTATTACCTTTGATTGCTTTTTTAACTAGCCGGTGGCTTTCTATTTCCATCTTATTTGACCCCCTTTACTAATTAGTGGAATCTATAAACAAGAAAAGTTTCAAAAAGTTTAAGTATTTTCCAAGAAAAGCATATCATGCAATTAGAATCCTAAGTTCAAAATAAACAAACGGAAACCATTTTTGGTTTCCGCTTTCTATTTTTCTTGAAAGCTGTACCATTCTTTTAGTGTGTGCTGCGACATCTTATTGAACTATCCTGCCCCGTTTGCTCATTAAGACTTATTGTAGAGTGACACAAACTCTGCGTAAGTTAAATAAAGAAGTAGTTTAGTGGAAGTAAGGTGATTAATAAAGCTTAGTCTTTTTACTTGAACATAATAAAAGGCAGTGCGGGATTTCCCCTCACTGCCCCATTTCTTTATTTTGTTAAAATCTTCGTATGTCGTTTTCGAAAATTAATTGAATTATTTTCACTAATAAAAGTTGAACCTAAAAGGAGTGTGCCACCTATAATTTGAACAATTGTCATTTTTTCTTGTAAGATTACAGCAGAAATCAGTATAGCTACAAAAGGATCTACATAGCTTAGCATAGCAATGCTTTGTCCCTTTAACTTTAGCATACCAGAAAAAAATAACCAAAAGCCAATACCAGTGTTAACAACGCCTAATAGTATTATAAAAGGAATGGAAGATCTTGAGACTTCCAAGATACCAAATCCCTCAGTGAATAATACATAGGGAAAGAGAAGTAAAGCAGTTGTTCCAAGTTGAATGATTGTAATCTCTAACATGCCCATGTTTTGAATGAATTTATTTAATAACATTAAGGCCGCGTAAAATGCAGCCGCAACTAATCCGAAAAGGATTCCAAGTAGATCATCTTTACCAGAGGCGCTAATGCCGTTTCCAATAATCAATAACATACCTAATATCGCTACACCAATACAAACAATTTTTTTAATTGGTAAAAGCTCCTTAAGTACAAATGGCGAGAGAACCATGACAAACACTGGCGCAAAATAATACCCCAGTGTTGCATTAGCAAGTGTTGTATGATCGTAGGATTGATAAAGAAAAATCCAATTCCCTCCTAATGCAATCGCAGAAAGAAAAAGGGCAGAAGCATTAACTTTCACTAAATTCCATGGAATGGATTTCTTCATAATGAAAAATACAAACATTAAAAATAGACACCCAATTGAACTGCTTAGAAAAGCTGTTTCACTCGAAGATAAATCAATGTATTTCACAACTAAACCCATTGTACCGAAAATAATCATTGATAATATAAACTGAATTTTAGATTTCATCGTCTACTCCTTCGAATCTGCGAAACAGCTTATATATTTCGCAGATTCTTAATCTGTTTTATATATAAGCGTATATAAAGGAGTAAACGGTGGTGGTGGTGATGTCGAAACGGACTTTGTAATATATGGATTTATAAATGATATTGGCATAATAAGCCTCCTGATTATTCAAATGTAAGATTTATAAAAAAATATAATTAAAATCTTATTTTTTGAATTGGATATTTTTAAGATTAGTGCTTTCATTAAACATTTAGAAGGTATTTATTAATGGTTTTGGTGTTTGATTTAATTATATTTTTGTTTCCTTTAGTTACAAACATATTGTCTCTTTATTTAGTTCACGATGTAATACATCACCCATACGCTTCATGCCTTCAATGATTTGCTCTTCAGGCATATTCGAGTAATTTAAACGTAAAGTGTTCTTCTGTGTGCCATTTGGAAAGAATGGAACACCAGGAACACAAGCAACATTATTTTTCAAGCACTCTGAAAATATATGTTTGGAATCAACCCCCATTGGGAGCTCAATCCAAATAAACAATCCACCTTCTGGCTTACTGTAAGACAAATCTTCCGGAAAGAATTCTTTTATGCATTTTAACATTATTGTACATCTTGCTTTATAAACTGCTTTGATTTTTTTAATATGCTCTTCCATATCGTAAAGTTCCATATACTTTGCTGTTATCCTTTGAGCAAAGCTGTCAGTATGTAAATCAGCTGTTTGCTTGAAAGCCACGTACTTATCAATAAACGATTGATCTGCACAAATCCATCCAATTCGCATGCCTGGAGTGAAAATTTTAGAGAACGTGCTCATATAAATTACTCTGTTCTCTGTGTCAAAACGTTTCACCGGCGGTATCTCCTCTCCAGCAAACCTTATAGCTCCATAGGGATTATCTTCTACAATCAGTACATCGTATTGATTAGCAAGTTCGATCATTCTTTTACGTCTTTGAAGTGTTAATGTACGACCTGTAGGGTTCTGGAAATCGGGAATAGTATAGATGAATTTTGCGCTTGGATGCTCTTGCAGTTTCCTCTCCAGCTCTTCCATTATCATCCCATCATTGTCCATAGCAACTTCCACAAAGTTTGCATTGTATGATTTAAATGCATTAATTGCTGCAAGATAGGTTGGGCTTTCACAAATAATAGTATCTCCTTCGTTAATAAATAGTCTTCCAGTAAGATCTATCGCTTGCTGGGACCCTGAAGTGATAAGAACATTGTTAATAGCAGAGTTAATCCCAATGGCTTTCATCCTTTGACAAATAGCTTCTCTCAAAGGACCATAGCCTTCAGTGGTACTATATTGAAGAGAAGCCGCGCCCTCTTCATTCAATACAACATTGCAAGCAACTTTAAGGGCTTCAACAGGAAACAGCTCCGGAGCTGGAAGTCCTCCCGCAAAAGAAATGACTTCTGGCCTTTCTGTTACTTTTAATATTTCACGGGTCTCAGACGAATTAACTAGACGGGCCCTCTCAGCAAATTTATTATCCATTTGTAAACCTTCCTTCCTTTAACATTTCAATTTTTTTTACCTACCCAATTCCGATTTTATTGGAATATTCAGATTTTTTACAATAAACTTATTCCAATGATAAGCTTATGACACCAAAATTAATATTGCCTTTCATCCCCCAACTAAGTTTGAATTATCATAACACGTAAAAAAAAAGCCATACAATATAATTATTGTATGGCAAACAATATTTATTTTACATTTCAATTATTTTTCTAAGTATAATAAGAGCTTTTTCAAGTTCCTCTCTCGTTTCTGGAGCACAAACCCCCACACGTACGGCATTTGCTGGAGCGACATTACCTACCGCAAATCGCCGTCCACTATATACCTGTACACCTTGTGCTGCAGCTAGTTGTTCAAATTGGTCACCTGTATACTGATGCGGCAGATGTAACCAATGAAAAATCCCTGTTTCTTCACCTAAACAGTTCTCTTTACCTAAATATTGATTAACCAACTGATTGCGAGCTTTTGTTTCCTCTTTATGAAATGCAACAATGTTTTCAAACTGATTCGATACAATTACTCGTGATGCTAACTCTGCAAGTAGTGGCGATACGGAAATATTTAAATTATAAAGAGCCTTTCGAGTAGAATTCAGGTATTTTAAAGGAACTGCCACATAAGCAAGACGGAGTCCAGGTGCCATCGATTTCGATAAACTCGCTATATAAATCGTATGCTCAGGGGCATATGTCGCTACAGCCGGCAATACTTTTTCTTGGATTAAATGGTACGCTCCATCTTCAATAATAAATAAATTATACTTTACAGCAATCTCAGCAATAGCCTTACGAGTTTCAACGCTCATCGTATATGTCATCGGATTCTGATAATCTGGGATAATATATAATCCTTTAATATTTTCATTTTTACATGCATAAAGAAGTGCTTCCGGACTCATTTCATCAGACTCTGAACGAATCGGTACAAGCTGAATTCCCAGCATCGCGGCTGCTGTCTTTAAGCCTGGATATGTATGGTGATCTACTCCAATTCGATCTCCATGCTGACAAAGGCTTGCAAGTGTTGCTGTGATGGCGTTTTGTCCGCCATTAGCAAGTAAGATATGTTCTCTGGTCGTTTCAAAACCGGCAAATTTCAATAATTTGACGCCTGCATCTTTTTGCCAAATCGAATCGCCTGGTCGACTGTATCCAAACCATCTCGCACAATCTGATTCTTGTAACATCGATTGCAATAAGTCAAATAAAGGCCCATACGACACACGATCTGGTAAAATTGCTCCCATTTCAATTAAATGCTTTGGCTTTTCTTCTGCAAGCAAATAAGCGTTCGAAATCGCATCATACGAAACATAAGTGCCGCTACCTATGGTCGCACTGACCAGTCCTTTTAACTCAGATACTTTAAAAGCTTTCGAAATCGTACTTAGATTCACCTCTAAGTAATCTGCTAACTCCCTTTGTGGTGGAAGTTTCGTGCCAGGCACTAAGCGCCCCTCTATAATGTCATATTCTAACTGCTTAGCTAATGCCTGATAAATCGGTCTGTCTTCTCGATTTATTGTCGGCTTCCATGTCATTGGATAATCCTCAAACGAATTAATCGGCACATTCCTCATCCTTTTTCATACAATCATTAATCATACAATTATAAAATTGTATGGCAACAAATTCAAATCCATAAATTCTTTTAAAATTTTTTACTAGTAGTGTGCGGAACGCTCGTGCCTGGAATATTCACGCAGCATGGATATTCCGGAAAGGAACCCATTAGTGGGGGAAAGAACTATGGAGTTACTTGCAGTCTTCATATTACCTTTTTTATCCACCATTTTTTTTTCTAATTTTAGTCATTTGCACAATCAGTTACTCCAGAATATGGCCCAATTAAAGATCAAACAGCCCTCTCCCCCGATAGTTCTATAAGAAAAAGGCTCGCCTTATTGAAGTAAAGCACCATTAGTTCTAAAAGGCTTAGTGTAGAGTTGACACTAACTATGCAATAAAAATAAAGTACAAACCTTATGGTCTGTACCCGTATCCGAATCCAAAGAAAAAAGTAATAATTAAAAAAATAGCAGTTGCTGGAATGAAACTAACAACAATTCATCCTTTTGCTATCCTGCTTTGTACACTTCTATACCATTTGTAGTAAATAAAAAGGAGAATTACAGCCAAAGGCCAGAAATAATAACCAACCATTGTATTAACCCATCCTGAATTCTTATCCCAATATGCATCTGGTACAGGAAGTATATTCTCATATTGTTTATCAATTTTGTTTTTAGTAGTGATAAAGATATAAGAAATTACAAAATAATAGGCTGCTATTGTGGCTTTTATCCACCAAAATAAATGCCTATTGGAAATTACTATTAAAAAGATAATTGCCAGCATTACGAACAAACCTGTGTATCCCAAAACAAAATCACCTCGTAAACATTTTAACTAATTAATGTAATTTTTTCCATAAAATGTTCGTGTTTGTTTTTACACAGTACGAACATACTACGCTTATTAAACAAACTAACCTGCACCGTTAATTGGATAAAGAAAGAGCTGCCTTAAAGACAGCTCCGATCTTCAGCTAAAGCACAGGTTAGTTCATTAAGGACACAGTAAAAAAAGTCCCTTATTGGGGCTGTATTTATTTAGATAATATTAAATTAAATAAAAGCCTATGACCAAAACAAAAAGGTATATAAACATAGAGTATAAAGTTAAGATGTATTCTTTTTCTTCCCTTTTATATTTCCATTCCATGAAAGCACGAAAACTTAATGAAATAAGAAAGTAGCCAATAAGCCAGGAAATAGGATTATCAACAAACCATATTAATAAAAGAAATGCTATTATCATAGCCATTTCAGTCCACCTCTGAAATGGATTGACACCTTTATAAAATGCCCCCTTACTTTTATCAATCTTCAATTTCCTCTTCAACCAACGTTCAAACACTATTGCAATAATAAAAAAAGTTATAATAAAAATGATGTAATTTAACAAAAAACTCACCTGCCCTGACTACCAATTATAAACCATTTAATGATGTGAATTATTTACCCTGTTCCTTTTTCCAAGCGAATATACTGTCGCTAAACCAATTCCAATAATCATAGAATAGTCGAAATAATTTTTAAGTGGCATACCACTAGAAATAGCTTCAATAAACAAAAGTAAAAAGAAAACCGTATAATTCTTTTTCATAATTCCTCACCACCCTTTATAGATAATGTTAAATAGCTGGCGAGACCTCAATAAGTAAAACAAAAACCCGAAATACAGACACTCATGTTTGAGTGTCTGTATTTCGAGTAGTCATCCCATTGAATGGGTGCTTTTTAATTCCATTTATTTTTCTCTTTTTTCCGTTTTCCACCATAGGGAATCTTTTGGATTTTCAACAGCTTCTTGATATTCAGATTTAGAAGCAACTGTTGGGTAAGAACCTTTTAGGGATTTTCCTGAAGTACTATTGAACAAGAATAATATCACTAAAAATCCGATAATATTCACGGCTGTTAGATAGAAACCAGGTGCTAAGTTATTCCCAGTTTGGTGAACTAACCATGTGGAAACTAAAGGGGTAGTTCCACCAAATATTGAAACCGAAACATTAAATGTCACTGATAATGTTCGATATCGAATATCAGTATAGAACATGGTTGGTAACGATCCAGGCATTGTGCCTTCATAAATTGAAAGCAGAACACCTAGAATTAGAACACCTAACGAAATAAATACTAAAGCATTCAAGTTAATTAAATAAAAAGCAAAGGCAGATAATAGACTTAAACCGCCTAAACCGATTAAGAAAACAGTCTTATTTCCAATTTTATCACTGAGCTTTCCAAACATTAAAGTAAGTGGCACCATAATAATCATTAGAATCGTAATTAATAGGGTTCCTACTGTACTAGATAATCCAATAATCTCATCTAAATAAGAAGGCATGTATGATAATAGCATATAGCTTGTAATATTAAAGAATGCAACAGCTACAAAACATACAAGAATATCCTTTTTGTGATTTTTAAAAATAGATAGAAAGCTTTCCTCTTGGGCTTCATCATCAGAAAGTTCATTTTCAAAAATCGGTGATTCCTCTAAACTTTTTCTTAAGTACAACCCAATAAGCCCTAAAGGTAAGCCAAGTAGAAACGGTATTCTCCAACCCCATGAGGCCATCTGTTGATCAGATAGAGTGATAAAGAGTGTACTGGCAAGTAGTGAAGCTAATATATAACCAATGAGCGTACCAATTTCCAATCCACTTCCAAGCATATTACGTTTATTGTCTGGAGAAGACTCTGCAATATAGACCATTGCACCAGCGTATTCGCCACCAGTTGAAAAACCCTGAATAATTCTAGCTATTAATAAGAGTATAGGTGCCCATATACCGATTTGATCATATGTAGGTAATAAACCAATTAGTAATGTTGAAAAAGCCATCAAAATAATCGTGGTTGTTAAAACGACTTTTCTTCCTAATTTATCTCCGATTTTACCAAATATGATACCGCCTACTGGGCGCATTAAAAAGGCAATCGCAAATGTTGCAAAGGTGAACACTAATTTTAGCTCATCATTTTCAACAGCACTAAAAAAGTTTTGACTAATGATAACAGCTAAATAGGAATATAAGCCAAAATCAAACCACTCCATTGCATTTCCTACCCCTGTAGCAAACACACTTTTCTTCGCTTTTTTAATATCTACAACGTTGATTTTTTTCTTGTTAAATTTCATTTTATCATGTCAACTCCATGGAATACATTTGTGCAAGAATGAGAAATAAAGTCAAACTGGAGGATAAGCGGGTTTTGGGAGTTTTACCAATGGTATCCCAAATAAAATTTTGTCTTCTTATGGAAACAGTTCCAACAACATTAGACTAACATCACCAGAAATCGAATCGAAAAGCCTTTGGACATTAGTTTAGTAGGGTTCTATAAATCGCCTCTCGTTTTATTAAATTCAAGGTTATCGCCTTTTTCCATTTGTTTATCTGTTTGATCAGGGTTTTCATCATGCTTAAATGATCGATTATTATCATCATTATTATTTGGATTCGTGTCAGTGTCATTTCGAACAGGACGATAATCTACTTCCTCTTGATCATTAAAGTCGTTATTACCAGCGTTACATGCTGACAGAATACTTACCGAAAGTAATGCGAATAAAATAGTGATTTTCCATTTGCCTTTCATTTTATAACCCCCCGTATCTTAAGTTTTTGGTATTAATTTTAATATGTACCTTAAACGATGCCCTTAGTCTTAAATGGAGCATGCATGTTTGTTTTTTTAGCATCCTAAAATTAAAAAACTGCACCCAATTATTGTGGGAGCAGGTCATGTTATTTTTAGGTCAAAGAAAAGGGCTTATACGAGAGAACCCCCTTTTTTAAGGTATTTTACAATTCCCTCTGCCGCTCTATATGAAAAAGCACCTAATGTACCAGTTGGGTTAAACGAACTGTTATGAGGAAATGCCGAAGAACCATCAACAAATACATTTTCAGCATCCCACATTTGCAGGTAAGTTTCAAAAATAGTGATGGCCTTAATTAAACTTAAAATAAAACAGCCAAATCCAATCAATATGGATCAGGCTGTTTTGTATTTTTCAGGAGTAAATATATTTAAAAAAATGAGGACCAATTCAAAACAATAGACCAAACAACGGTGTTCAATAATAAGCCTGTAATAAAAAGAGACCATTGGTTTTTCTTTTGTTCCCAACAGGAGATCATGAGGGCAAGACCTATTGAAACACCAATAAAGGAAAGCCATGGAAATGAATCAGTGAACTTTGTGAGAAAAACCGCAAGGCAAGCTGTGAATAATAATGATACAAGGTACTCGGTGAATAATGATAATTCGCTTTTAATGACCGCTCAATTTTTTCCTCCTTCGAAATAGATATTATCTTCATATAATACTTCATGGTGAATTTTTTATACGAAATTGCCGGCGCCCGTTTTAGATTTATAAAAGACAATAGTCTATTTATTCAATCGTTACAGGTGTTATCATCAGTGCTAAAACACCGGCTCCAAATTAATGTTATAACTTCTTAGCCTTTGATTCTAACCGAGAACCGCCGGCATAAGGGAGGCCTTCCGTTGTTAACAGAAGGCAGTGCCTCCTCACACTAATCTGTACCTTCTATTCAAAAATTAAAAGCCGTCTAAGAACAGCTCTCATATTAATATCCCGTTTATTATCGCCTTTTCTTTACCTTAACTTCGGCTATGACATAAACTGTGCAATAGGAGGAGAAAAACTCTACATCAGATTATTTGCTTTTCGGAGCTTCTGAAACCCTTACCTTGCCGGTGGCTTCAATGTTTTCCTGTAACTCTTCCCTTCTAGAGCAACAGAAGAGTTTAATTTCACTTAATCACTGCCTTGATTTATTTTAAATTCTATGCATATAACTCTTAACAATATCAAAACCTATGACTAGCAACACATTACATTCATAGGAGCTGACAACATGGCTAGAAATAACAACAGTAATCAATTAGTAGTTAATGGTGCAGAGCAAGCTCTAGAACAAATGAAATACGAAATCGCTAGTGAATTCGGTGTTACACTTGGCGCTGATACAACATCTCGTGCGAACGGATCTGTTGGTGGAGAAATTACAAAACGTTTAGTGCAAATGGCTGAACAACAATTAGGCGGAAGAACTCGTTAATCGAAATCATATGTAATGTTAGGGATAGTCATTGGACTATCCCTATTTATAATTTTACAAATTTAAAAAAAGAAACAGAAACAATATTTTGCTATGTCGCATTAGGAATACACTACGCTTATTCCACTAACCTGCCCCGATAGTTCCATAAAGAAAAAGCTGCCTTAAAGACAGCTCGATCTTCAGCTAACGCTCATGTTAGTTCATTAAGAAAAGCGATTCTGGAATATTGAAAAAAAGAGGCCATCCTTTTTGGACAGCCCCCCTTCCGCTAATTATAAAATTTCTCGAAATAATTATATTGGTCACTTCAGAATGTTACCATCTATACTTCAGAGAAGGTATCTCCAAAATGAATTGGCTTTCAATCTTTGAAAACTATGAGAATACTGCAATTTTACGTGCGATAGATTCTGTTAAACGAGATGCTACTTTTGGAACAGCCCATTTAATAATTGGTGTTAACACCGCACCAGATAATCCGCCTGCATGGATTTCCACCGTACAAGTCATTATTGTTTTACCATTAACATCTTCTGCAGTAAAGTGACCGCTCCCTGTAAAATTATCTGATAAACCTTTTAGTACAAACTTAATATTTGAAGGTTCATTCCATTCGGTAATATCTACCTGTGCTTGTATTGTTTTTTTAATACCTTTCACACTACCTTCAAACGTCCAAATAGATTGCTTGTCATTTATGATTTCATGTTCTTTATAGGCTGGTACTGTCGTTGCCCATTTTTCGAGATCACTTACATAATCCCAAACTGCTTGTACATCTACTGGAACTACTACAGTATGCGTTCCCGTTGCCATTATGATCGCCACCTTCACTATGTATGAATTGTAACTTTACATCTCTACAAAATAATTATTACATAAAAAGCATAAACTTACATCACTAATTATACATAGCTTTCCTTCTTCCAATCCCCCACAATCCGGCCCTTTAGTTCCATAAAGAAAAGGCTCCCTTAAAGACAGCTCTAATCTTAAGTTAATGCACTCGTTAGTTTAAGGACATTTATTTACAATCACAATATCTAAATAAGGCTTATAATTTTGAAACTTCATTGTTTAAATTAAAGTGTGACAATAATCGGACCATTTTTAGTAAGAATAATCGTATGTTCTAATTGAGCTACATAGCTTTTTTCTGTAGCATAGGTCCAATCGTCTTCTTTTTGGAATACTTCTTCTTCAAAGGTTGAGATAAATGGTTCGAATGCGATAACCATCCCTTCCTTTAATATTTCATTATCCCATGGATCATTATAATTTAAAATATGGTCAGGTGCTTCGTGTATTCTACGACCAACACCATGTCCTGTAAGGTTTTTGATAACAGTGAATCCATGCTGTCTCGCTGTTTCGAATACTGCTTTTCCGATTCTACTTTTTTTGGAACCGGGTTTTGCTTTCTTAAGACCTGCTTCAAATGCCTTTTTAGCAACGTCGCATAATCTCGTTAATACTTCTTCTCCTTCTCCTACTACAAATGAGATTCCTGTATCTGCGAAATAACCGTTCTTTGAAGCAGATACATCTATATTAACTAGATCCCCTTCATGAATAACCCGATGACCCGGAATACCATGTGCCACTTCTTCATTAAGACTAATGCAAGTGTAGCCAGGAAAATCATATTCACCTTTTGGAGCTGAAACTGCACCTGCTTTTTCTAAAAGTTCTCCGGCTATATCATCAAGTTCTTTGGTCGTTATGCCAGGAATTGTTCTTTGTACCAATTCATCTCTAATTGAGGCAATAATTTTGCCAATTTCCTTCAAACCATTAAAATCTTCTTCTGTTTTTGCAATCATTTTTTACCTACCTCATTATCTTTTATCATCATAAAACTATATAAGTACTATTGTACCTTTACTTTCTCAAAAAATAAAAGCAATGTAAATTATTTGGTACAATACCCCTCAGCTGAATTTTTCTTCGATCAAGAAAAAGACCACAAAAAGGATCTGTTACATATGACTATACTATTAATTGGATTTACCTTCCAATTTTTTATAGAGTTAAACTGCCCCGTTAGTCCCATAAGAAAAAGCTGCCTTAAAGACAGCTCTGATTTTCAGCTAACTCACCCGTTGGTTCAACAAGAATATATCAACACTTATTTTACCACTCAAAATCCATATAAATTTCTGAAAGTAGTTTTTCTTCGATTGTTCCGTATTTAAAAAGAGCCTCAGAAGTTTCAAACTCTTGAGTATAGGCACCTCTGACTCGCGTAAGATAATATGCACCTGGATTTTGGCTTATCCAATATTCTTCATTTTGATATATAAATGAGTATTCTTCCCCGATTGCTATACCTTCTTGGAACTCAATAAACTCTTTTAAAGTCATCTTCCCACCACCTGTGAGCTTTTATAAAATTATACCTCTTATTAAACTAACCTGACCCGATAGTTGCATAAGAAAAGGAGCTGCTGATCAGCTCCTGATAATGAAGTAAAGCACCCGTTAGTGGAATAAGAGCACGAAAGGAGGTGACCAAAGGACATCCTCCTTCCAATTATAACGGAATCTCAAATTGTCCCTTTCGCTTCTGCTCCAAACTAACGATAAAGGAACGCATCAGCTTCATGGAAAACTGAAAGATCGGGCTTTGAATAAAGGTATATGCAAACGTCATAATAAACACTGGACCTCCAAGGATGAACCCGATAATCAAGATGAGGCTCTCGACAACGATTCTTGCCCAACTGACCGATAACCCGGTTTTTTCCGAAACGGAAAGCATGAAACCATCCCTAGGACCAGCCCCAATTCCCGCAGCCACATAAATTCCTCCGCCAATTCCGGTTATGATGATACCCATCAACAAGATGAGTATATTCAACCACCAATGCTCCGTTTCATGAGGAAGAATGTCGAGATGCAAAAAGAAATCCATGATCGGGCCGATTGACAAGGCATTTAGAAAGGTACCAATATTAATATACTTCCTATCCACGACAAAGGTTATCAACACAAGTACTAAACCACACATGACACTCCACGTACCAATTGTGAACCCGAACCGCTCGAACAGGGCGACGTTTAAAACCTCCCAAGGATGCAGCCCCAAGGATTGAACATTCACCGCAATCGCATTCCCTAATCCAAAGAAAGTTAATCCAAGAAAAAAAATAAAATACCGTAATAGCCGCAATGCCATCTCTTCACCTCTACACCTTATATATCCATCTACTATAGATTAAGAAGGTTAAATGAACAAGATTAAATGAACATCTTTAATTACCCACTATAAAGTCTATTCAAGAATCGCGCCCGATTACTGAAGAACGAATATAAAACCTTGGTACCAAATGGCCTTGTCATTTATTTATGATACGGTTCACCGCACCTATTCAAGCAGTGATTTTTTTAAAAACTGTCAGCCTTTTAATTTTACACTTCTACTTTAAATCGACGCTGCTGAGAAGCTATCCTTTAACTATAAATTCCTATCTAACAAAAGCCCCACTTGTTCTGCCACGACTTGAGTCGGTTCTGATAATCCATTAGTGAACCACGCTTCTACTATTTCTACTATAGCTGCCCCAAAGAATTTAAGAATTAAATCCTTACTTAAACCTTGATTTTTCCCTTCAGTTACATCTACTTCACCCTCTAACTCTTGGATTACAAATTCCAGGAAATGACTACGAAAAGCAGGGGCTCCTTTACTCCCTAACATTGTTGAAAAGAATGAACTATTAAGTTCAAAGTATTCAAACCAAATCAGATTTCCCTCGACAAAATTCAATTCAGATGCCGATTCGCACAGTATCCTTAGTTCGTTAATATGTTCTTCAATAAGCTTATCCAGTAAATCAAATTTATCCATGTAATGGTCATAAATCGTTCTGCGACCGACATTTGCTCTGTCGGAAATATCCTGTATCGTAATATGATCAAAGCTTTTTTCAGACATTAGTTCAATAAAAGCATTTTTTATTGCTTCTTGAGATTTTTGTACTCTTCTATCTACCCTTGACATTGTAGTTTTCACCAAACTTTCTTAAAAATTATCGCACAATTTCAATTAACTTGTGCAATAACGCACAAATCCTGGCGTTTTGATTGTTGCAGACATCCTCTTTTCATTTTACATTATATACAGAAGTGCGATACCGCATCAATATATGATTTACTAACACATCAAATTTTACTACCTTGGAATAATAGAAGAGTTAATTAAATCCAAAGAGGGGGTTTAGTTATGGACCGTGTTGAAAAGAGCCAGGAAAAGTTCAAACAGCTATTTGGTGAGGGAGTAACTGCCGCACATGCTACTGATCCTGATTTTCAGGACATTCTAAGCCATTTCATTTTCGGGGAAGTATTTTATCAAGGTAACCTTGACGATAAAATGCGTGAGTTGATTACCCTGGTGGTTCTTGCGACCAATCAAACATTGCCCCAACTAAAAGCACATGTTAGTGCTGCACTGAATGTAGGGCTAACTGCTGTAGAGATCAAAGAGGCTGTTTACCAATGTGCTCCGTACATTGGATTCCCGAAAACGTTAAATGCTATCAATGAAGTCAATGAGGTTTTCAAATCCAAGAATATTGCGTTACCAATTGAAAGCCAAAAGAATGTTGTTGAAGATAATCGTTTTGACAAGGGACTTTCAGTACAGGTAGAGATTTTTGGTGATGTCATTGCAAAAGTGAGAGAAGGCGCACCAGAAAATCAAAAGCACATACAGGATTATCTCTCCTCTTTTTGCTTCGGAGACTTCTACACCCGGAGCGGACTTGATTTGAAAACACGAGAGTTGTTAACACTCTGTATCATAACTGCTTTAGGTGGTGCTGAAGGTCAAGTAAAAGCACATGTGCAGGGTAACAAAAATGTGGACAATGATAAGGAAATTTTAATCACCGCAATCACCCACTGCCTTCCATATATAGGTTTTCCAAGGACATTGAATGCATTAACATGTGTGAACGAAATTATTCCTGAAAATTAAGAAAGGGTGTTATTTATTATGCCAAATATTCAAGATAAAGTTGTCATTATTACAGGTGCTTCTTCTGGGATTGGAGAAGCTACTGCAAAAGAACTTGCGTCTAAAGGTGCAAAGTTGGTACTTGCAGCTCGTCGTGAAGATCGTTTAAAGAAATTACAAGATGAAATTAAAAACAATGGTGGACAAGCTATTTATAAAGTAACGGATGTTACTTCTCGTCAACAGATGGAAGAACTCGCTGCGTATGCTCTTAATGAGTTTGGAAAAATTGATGTGCTAGTCAACAATGCTGGAATCATGCCACAAGCATTTCTTGCAGAAAATAAAGTTGATGAATGGGATATGATGATTGATGTTAACGTCAAAGGTGTATTGTATGCTATCGCTGCTATCGTTCCATCTATGAGAGAACGCAAATCAGGTCACGTTATTAATCTTTCTTCTGTAGCTGGACATAACATCTACCCTGGTGGAACGGTATATTGTGGTACTAAATTTGCTGTAAAAGCCATTTCTGAAGGTTTACGCCAAGAAGAAGCAATGAGTGGCACGAATATCCGTGTAACAAATATCTCTCCTGGAGCTGTTACAAGCGAATTGTTAGAGACTACAACAGACCCAGCGATGAAAGCAGGATTAGATGAATTTTACAAAGCTGCCATCGATTCTGACCGTATCGCTCGTGCAATAGCCTTTGCCATTGAACAACCATCTGATGTAGGAATTAATGAAATGATTATACGCCCCACAGTTCAAGTAGGTTAATAATAAAAAATATAGTTTCATGGAGGAGTTAAAATGGCAAAACATGAAGAAGTAAAAAATGGCGTCATTTTCCCAGTGGGTGAGAAAAATGAAGCATATGCAGAATATTTCGTGGGACAAAGTTATCTTAAATCATTAATTGCTGACCCTAAAGTGAGTGTTGGTGTAGGGAATGTGACCTTTGAACCAGGATGCAGAAATAACTGGCATATTCATCGTGATGGATTCCAACTTTTATTAGTAACTGGTGGCGAAGGTTGGTACCAAGAAGAAGGTAAACCTGCTCAATTCTTAAAAGCTGGAGATGTTATTGTCACCCACGATGGTGTAAAACACTGGCATGGTGCTACAAAAGATAGCTGGTTTGAACACATTGCAATCACTGCAGGTACACCGGAATGGTTGGAACCAGTAACAGATGAGGAATACAGTAAAGTAAAATAATAGTTGAGGATAAAAAATGCCCTGTTATTCAGGGCATTTTTTATATCAATCCTAGGATTATGATGTGTTCTTATAGAAAGGAGGAATACTTTGGAAAGGCCATATATAATATGCCAAATGCTGACATCATTGGATGGGAAAATAATTAGGGATTATTTGGAGGAATAACGCACCCAATATTTAATTGACGAGTATGAAAAAATTCATGAACGTTACGGATGCAAAGCATGGATGTGTGGCAGGATTACCATGGAGGAAAACTTCACCTTTGGACATAAATTAGATTTAACACATGAAAACATTCCGTCAATACCAAGAACTGATTATGTAGCAACTACAGATGCTAAAACGTATGCAATTGCAGTAGACCCTTCTGGGAAATTAGGATGGACAAGAAACTACATTTCAGAATGGAGCGAGAATAGGACAGAAGATCATATAGTAGAAGTTCTTACAGAGCTAGTCTCTGATGCTTATCTTGCTTATTTACAAAAAATAGGTATTTCGTATATTTTCGGTGGAAAAGAACAATTAGATTTTATGGTAGTAGTTCAAAAGTTTAAAAAATTATTTTCAATCGACAAAATAATGTTGGAAGGCGGGGGCGTTTTAAACGGAGCGTTTCTAAATGAGGGTTTAATTGATGAGTTAAGTTTGGTCTTAGTCACAATAGCTGATGGTTCTACTAACTCTTTGACACTTTTTGAATCTAGCTCTCATCTCCCAAAGGCAGGACCATTAAATTTTTATTTAAAAGAAATAGATAAATTGAATGATGGCGGGTTTTGGATGAATTATGTTACAAAACAATAGATGAGGAATAAAACAAATTAAATAATAGTTAGTCAAGAATTGCCCTGTTAAACAGGGCTTTTTTAGTAACATTGTTAAAAAGTGTACTTAAACTATCCTGCCCCTTTATTTCTCTATGGAGCTGTTTCCAGCTCCATAGAGAAGTAAAGTACCTGTTAGTTGAAGAAGCAATATATTTTAATTGTGCAATTTCTCATACAATTTCTTATGTTCTTTATCACGTATAATGATTTTATATGGTATTGCTTCAACGGATAATTCCTTCCTTTTTACTTCAACTACCTGTCTTGCATACTCTTCAATTCTTTCAGCTTGCTCTTCAGTCTCCTCTCCTTTGGATAATGAAGTCTTTAAAATGATTTCAAGAGGTTTTGGATGAAAGGAGTAGGCAAAACCATTTGTTTCTTTAAACTTTTTATGTGTTTCTTCCATGACTGCTGTAAAAATAGGCTGCCAATTCTGACCCTTAATTTCGTCTTCACTTTCTCTTTTGACTTCAACTTCAAACTTCTCATGCTTTTTTGCATATATGACATCATGTACATGTTTTTCTATTTGATTCTTCACTTCTTTGTAATGTTGCTCTGTTCCTTCAATCCCCACTTTAACGGAAACCTTTTTGGGGTTCGTAGTTACTCCACTAGCTAAAATGGTATAACCCTTTTCTTCTACAACCTCTTGCGTTATTGTAAGTATTTCATCTGTAAGTTTCTCTAATTCTATATTTTTTTCACTTGGTTCAACATTATCCCGTACTTCTAATACAATCTCAACTTCATCAATTTTATAAGACTTAGCGCATTTAAAAATAATATCTTTAATTTCATCCCCATGTTCTTGTTTAAAATCTACATCCTCTACCCAAACAGTGAATGAAGGGGGCTCAGAGGAAAAAAGCCATGACATTCCAACTTCTACTTTTCCTTTATACTCCTTATTCTCGTTTAACTTTTTAGATATCTCGTCATATAAAGCATCTAGCTTTCCTTTCCTGTCATCCGTTTCCTTCAAGCTTTGCACAATTTGATTTATGAAGGAGACTTTTGATACAACCTCTGCCATTGCAGGAGAAATAAAAGCTGAGCCAATAAATAAACCCAATAATATGATCAACGCGATACCAGAGTATGTAATTTTCCTTATCAAACTTACTTTTTTGAAACTAGTTGATAGGAGGGGAATTTTGCTTCTCTCTTGGGACTCCAACTTTTCAATATCAGAAATGATTCGTTTTTTCAGTTTTTGTTTTTGCTTTGTTTTCCACAGTAGATCGGCATTTAACTTCTTTAAGGAGATATCTAAATCAGTATCTTCATATTGTTTTTTCATCCAAATACCCCTCCTTTATTAGTTGTTTTTTTAATGCTGGAATAGCTCTAAAAAGAGTTGATTTAACTTTACTCTCAGACCAACTCAATATCTTTGCTGTATCCTCAATAGAAAAACCTTTGATTTTTCTTAAAACGATCACCATTCGATATGTATCTTTGATTTCCCCTAACGCTTTATATAGTTCAGATGATTCCTCTTTTATTCGAATCATTTCTTCAGGCAATGAGTTATTATCCTTTTGCAAAAGAAATACTTCTTTAAAGAACCTGCTGGGTTTACGTTTTCTTAAAAAATCAACCGTTAAGTTGTGAGCGATACTGAATAGCCATGTTCTTTCAGTGGAATGCTGATTAAATGAATTATAATATAAGTACGCTTTTACAAAGGTATCATGGGTCAAATCCTCTGCTTGTTGATAATCCTTAACCATCAAAAAAATAAAGCTTAAAATGGATTTACTATGTTGGTCATACCAATCTGCAATTTCTACTTTTATGTACTCCGACAAGTTTCCACCCCTCCTTTTCTTAAATTCAATACTTAGACGTAATAATTAAATAAAAGTTGTGCTTTTGCATAAAAAAATCTCTAAAAGTTTAGATTAGAGATCTTTTTGTTTTTATAGAACTGATGTTTATCAGTTGTTTTAGAAATAAGTTCCTCGTTAGATCTAATATTAGTATCCTTATGGAACTATCCTGTCCCGATAGTTCCATAAAGAAAAAGCTGCCTTTAAAGACAGCTCCGATCTTCAGCTAAAGCACCTGTTAGTTCTATAAGACTTATTGCAGAGTTGACACATACTGTGTCATAAAGTATTTATATAAAATCAAAAAATAACTGCTCCTCAAAAAGCAGGAGCAGAAAAAAAGATGTTATTTCACAACTTTAAGAGGAACAAGTACTTTATTAAAAAAAGACGTTTCGAGCTTGGCTAACCAACCGTTTCCGTTTTCTCCATTAGCTACTTGAGCAGCGTGTTTTTTGTGAAATTCTGCTACCCGTTTATTATGCTCTTTATGCCATTGGTGCATAGAATTATGTTTCATTCTTATTGCCTCCTTTCCGTTTCATTATATTTCTAGAAAAGTTAAATAGAAAGTGCTTTTTATTCAGCTTTTGAAAGAGAGGAAATCGATAAGTTAATAAATTGAATATGCACAGTTCGTATACAACTAACCTGCCCCTTTAGTGACATAAGGGTTTTTAAACAACATTATTATTTTTTAATGACTTCATTGTAAATTAAACAACTTTATTATCTCTGTACAGTAGCGTCAGGAAAATGCGGATTTACAACGTTAAGGAAGTTTCAATATTAAAAAACCTAATTTCTCAGCATTAAATGAGAAATTAGGTTTTTTCATTAATAGAAAAGACTTATAAGTATTTATCACTAATCACTTTCATATGGTGTAACTCGTGCCCGACAATGCCATATGCAAAGGTACCTATCGAAACTGGGCTGTTCATTACAGTTCCATAACGATCCCACGCTGCATCATCAATGGTTGAAATAAGACTTAACGTGTTGGAGCGTACCATGTCTAAACCAGCTAGTAGCTGCTCCCAGGATAATTTGTTGAAGTTTGCCGCAGAAACGTATTGATCCTGATCCATTGCTGGGAGTGGTGCACTTTCATTTCGTGCAATGGCAAGCATTCGATACGACATCACACGTTCCACGTCGGCCAAATGCCCAATCACTTCTTTTAAAGTCCATTTCCCTGGTGCGTACGCCTTCCTTGCTGACTCCTCTGATATGCTGCTCAAGAAGGTAATGGTCTTAGTTCGTTGCTTACTAAGTATTTCTTCAATATCTCCATCTGGCACAAGACTAACATACCTATCATACTCTGGATTTTCAATAGATAATGGTCGTGGACGCACAAGAATCCTCCTCATCGGAATAGTTAATTATGGTTCTAGGCTAATATTCGACTGTCAGGAACATATTTCCTTTATTTGATATTTAATTTCATTACCGCAAAATAATTGCAAATTAAACAAATTTATTATCTCTGTACAACTGATTTATGCAGTTAACATAATACAGATAATAATGGATTAATTCACTTTTTATTCCACTAACCTGCCCCTTTAGTTCCAAAGAAAAAGGTTGCCGCAGCAACCCTTTGTTAAACTATCCGGATCAGTCGAAGAATGGTTAATTTAAAACTTAATGTCTAATAATTCATACATTTCAAGAAGAACATCAAAATGTTTTTCTTTTGATAAATACATCATTTTCTGCCCTGCTCCGTTTGGTTCTTGAAATAATATTTATATCAACAATTGTAGTGAAGCAATGATTTTAATAGTATATTAGGTAACTCTTTTTTAAAAGTCCTTTGACTTACCTTTCTTTTGTTTGGAAAGGGCAGATAGAATGGACTGTTCGCCCTCTACTTGATTTCCTAAAAATTTCTTAGTAAGACTTAACTTAAGAACAATTTTGTAAACGATCGTGGCTGAAATGATACTGATGATAGCTCCGACAAGAACATCTGCTGGATAATGGACACCTACCCAAATTCGCGAAATACCTACAAAGACAGCCAAAATTACCCATAAAAACCCCCAACCCTTTTTGAACAACCAGAAGGTTATACAAAATGAAAAAAATATAATCGTATGGTCACTTGGAAAGGAATTATTGACTGCTTTTTCAACTAACTTATTAACGTTGGGCAACTCAGCAAATGGTTGATAATTCGAGTGGAACTGCCCTGCTATTTTCGCCAATATTTCCGAGATAACTAGTGTAATAAATGCACAGATTACCATGATTCTATTTTTATTTCTTCGAGAAAACAAAAACATCAGGACTGCCAATACTAAGATAAAAATCATGTATTCAGCTATGAATACAAAAAATGGATTTAAATCGGGGTATTGTTTACCTAGATCATTAATCATTCTAAACAATTTACTGTTCATTTCGGACAAAGCCATTGAAAAATTCCTCCAGATTGTTTTTTCACTTTAACCTTTATTAAGCTCCATTATGTAAATAAGATGAACTTCAATTAAACCTATATTTTACATCTTTCAGACAGAAAGTCCATCATCAACTTTCAGAATAAATGTATTTCAAGCCTCAAATACAAATATGGTTCATCTTGTAGATAAAAAAATCGTTCATTCCCATTTGTCTGATGAAAACAGAACTCCTTATTCGATAAGGGGACTTTGATTAGCGTTTCTTTTCCTTTCACTTCTAAAGAATGTACATACAAATGTTATTGACTTTCTTTTGGGAGTTAAGCTGTAGCCGACAGTTGAGATAAGGGTTTTGTAAATGATAATTTTGACAACAGTAATGACGTTAAAGACAGAAATGCTACGATTAGCTGCCTATTTTTCTAATAGGGTAATAATTGGAATAAGCTCAGTAATATGATAAATAACAAGTAGTGAAGTATTAAATTTGTTTGTAACCCAACGGTTATTAGTCTTATCGCCATACATTAAAAAGGGAGATGAACAAATGAATACTACCAAAAAGAGCGCAATAATTGTAGGGGTTCTGTTCATACTTGCAGCAGTTACAGCAATATTAGGTCTAATTTTATACAAGCCTATCCTAAATGGTCCGGATTATCTGATTAATGGGTCTGACCATGCCAACCTGGTGACACTTGGAGCGCTTATGGAATTAATTCTTGTCGCTTCAGCGATTGGTACTGCAACTACAATGTTTCCAATTTTAAGAAGGTATAATGAAACTATAGCTCTTTGGCATGTTTGCTTCAGGTTTCTCGAAGCGATTGTCATCACTATTGGTGTAATCAGCGTACTATCCCTGTTGACCTTAAGCCGCGAATTTGTAGCAGCAGGTGCCCCGGATACCGTATCTTTTCAAACTTCAGGTATAGTATTAAAAGCAGTACATGACTGGACATTTATGCTTGGTCCCCTCTTCCTGTTGGGTATAAACACGATGATGTACAGTTATATATTTTATAAAACCAAGCTCGTACCCAGGTTTATCCCGATCTTAGGTATGACCGGGGCAACTCTTGTTTTTATTTGTGCCCTGTTAGTAATGTTCGGTGTAATTCAACAAATTTCTGTTTGGGGTGCTATTTTGGCACTGCCAGTAGCAGCTAATGAAATGATTTTAGCAGTCTGGCTCATCGTTAAAGGGTTCAATGAATCTGCGCATGCTTCCATGTCTGCATACAAGAAAACGAACGAGAGCTGATGGCAACCACCATTTAATCATCTGAACTTAAAGGAGAGTCGTTTCTTACCTTTAGAGTTAATGCTAATTAAATAAAAGACGTTTGGAAGAATTCCCAAACGTCTTTTTGCCTAATATTTACATACCCTGCCCCTTTAGTTGCAAAACAAAAAGGCTGCTGCAACCTTCCTTATTACCGTGTCTAACATTTTTCTAATGCCATATTAACAGCTTCAATGGCATGGATTACAGCTGTATCAAATAATGGCACTTCTGAATCCTCTGGTTTAACTAGTAAACCAATTTCTGTGCAGCCTAATATTATTCCTTCCGCTCCATCATCAACTAACCCCTTGATAACCTTTTTGTAATATTCCCTTGATGATTGTTGAATTTCCCCTAAACATAATTCTTCATAAATTACTTTATTGATCACTTTTCTATCCTCATCATTTGGTATCAAAACCTTGATACCATTAGACTTAATTCGTGTTTTATAAAAGTCTTGCTCCATCGTATATTTAGTGCCAAGTAAACCAACCGTACTGATTTTGGACTTTTGAATTTGTTTAGCTGTTGAATCAGCAATGTGTAAAATCGGTAAACTGACTTTTTCTTCAATATATCCGACCACTTTATGCATCGTATTTGTACAAATCACAATCATTTCGGCACCTGCCTTTTCCAAAGACAGGGCTACATCGCCTAATAATTTACCAGAGCTTTCCCAATCTCCATCAGCTTGATAGCGTTCGATTTCTTCAAAATCGACGCTATATAAAATGCACTTGGCTGACTGCAATCCTCCCAATTTGACTTTTACATCTTCGTTGATGAGTCGATAATATGCTAACGATGACTCCCAGCTCATTCCGCCAATAAGGCCGATAGTTTTCATGAATGTTCCCCTTTTCCTTTGAAAATAGCTTACTTATCAGTCAAAAAACTCCATATGTGCTTTTTCTTGTTTGTAGTAATCCATTCTATTTTGTAAAGTCCCTGTATGAAACTCAAACTTATGACCATCTGGATCAGTGAAATAAATGGACTTCTTATCTTTTTCATCTCTTGGACGTCCTGACAGGATGTTTACATTCAATAGCTTTAGTTTCTCGTACATGTTCATAATGTCAGCTTCTTCTATGGAAAATGCTATATGTGTGTATGATTGGCTTATTTCATTACGGGGTATATCCTTTTCTACATTCAGGGCAATCCACATTCCATTCAAATCAAAATAGGCAGTGTTTCTCCCCTTAACCAACAATTTTGCATCAAAAACATTTTGATAAAACTCAATGGAACTTTCTAAATTAGAAACTGAAAATAAAAAGTGATTCAAACCAGTTATAGACACATTACCACCTCATATTAAGATTGCTTTTTTTTCGCCATTAGACGCTTATAGAGAGGATAACCGAACATGTAATACCCTGAAAATGACAGCAGGATTAAGGATAAACCGGTCATTGTGAGGATACTGTATCTATACCAATCGCCAAAGAACGATCCATCATGCAAAGTAATCAGGAAAGTCGAATAATCCGGATTTGTGGATAACACTTTTCCTGTACTCACATCTATTTGAACACCTTGACCGTTATTAAAGCGAACCTGGTACACATTTGCACTTGGTCTATATTCAATTCTGAATATATCTTCAACCGAGTCCGCACCTGGAAGATCCTGAGACGTAGCAATGGACACGACCTTCTCCATAGGTATCGCTTGAGCTGGCCCCGCCTCTTTTCCCGTCCTTAACTCATCAGCCACTCCGAGTGGTAACATATAAACAAGTACTAGGCCTGTGACTGCGATGAACATAAAAAAAACAGATAAAACCAAACCAGTCCATTTATGTATTTTTCGGCTTAATTGATACAGCTTTACAGATTTCGACAATTCCATCACCCCTTGACTACTTTTCAAAATAAAATTTTCTTCATAACCACCCTATCTTCATTTACAACATAATCATTTTTCAGATAAAATGCTTCTGCAAGACCGTCATTAGCCGTTAATAAATATAGACTTTTAATCTCTCTCTTCTGCAGTTCAGCTTCTAAAGAACGAAGCATTTTTGAGCCCTGCCCTTTGCCTTGCATTTCATTATTCACACAAAGCTCTGCCAAATAATAAGTTAAACCTTGATAAGACACCTTACTATTTCCAGCAATGAAACCAACTGGATTGTGATCAATATGAAATAAAAAGCCAAGAAATTTAGGCGTATGCAATAAGTCGGAAAGTCTCTCTTTAGCCGTTTCATATGTCCATCCTTCATTCCATGGTTCACGATTAAAAACATTTATGTATAGTTCGATACATAGCTCCAAATTCTCCGATGTTAGCGGTACCATTTCTGTCATATTCATGCTTCCTTTCTATTTTCATTAAAATTTTGTATATTAATCCAAATTATATCTTATCTTATGTGAACTAACCTGTTTCTATAGAACCATAAAAGAAGAGCTGCCTAAGAAGAAGAAAATTACAAAAAAACCAGTCAATCATGAAGGGCTTACAATGAGCAGATTAGATAATTATGAGGTTCTTCAGAGAAATATTACAAAGAACGGGTATTGTACGTGCTATTCCAGGCAGCATTAGGAATGAATAAACGCTTTAGCTGACAGTCCTGCCTTAGTGGATTCTATAAAAAAGGTCAACCGGATTTTTACTGTTCGACCTTAGTTCATTAAGAATTTGATAACTGTTTCATGAATAAAACTCTATCTTGATTATGTCCGTCATAGTCAGAGTGGACTGAAACACCATCAATGAATGTATCTCCCTCTTCCATTTCAAATCCCATCTTAGTATGATAGGCGATTGAAGATTTGTTGAGCGGAGACGTTACACAACGGACAACATTGCGGCCATTTTGATTAACGACATGAAAGAATTGATTATATAGCTGTCTTCCGATATCATTTTTTCTGTATTCAGGATGCACTCCGACAAAGTGTATATATGCCTCATCAGATTGAGATTGAGATAGAATCCCTATTAGGAAACCGACTATGTTCCCTTCCTTTTCGGCTATGAAACTTGTATTTGTAAAATGTTCAAAGAATAATTTCGGTAGCATATCAGACATTTGCCTTCCGCCCCACCATTCATTGATTAGCGGAGATATGGCATAGTAATCTGCCCCTTTCACTGAACGAACTTCCATCCTTCTCCCCCTTTAATGATGTAAAAGTCCAATTCGTTGCCGCTATCCTGCCCCGTTAGTTCATTAAGAAAAGGGATTCTTATTAAAGAATCCCTCCCTTTCGCGGAATACTAATTAATCATTATCATTTGTTCGAGTAAATGATTCTGTAAAATAAATTGTGTAAACAAACCATCGATGCGAGTAGTACAAACTGGACATGCGTTAAGCTGAATGTCCAAAGTACGGATCACGCTTTTCCGGTCGAACCCAGAACCTCCAAATAGTGCTGATTGTACATAATGCCTAGGATGTTCCCAAAGGGATCAACCACTGAGGCAGTAATGAACCCCTGACCGCGAACTGTGGGTGCCTCGTGTTCTTTCGCCCCCATAGACAGCAGCTTCTCGAAAGTTGCTGTCACATCGTCGACGTGCCAGTACACGACAGCACCACCTGCCCGGCCGGTCGACGAACCATCGGGCGCGTAGCGGCTATCGATCAGGCCAAGCTCGTGCTGGTAGTCGCCGAGGCGAAACTCGGCATATCCTGGGCGTTCGAAGTATGGGTCGATACCCAACAGCTCGGCGTACCACTTCTTTGCCGCCACTAGATCAGCCGCCCAAAAACTGACGGTGGTGAGTCCTCGTAATGTCTTTGTGTCGCTCATAATCGATTTCCTCCTCAACTTCGAGTAAGTAACTATACTTTAATTTAGGTCGCCGGGTAATTTCCTAGTTGCTGTTCCAATAGCTATTGTATACGTCTAATGCTGACAACAGTATGTCAGTGGAGAAGAATATTTTTTCAAAAGTGCTTTGAACTTTTATTCCTTTGATTCACTTCGATTTTCTTACGAATAATCCCTTCTCATATTCAAGAAAATAACCCAATTGTTGAACAAAGATCAAACTGCACTGTTGAACTCACCTGCTTTTATCTCCATAAAGAAAAAGAGCTGCCGAAGCAACTCCCTTAAGAAGGTAAAGCACCTGTGCGTATTATAAAATCAGGGAATATTTCGCAATATAATTTCTTAACTTCATTTTACATCCAATTATTCCCCTTAATCTTCTAGGTAAAAAAAACAAAAGTCATAGATAAGCTGAAAGCCAACTTTCTGGTTTTGTCGGCAGAGCCCCCTATGGATGCTACATATTTTCTGAGACCTTTCGTTTCATTAATACCTCATTTCCGTACACGTGTCCCCAATCTCTCATTAGGTAAATAATAGGTTTTAATGTTTCTCCAAAAACAGTAAGGGAATATTCAACTTTTGGAGGAATCTCGCGATATATTTCACGATGGACAATACCATCTTGTTCCAATTCACGAAGTTGCAACGTTAACATACGTTTTGTGGTATAGGGCATAAGTCTCCCTAATTCGTTAAAACGTTTAGGGCCGGAAATTAAGTTATATAATATGATCCCTTTCCATTTGCCTCCTATCACATCTACTGTAACTGCAACAGGACAAGCAGTAGTATCGGGACACTTTTCCGTTTTAAATTCCTTCATATTGCCACCCCAATCTTTTTAGTATCAAATTGTATACTATATTACAAATTTTATCCTATTCAACAAAAATGTGCGTACTTTTAATTTTATATTATATAAAGTATCATTGATTTTGCAAGCAAAGACTAAATATTCGTATTTTTCACACCATTTTAGGATGTTACTATTCGGATGCTTATGTTTCTGGTGTGGCAATATCAAAAAATCTGCTTGCTTTAATTCATCCTAACGATGAATAGTGACCAGACATTTTCCCATAAAAAAATAAATAGGAGTGATTTGAGTGAAAGCACAAATTATTCAATCATTTGGTGATCCATCAGTATTTCAATTTAAAGAGGTTCCAAAACCCGAATTAATACCTGGACATGTACTTATTCAAGTCAAGGCTACAAGTGTAAATCCTATTGATACGAAAGTCCGTGCTGGTGCAGTTCCAGCCGTTTCCCCCGAGTTCCCAGCCGTTTTACATGGTGATGTCGCAGGTTTGGTATCTGCAGTGGGTGAAGGAGTGACTGAGTTTAAAGTTGGCGATGAAGTGTTTGGATGCGCGGGTGGTTTTAAAGGGACTGGCGGTGCACTTGCAGAGTTCATGCTTGCAGATGCTGATTTACTTGCTCACAAGCCGAAAAACTTGACGATGGAAGAAGCCGCTGCTTTACCACTAGTTTCCATTACAGCATGGGAAGCTTTATTTAATCGGGCAAATCTTGTCCCTGGACAAAATATACTGATCCATGCAGCCACCGGGGGTGTAGGACACATTGCCATTCAGCTAGCCAAATGGGGAGGCGCAACAGTCTATACAACTGCCTCTTCGCAAGAGAAACTGGAGATTGGCACGCGTCTTGGTGCAGATGTAACTATTAATTATCGAGAAGAAAGCGTTCACGATTATGTACAAAAATATACAGACGGAAAAGGTTTTGACGTTGTTTTTGACACGGTAGGCGGAGAAAACCTGGATCGCTCTTTTGAGGCAGCCGCGGTACATGGAACAGTGGCAGCCATTGCTGCCCGTTCCACTCATGACCTCTCCCCCGTGCATTCAAAAGGGCTCTCCCTACATGTTACCTTTATGTTGTTGAAGATATTAAACAAGGACATGCATAAGCAATATGGAGAAATTTTGAAGAAGGTTGCCAGTGTGGTTGAGGAAGGTAAGCTGCGCCCGCTTGTGGATCCAAACATGTTTACGTTTGAAGAAGTCTCAAAAGCCCATGAGTACTTGGAGTCAGGCAAGGCGATGGGAAAAATTGTTTTGAGAAATAATTGGTGATTTTATTTTAATGTTCATTCAAAAGCAGAGGTACAGAGAGAATCTCTATAGATCCTCACTGTATCGTCTGCTTCTATTTTTTATTATGTAAAACATCCTCTAGCACTACATTCCACTTATCTATACTTCAAGAAAAATTCATTTAGTTCCATAAGAAGTTTACTTTTCCCGACTGTTAACACCGCCTCTGATGCTGTGTACTTTATTTTACTAAACATCATCGAATTCCAATCATTATTAAATTTTATAGTCATATATCAAGCCATGTTAGCTAAAAAATATTTTCATAGATGCCATGCACTCTTACGTATAATTACTACATTGACAAGACAGCCATTGGCTGGGACTCCGTACTTATGCATCTATTACTCAAAAAATTATCATCCATTATATCCTTAATTAAAGAAAAAAAGCTGCCTTAAAGGCAGCTCTGATCTTTGTTAACTTATTAGAAATTCAAGCAAATCTTACTGAACACCATTACATAACCGACCGATATTCTCGACTTCAACAACGACTTCATCCCCCGACTTGATCGTGCAGCTGCCAGATGGTGAACCCGTAGCCAAAATGTCACCGGGCTCCAGTGTCATTACCTGTGAAAGCCAGCTGATTAGAAAAGGAATGCTTAGTGACATTTCATTGGTATTTCCGTCTTGGACAACACGGCCGTTTAAAGTGGTCACAATCCTTAAATTTGTAGGATCCACCCCGGTAACGATGCACGGTCCCAAAGGTCCGAATGTATCAAATCCTTTGCCCCGCGTAAACTGCGGATCTTTTTTTGTTAGATCTCTTGCTGTGACATCATTAAATATCGTGCAACCAAATACATAATCAAGCGCATCTTCTTCTTTGATGTTTTTTCCGCGCTTTCCAATGACAAGGGCCACTTCCCCTTCAAGTTCCACTTGGTTGGATAGCTCGTTTGGAGGAAGGATAATATTCTCCTTGTCTGCAATAAGCGAAGATAATGGCTTTAAAAATAAAAATGGTTCAACAAGGTTTGCCTCTCCACCCGTTTCCTTCGCATGACCAGCATATGTCCAGCCGAAATTAACCACTTTCGATGGTTTTACAGGTTCCAAGATTTTTACGTCACTATATTTCAGCTCGACCCCGTCATACTTTATTTCCTTGTTGACAAGTTCAGCAAAACTGCTAGACAGTTGTAATATCATGTCATCCTCAACAATACCGTAATGTATTTTGCCCTGTTGATTCTGATAGCGAACTATTTTTTGTGTTTTTTGTAGCACATGCATTATGAATAAACTCCTTTGATGATTAAGATTACCACAGATCATATAAAATCCGGTTCTCCTATACTATAACATGCCTGTTCTTTTACGTGAAAAAAGAGCTCTCGTCGCGACTCACTCTTCAACTAAACCGACCTTTAGTTAATTAAGCTTAAGTTATTTAACTATTTATTTTATGGAACCTACAATTTATATGTAATTTTATCTGTGTATTGCCTTAGGCCGCAATAAATATTCCGATTGATAGACCTAGTATACATTCCCCATGAAATGTTTACTTAATTTTATACATACCTAAAACCAAGCACAAATCAAAGTCTTGGTGCTTATTGATTATCTCAAAATATCAAAACTTTTGTACTGGTAATTCGTCCCTTATTCAGCTAGCCTGCCTCCGTAGTGCCATAAGAAAAAGGCTGCCTGAGCAACCTTCCTACCTGTTAAATTAAGTGGATAACTTCACATTTAACCCTGATATAGGAGCAAAAAAGTATGTATTGCAGCTTTTATGTATCTGTACTTATTTCCTCCCATTCTTGATCCATATAATTCACTAGCCAATTAAGAGTGTAGTGCCTTTCATATACAACGCCTTCATCTAGAGATGATGCAACTTCCAAATGATTTATTTGGGCTTCTCGTACCGCCCAATGTGCCCTATATATAAAATCAAGACTATCTAATATATCACTGGTTGGTTTTAAAGTGGATTCACCAAGCAGCTCTTGTTTAGAATGAAGAGAAAAAACCTTCTCAAAAACATATTCAGCATTGCACGTATCGGCTGGGACATCTATATCGGATATTAGATTTACAGACCAAAGCAGAAGCCAAATACATTCTAACTTCCAAGAGTATTGGATCAGCTCGTTCTGATTAGGTTGTTTTTTCTTTAAAAAATTTTGTTCCTCTTCTGTGAATAATTCATTAGCATTATACCTTTCAATAAATTCCTCAATTTTTTCTGGCGGAGCCTCCATGGCTTTTGCTGAGACTATTGCTAATGAAATAATTCTGTTTATAATTTCTTCCTTTGTTCTAAGGGAAACTTCTTCTTCATTTTCCGTTAAGGGTAAATGTTTATTTATTGGTACCTTTAGGGTCTTTAATATTTTTTCGGATTGTTTTTTTCTCTTTTTCGAACTTTTCATTCCGCACCTCACTATTAGCTGATCCCGCTTCTTTAAAATTATTATTAGAAAAAATTTACGCAAACCGCCTTTTATTGTAACATGCTACTCAACTTTCCTGGGTATTTAGTTGCACAAAGAAAAAGCTTCAGCTCCGATCTTCCGTTAAAGCACCCGGTAGTTCCAGAAGGATTATTCGTCTAAACTCCCCTTTAGTGAAATCCACTTTTATTTCTCAAAATAAAAATAGTGCCAACTTCTCTTTAATAGAAATTAGCACTTCGGTTTATTCACTATATGTTATCGTGCCGCTTTAGGCGGTTGGCACACATCACATTTACGTTGGTTATTATTTTTGAATTTCTTGAATGTTTTTTCAAAGTTGCTGCCACATGTACATTTAAATAGTAACTTTTGAGAAAAACCGTGATATTCCGTCGTCAGCAACTTACTTTCCGAATTGTTCTCAACAAATTCTTTAATTTTACCAATCGTCCATTGTTTATTCATTCTCTTACACCTCCATATTTTATCGCTATGCGGAGGCTTTTCTGGCATCCGTTCAGAAACAGTAATTATCGTAAGCTATTCATTATAACATGAGCTGGCACTCAATTAAACAGATGGATATATCTTAATCTGCCCCGAAGTTGCAAAAAGGAAAAGCTGCCTTAAAGACAGCTCCGATTTTTCAGCTAAAGCACCCGGTAGTACATTAAGAACCCGGTTTGGAATAAGTTCAAATTATCCAGCCATTGAAAACCATACCCAAGTTGATAACAATGTGAAAAACTATGGATGGATATATACTATCGCTCTTTAAAACTACGATTGCATAAAAAAGCCCCCCAAAAGAAAAAAGTAAGCTTATGATTACAGGAATTCCAATTGATATATGTAGTAGCCCGAACCCGATACTGGTTATTACGACAGCATAAAAGGTGGAAACATTTCTTTTTAAACTAGATAACATAATACCTCTCCAAATTACTTCTTCAAGTGTAGCGTTTATGATGGCAAACAATATACCGAAAAGTAATACTGTTTTTAAATCGCTCATTTCTTGACTAAATAATGGTATAAGTAATGTGCTCGATACCATTAGCCCAATAAGTAAAAAATACGGTAATTTAATTGTATGAAACGGCATTGTGATACGCCTGTGCCAATCTGGTAATAGTGTGTAGAAAAATATCTTCTGCTTAGACAACAATAGTGAAATCATTGTTCCAATCATAATGAACATAAGTAAACATCTGTTTATTATGATTTTCATTTCTTTGGATATGTTCCATTCATTGATATAGCTGCTTCCGAGTTGATACACCAATGTACCTAATAAGAAGAAAATGAACAGAGAAACTGATGAACGGTATTTATTAGGTGAGATGTAGAGAATAAGCAAGAATATGAGTGGCAATAATCCCCAAACAAACAACCTATATGAAAAAAGAATAATACCTGCGAAAAATAGGATTGCCAAAAATAAGAGAAACATATTGGTCCGTGAGCGATTTATGCTAATCCCCCCTTAAGAAAGCACAATTCAATCGTTTCAGATAAACGTTTGTAATAACTGCTCTTTAGCTGAATAAGTCCCTGTATTTACAATACCATAAAAAGTAAATTACCCCTCATGTTACTTAAAATCAATAAGCATTATGAAAAGAGCTTTGAACAAAGATCAAATGGCACTCCTATAAACTGACCAATAGCTGCATCAGAAAGAGCTACCTTAAAGACAGCTCCTACCTTCAGCCAATGCACCCTTTTTTCAGTAATTTTACCTAAAAAATCACCTCACCACTAAAACTAGAGGTAAGGTGAGATGAATTTCAATAAAATCTTACATAATCCCCTTCTTTAATTTGATTCTTTTCAAACCAGCCAAGATTCACTTCAATTGCATAGTGATAAGAAATTCCTGGATCATAGGTAGGACATATATCTTCTTTACAAGGCTCCATATGTAGTATTTTTAGAATTTCCCCATCTGAATCAAGAAAAGCAATAGATAAAGGAATTAATGTGTTTTTCATCCAAAAGCCACCATATATTTTTACTGGAAACACAAATAACATCCCCTCGTTTTCGGGTAATTTCCCAACAAACATTAAGCCCTTATCTCTTTTTCTTTGAGTATCTGCAACTTGAACGGTTAATCTAGTTTCCCTGTTTCCGCTGAGTATTTTTATCATTTTTATTTTTATTCTATTTTTCATGTTCACTCACCTTAGGGTAGTTTTATAAGCAGGAAAGAAATTCAAAAGAAGAAAAAATAACTAAGGAAATCCCTTTTACCATCTAATACTTATTCTATGGTTTTAAATTTAATTCTTCGTTTTCAATAAACACTGCAACAATATATATGTAGGTTTGTTCAACAACCTCGTTTATTGCATAAGAAAAAGCTGCCTTAAAGGCAGCTCCAATCTTAGCTAACGCACTTGTTAGCTGAAGAAGTCGATTACTTTTCAGAGTTCTCATCAACAGGTTTTCGTTTATGTATTTCATTAATTATTTTTTTATTAAATATCTTAACTTCCCCAACCATTAGTAACCTCATATCCTCTACAATATACTTGGCTAACTCTTGGTCAGTAATGTCATCTCCATCAATATCAAGGCGGAATTCCTGCCCTTGAAGCCCACCGCCATTAGTAAACTCTATTTCAAAGTCAAATTGAACTCTTTTATCCATTTGAACCCCTCCTAAAATATTGATTGATACTGCAATTGCATTGATAAATTAGCCTTTTGGCAAAACAGGTTTTTTTACTCCACAGTTCTCAATAGACATATTCTAGACGAAAAAGACAATTACCTTCTTCAACTAAGCTGCCCCGATAGTGCTATAGAGAAAGGCTGCTTCAACAACCTTCCTTATTGAAAGAAGAAAACTAATAGTATTTGTAACAAGAAATTATTCACTCAACCTCGAGTTAGTTGTAAGCTTATTAAGGGCACAAAATCTAAATACGCCACAATAATGTTTATATGGTCCAGGTTAAGCTAATCTGAACCATTAAAAAGCTGCCTTAAGACATCTTCACTCTTCAGCTAACGCACCCGTTAGTTCATTAAGACACATATTCCCCCCAAAATTTAAAGTATTACACCTGAAAAATCCCCTTTTAATACTTCTTTTTCATACTGATTTTTACATAAAAAGAATGCAATAATAGCTGTTCTATTATTTTCTTGCCTTTCATATTTTTCAATTTTAACTTCACAAATTATTGTATCCCCGGTAAACACAGGTCTTAAAAACTCAAAATTCATAGTACGAGCCATTACGTGATGATCTCCACCTATTTTTGTTGGTAGAGTTGCCGTTAATAACCCTTGAATTACAAGTCTTCCCTGTTCATCTGGGGTTATATGATGATTCCCTTCATCACCTGAAATCTCTGTAAATAATTCAACATCCCTTACTGTAAAAGTCCGTTCAAACGTAATGATATCTCCTACTTTTAATGACATTTAAATCCCTCCTGAAAGTTTTATGAAGTTGATTAATGCCCGCGGAAAAAACGCGAATTTTATATCTTAATAACTAACAGCGTCATTGAAGAATTTTTTTGGTAATTTGTTTTCGATTAAGCTTTTGGATATAAGATTTTTATCTGAGGCAAGGAAGATAATTACGCTGCATAGAAACCAGAAACGTTTTTCAGATATCCTTATGTGAGAAAATCTTGAGGTTTCCAATCTTTCGGCTTTATGTTCTTATTCATCCATTTCTTTTGTGGTGCTTGGTATGGGGTGGAAGCAATTAAATGATTATTGTGCCAGCTTGCTGCTCCAGAACGAATCATTTCATCGAGCAGGATTGGGATAAATTCTTCTGGCTGAAGTTGGAAAGAGTAGCGTGCAAAATCTTGGAACCAACCACACTTTAGTAGGTAGTTATCGAGTTCTTCTTTTGTCAATCCGTTTTTAATGATTAATGTGAATGAAAAAATCCTTTTGCAGGCATGCCATGCAACTTTTTCTGGCATTCTGAGCCACTTTTCAAACCGTTCCCTTGCTGTATCAATGGCAGCCAGAGGATTCTCTATTTGTGGTCCATGTCCTGAATATGCATGTTGAATTCGAAGCATGGCCAACCGATCCAAACTTTCTATCGATCGTTGGATAGATGAAACACCCTCTCGAAAGATATTTAACCATCCGATATCACCTTTGTGGAAGAGATCCCCGCAAATTAATACTTCTTCTTCCGGTTCATATAAAGAAATATGTCCTAACGTATGTCCTGGTGTGTGCAAGATTTTTAACGTTCTGCTTCCTGTATTAATATCATCGTTATCAGAGAACTTTAGATCGACTCGATAAGGTTCTACAGGCTGATCTAACCATTCTGAACTACAGGCTTCCGAGTCGCAAGAATTAATTAATTCTGCTTCCCATTTATAAGCACCAATCCTTACTCCATAATTTTTTTGAAAATGAAAATTGCCTCCTACATGGTCACTATGATAGTGCGTGTTCACAATAAGGTGTAATTCTTCTGGTGAAATGCCTACTTCTTTAATTAATTGCTCTGTATCTTTCACATCACTTCCAAAACCAGTATCAATAAGGACCGGGAGCTGATCCTTAATAAGGAACATGTTTGCACTTGGGAATTTTCTTTCAAAGAAAATAATACTGGATTTTTTAATAAGCCATTCCTCCTTAAAGTCACCAATAATAATCGAACAAACTACTAATCAATTTAAATGTGAAATATATTCAAAGGCTGTTGTTCCGTATACGCTTTTAAAGTGTTTATTTAAATGGGTTAAATCAACAAAACCACATTCAGCTACAGCTGAATGAATATCTCTATTTTTTTCTATTAACTGCTTTGCATATTCTATCTTGCAGTTAAGAAAGTATTGATATGGTGAAATGCCAGTATGAGTCTTGAATAACCGGATAAACTTAAATTTCGATAAATCAAGCTCTTTACATAGCTCGTCAAGTTTAGGTATAGTTTCTAAGTTGGTGTGAAGCATATCCTTCGCTTTTCTAATTAGAGTGTTATCTTTCTTATAGTCTGTAGAAAGATCAGTTTGAATAAGGTTATCTGTGAGGGATAACAGTAATTCACTGCACAATGCCTCGTCTTTTTCGCTTAATATTGCATTAGAAAGACTTAGTATTCCTTGTTTAAGCCTATAATCATACACAATGGGATTTGAAAAGCGTATGATATCCTTCTTCTCAATAACCTCCAGAAGCAATTGTGGCTCAATATATAGCATCACATAATCTAGTCCTGTCTCATCATGTGCCATTCCGTCATGTGCCTGTTCCGGATTAAAAAGCATAACGCCATTTTGATAGGACAAGTGTAAACTGCCATCCAAGTTATAGTGTTGAATGCCACGCAGTGTGACTCCTATTGCATACTCTTTATGAGAGTGTTTCTTATATGTGAAATCAGAAATACTTGCTGACAAAGCCGTAATACCCGCCGATTTTTTATAGATAAATTTATCCATTTCATTCACCTCTTAAGTAGCTACCTACATCCAGATCATGACTGCAGCATAAACTAAAAACACTGCCATCAATATATTAACAATCTTTTTATGCTTCTGTAAAAACTCCTTGAAGATTGCACCAAAAAGTACCCATGTAATAAATGCTAAGAATCCTATAACAGTTATAGCGATAACGCTTATTGTAACCGCAGGCATTGAGACATAATAGGGCATAATATACGTAGGAATGACAGTCATTGTAAATAGTACTACCTTTGGATTTAAAAACTGCGTAAGAAATCCAGACATAAAGGTACCCGTTTGGTTTACAGTTGGTTTTGATGAATCCATTTTGTAAACTTGATAAGCAAGATACAACATATAAAAGCTTCCGATTATCTGCATAACAATTAAAATTTTTGGTATGATCGTTGCAAGTATCGTATTTAACATAGCAGAAATAGCAAGTAAGAAACCAAAAGCAATCGTTGCTCCATACGTATATTCCAATGCCTTTTTTGTACCAGAGTTATGCACGGTGGATAATATGACGATATTAGTGGGTCCTGGTGTAAATGTAACAATAAAACAGTAAAATACAAAAGATGTAATATTCATGAGGTAAACTCCTTTCAAGATATCCTCATGTAATTGTACATCCTAACTTTAAAAGCTTATAGTATGTTATTGCAGGGTTATATATTGCTTCTGTATAGATAAACCTACAAATTCAGGTTGCGGATACGTCAAAACCCTGACTTCCTTACGTAAGCAGGAAACCAGGGTCTTTATACAATTTCTATGAGATGAACTGAAAATTTACAACCATCAAACTTTAATCTGAAAGGATTTTTGTTGCAGCCTTTCTTTACATAATGGGGGATTGTCTAAATAGTTGATTTGAAGATAAAAATTTTCTTGTGATATTGCAAAATTTTAAAATTCCATTTTCTAATTCACTATCCGATAAATAGGAAAAGTTTAACCTTAAATGATGGTTTTCCGGTTCTCCTGCGAAACAAGCTGAACCAGGAAGAAAGTAAATATTCTCTTTTTGACATTCGATTAATAAATGGTTCGTGTTCCACTCTGATGGAATGGATACCCATATATTTAATCCACCTGTTGGTTCAATCCATTGAACTTCATTCGGCATATGGGAATTGAAGAGTTCTATAACTTTATCCCTTCTTAATTTCAAAGCAAATCTCAGCTTTTCCATATGGTCCTCCATCCTTTTCGAATGAAAAAATGGGAGAATTGCCTTTTGTGTTAATAATGGACTACCAAGGTCCGTATTCACTTTAGATGCCACTAAACGATTAAACAGAGTGCCATTTGCGGCCAGCAGTCCTATCCGGCAACCAGGAACCAATGTCTTGCTTAGCCCCTTTAAATAAATGACGAAACCATTTGTATCAAGACTTTTTATAGGTGATGGAGGTTTCTTGTCAAAAAATATCTCACTCCAGGGTTCGTCTTCTACAATGATTATTTGATGTTCTTGGGCAAATATTAATAATTGCTCCCTTCTTTTTCGACTTAAAACCCTTCCAGATGGATTCTGAAAGTTAGGGATGGTATATATCATTTTGGGTTTATATATTTCGCAAACTCTTTGTAACAGGTCCATTCTCATTCCTTCTTTATCTAATGGAACAGGAATAATAGTAGCCCCACGAGCACGAAATGTATCAATTGCATTAGGATAAGTGGGTGCTTCTGTAACCACAACATCACCTGGTCCTATAAAAGTTTTCGCCACCAAATCTATTCCTTGTTGAGTTCCATTAGTTACCAATATATCTTTATGGTCAATACTTAAATCTTGTTTGCGAAGATACTCGCTCATAGCTTTTCTAAGTTCCTCATCCCCTTGTGCAGGTCCATACCTTGATAAAATACTGGGATTCTTTTCTAAATTTGAATGGATTTCTTTCTCCAGATAACGATTCGGAAGTAAAGATGGACAAATCGCTGCAACAGAAAACTGAAAACAGTTTTCAAATGATCCATAATGTGTACCAAATTGAGTCCGGGGAAGATAATCTAAAACGGATAATTGCCACTCGAAATTGTTCTTTTTATTATTCTCTTTATCTTCTGATGTAATATTAGCTTTAACAAATGTCCCCTTCCCTTGTATCCGTTCAATTAACTCATTTTTTTCTAACAATGCATACACTCTTACAACTGTAAGTACACTTACCCCTAATTGTTTTGCTAACGCTCTAACGGAAGGCAAACGTTCATCTTCCGATAACCCCCCTGACCTTATTCTATCTGCTATATTCTCATAAATTTGTTGATTAATCGGGATATTGGAGTTCCTGTTTATTTCAATCTTCATAATAAAGCCTCCATCAGCACTGTGTTGAAAATTAAGTGTTATATGATCAAGTTGACTGTTATACATATATACCCATTAATATAAGGATATTCAAGTATAACACCTGAACATTTTACGTTCAATTTGATTAATCTAGGAGGAAAAAATTATGAAGTATTATGTGGTTGATGCATTTGCAGAAAAGGTCTTTGAAGGAAATCCTGCTGGGGTTTGTGTTATGAATGAATGGATTTCTGATGACATTATGCAAAAGGTTGCTATTGAAAATAACCTTTCTGAAACGGCATTTGCAGTAAAAGGTGCGGAAAACTATAAACTTAGATGGTTTACGCCTGGAGGAGAGATCAACCTTTGTGGTCACGCAACTTTAGCAACTGCTTTTGTCATTATGAACTATGTTGAAAAGCAATTGAAAACCATTCAATTCGACACGATGAGTGGGGTACTTACAGTAAATAGAAAAGATGATTTGTATGAACTTGATTTCCCAACTGTCCCTTCAAAGGAGATACCTCTTACTGAACAAATGATTGATGCTTTGGGAACCACACCGATAGAAGCATATCTAAATAGAGATTTGTTATTTGTATTAGAGTCAGAAGAAGCAGTGAAAAATCTAAGTCCTGACTTTTCAAAACTAGAACAGTTGCCAGAGGGTCTTGGAGTTATTGTTACCGCCAAAGGAAATGATTATGATTTTGTTTCAAGAGCATTTTTCCCAAAGTTAAAGGTAAATGAGGACCCAGTATGCGGTTCTGCCCACTGCGGTTTAGTGCCCTTTTGGGGAGAGAAACTAAAGAAACGTGAAATGGTAGCAAGACAGTTATCCAATAGAGGCGGTACACTTTTTTGTAAGCACGAGGACACACGGGTAAAGATGGCTGGAAAAGCATCACTCTACTTAATAGGGGATATTAATATTGGGTAATGACTATGGAAGATATGAAATATAGTCAAACCAACGTTCTAACCAAACAAATAATAATAGCTTGGCGTTTTTGCCAAGCTATTATTTTAGCTGCAAATCAACATAGTTATTTAACAGAGCCTTGTAAAGTTATTTCTTATTCAACTCTACTGCTTCGTTTGTTGAATAAGAAAAAGAGATGCCGCAGCACCGTGTGCATTTATGACAGTAAAAACAGAGCAAAAAGACAATTAATTAATTTAATTGTTCACAATCCTGTTGTTGGAAAAAGCGATCTCCATCTTAAAGGATCGCAAGATATTTAATAATAATAATCATCAATAACCTTTTGTGCATAAGGTTGCAAAATAGCCTGTTTGAGGACGGAACAGGCAGCCGTAGCCTACCGCTATGGCTTTTTTATTTTCTTTCAAGTTTTTTTGGTTGTACTTTCTGACTTTCTCTTCACCCATTACAAACAAAGTACGTGCATAATAATTCCTGTTCGGCTTGCCCGTACTGCCACTCAAACGTAGTCTCCTCTATCCTCGTCGTAGTTTTTTTTATACTCGATGAAGTCTTTTCTTGGATGTTTAGCTACATAATCCTGCCCCTGAAAAATAAACATATACTGAATGATACTTGTGACCTGATTAGAAGGGAGAAATCAGCTTTGACAAAATACCGGATCATGTCCTTTGATGGAGGCGGCACCTTAGGTGCTTTAAGTTTACAACTTTTGAACAGACTGGCTCAGCAAAACCCAAAATTAATTAGTCGAACCAATGTTTTTTCGGGAAATTCAATCGGTTCATTCACTGCCCTTGCGTTAGCAAGTGGAAGATCGCCGAAGGAGACACTCCAGTTTTTTAAGGATAAAATCCTGCCGGCTTTCAGCGTTTCCCGACCAGGTGGACCTGTTTTCAATCAACAATTGCCATATTCTGGTTTCATTAAAGCGGTACAAACATTTTTTCCATCAGATCTTCTCCTCAAAAACTTAAAAAGACGAATTGTTGTCCCTGCATTTCATTTATTCTCACCGGAGCTGAATCGTTGGACTCCTGTGTTATTCCACAACTTTCCTGGCTCTCCCTATTTAAATGAGAAAGCGAGTGATGTAATACTACGGAGCAGTGGTGCTCCCGCGACGCAACGAGCCTATCAAAACTATGTGGATGGGTATACTGTAGCAACTAACCCCAGTACAGCCAGTATCGCGTTTGCAGTGGGGAAAGCCAAACAGCCGTTGGATCAAATTGCGGTATTATCCATTGGAACAGGTGAAGAGCCGACTCGATTAAGAAGAGATACGAAGGGGTGGGGGATGGTAAGTGCAGATAACATACGTCCCGAAAATATGAAGAACCTCCCCCCAAATTGGGGAGTTCTTTTGGACCGATCGCCCAATGAACCCTTACTGCCATTTCTACAGATTGTCGCTAGTGGATCCGGTTACTATGAATCCATGGTCAGTTCTCAGCTTCTAGGAAATCGTTTTTTTCGGTTAAATCCACGGATCCCCAATTTCTCCAAAACGGACCCTTCTGTGGTTCCAGCTGTCATTTCAATTGCTAACAAAACAAATTTACAACCCGCAGTTCAATTTATAGAGAAAAACTGGAATTAATAAAATGATCCCATAAGTCTGATTGAATTTTAGTTTTTATTTCAAGCATTTGGATTTTTTATATAAAAACAGCCAGAACCTGGCTGTTTTTATTTATCAGTTCTTCTACAACTATCCTGCCCCGTTAATTGCATAAGGAAAAAGCTGTCTTAAAGACAGCTCCGATCATAAGCTAAAGCACCCGTTAGTTCAACAACGTATATTATTTATGATGTCAATTTCAACCCCACTACCGCTACTAAAATTGCCCCTATAAATAAAATTCGTTTCCAATCTTTTGATTCTCCATAAAACAACATTCCAATAATTACTCCTCCCACAGTTCCAATCCCTGTCCATACCGCATAGGAGATTCCCATAGGGAGAGTTTTCATAGCTAGACTTAGAAAACCAAAACTAATTATAAATCCCATAAACAATACTATATACGACTGTAAGTTTTTATCTTTAACAACTTTATTCATACCCGTAACCCCAACTACTTCAAAAGTTCCAGCCAAGATAAGATATAACCAAGCCATTTATACTGCACCTTCTTTCTTGCTTGGTTCAGTTGTGACAAGTTTTAATCCTACTACACCAGACAGAAGCAGGAGAATAAACAATATTTTTGTCCAACTGAAAGGTTCTCCAAAAACCACCATTTCCACCAAGACTGTTCCCGCTGTTCCTATTCCTGTAAAGACAGCATAGACAGTAGCAACGGGTAGTTTTTTTGTAGCTTTCATCAATACAACAAAGGATACATATATAAGAAAAAATGTACCGGCCCAAGTAATCAAATTATTTGAATACTTCAACCCCATTGCCCACATTACCTCAATAATACCGGCAATAATAACATATGCCCAATTTCGTTTCATAAAATTCCCTCCAAGATCATTAATCATTAGAAAGTCCACGCCAATGCAAATACCAAGCAATAATACCGGCAATGATAACATATGCCCAATTTCGTTTCATAAAATCCCCTCCAAGACCATTAATCATTAGAAAGTCCACGCCAATATCCATTTTGTGCGAAATACTTTAAGGCAACTTCTTTAATTCGCTCTGCAGTCAATTTCCCAACCTTCCGACCGTTCGTTAGTTAAATTTAGCATTAACTTTTTCTCTAGTCAATTTTTATTTATTTTTCTTAATAAAATTCAACAATTGTTATTCAACTAACCTGTTCCTTTAGTTCCATAAGAAAAGAGCTGCCTTAAAGACGCTCCGATTTTCAGCTAACGCACCCGTTAATAACATATGAAAAAGGTTACCTCAGCAACCTTGAGTCTTTTCAAGATGTAGAAATCCTTTTCACAGGTTGTTCTACATAGAACTCTAAATACCCACATTTAGAGCAAACATAAGAAGATACTTGCTGTAAATCGGACTATCGGTGAAAAGACCTCTTGGTTTTTTGTTTATCAGAAATTCTCCTTGAAATCCGGAAATATAGGCTCTCGTAAGTTCGTTGCCGCATTTACTAAAAGTTTCAATTATACACCACCACCCATAATCGTAATCGTTTCCTACCCGCCACTCTCTTTTAAACGATTCCTAAATTAATAAAGCTTCAATCCTTGTTCAACTAACCTGCCCCATAAGTTCATTAACAAAATATCAAACTTTATTTCATGTCTACACAAACACCATTTAGCTCGACACCCTTTGTAGCGTTTGTAACGTACTAGTTCTGTCAGTAAACTTCACTTCTTTTCCGTAAAAGGCAGTGGTAAAGCTCAATCTTCGTAAAAAATTATACAAAAATACTTAGATTTAATTTATTTCAGAAACTTTTCATATAAAAAAAGCTACCCATCAAGTGTGGGTAGCAAGTAATACAAGTTATTTGAAAACAATCTGTAGTTTTCCAGATACTTTACCAGAAGAGTATCCATCTTTCACATCAACATAAAATTTACCTATTTTCATATCTGTGAATAATGTCTTTCCACCTGCTAAGCTATGATAGCCTGTGCACTTTCCAGTACTAGCATTGCAGAGACGAGACCATATGTTACTATAATTAGTCAATAACTTACTTCCAGAAGAGGTCTTTAAATAGATTGGGGAAACCAGTTCTACCTCTAAGTCACTACCTTTGTTAGGATTTCCAATTTCACCATCCCATTTTCCATCTTCTGTTTGAAAAGAATACTGAGGAACACTTGCTTGAGCAGAAGAAGTACCAAATACGATTCCACTTACCAGAACTAACACAAAGGTACTTAAGATTAAAAATAAGCTTTTTATGTTATTTCCTCCTCCAATCTTTATCCCTTTCATAATATCAGAATAAACTGACTATTAAAATGATTAAAAATGACTATAGTTTCTTAAATTCAATCATCTTTTGTTGCGTCATCTTCATCAACCTTGCTTAATTAAAGTTCATGAACTATCTATAATTCCGGTTTCTTCTTATTTATATAGGTTATTTAATTAAATCATGCTCACAATATTAAAAAGCCTAATTTCTGAGCATTAAGAAATTAAGCTTTTTCATTGCACCATTAAAGCGCCCGATTGTTGAAGGGAAATGACAACAATAACTATCGCATATTTACGAATGAACACTATAATTAATTTTCATTCAAATGATATATTAGTTGCACAACGCCAGAGGAGAACGTTCTTGTATTAACCAATTTTAGATTTAACCTCTGCTTTATATCAATAAACAAAGGTTTTCCTTCTCCCAAAATAACAGGATGAACAGATAATCTAAATTCATCAACAAGCCCTAAATTGATAAATGTTGTAATAAGACTTGCTCCGCCATATAGCCAGATGTCTTTACCAGGTTTATTCTTTAATTTATTTACTTCTTCAACAATATTATCATTTATATAGATCGCTTTATTTTCAGTCCCTTTTTGCGTTCTGGAAAACACGTATTTTTCTTTACTATGAACCATTTCCCAAAGTTCTTTTTCAGTATCCGCATCTTCAATTCCTGGAGTGAATTGTCCCCATAAATCGTAGCTTTTTCTTCCATATAAAATAGTATCAATTTGATTTAAGAAATTAATAAACCCCATCTCAGGGTCCATGATGCACCAATCAACTTCCCCATTTTTTCCTTCTATAAAACCATCTAAAGTAACTGCTAAATCTAAAATCATTCTTCTTGGTCTTACGTTAATTGACATAATTCTTCCTCCCTTAATCATTTAAATATTGTTGATCACGCCAAGTTTTTTTATATTTTCATTATTTCTGAAAGGTACTTATGTTAATAATAAGAAAAGGAGATGCTGATCAGCTCGTGATATGAAGTAAGTACCCTTTAGTTGAAGAAGGTTAAGTAACATCTTTAAAAAAACAGTTTATATAAAACATATCCAACTATTAAAACAACAATTAATATCCCCATTCCTTTCCAACCTAAACCACCAACTAAGTCTGCTAAATTGCCATTTCCATTAAATCCATCTTTTAATGTACCTATTGGATTTTTTTTAAGTTCTTCTTGTCTTAATCTCTCTCTTTTCTCTTCAGGCGTTTCATTGTGATTATTCAAACTAAGCACCCCCTATGAATAGGTTCTGTTGGAAATATTCTGTTATTCTATACCTTCTTACGCTAAACTCCCATCACAATTATCTCCCCATATGTAATGTTCAGCATTTTGTTTACTTTTTTTCATCATTTCTATATATCCCCCCTTGTATTTATAATACAATCTTACGTATTCTAACCTGCCCCGTATATAAAAGTAATTTTGTATTTATTTTCTTTTAGAACGCATACCTTTAAGTTTTGTAATGTCAGCTTGCTTAAGCAATTGGTTATACATTTTACTGTTAACATCATATATGGCAATTTTCCCTTGATTATCATAATGAATTCCCCAACCATAATTTTTCACCAAAGTAGAAGCTCTGAAGCATGCCTTGGGTTTTGAAAAGAACTGTTCTCGAAGTTCAGCTGTATTTTCCTCTTCTATTTGACTCTTGATTAAAAAAGTTTTAAATTGGACGTCTTCTTGTGTAAATTTATATGGGTTATTGTTAATTAAATCATGTTCAATATAAGCAATTGTGGGTTTTTCGTTTTTTATGACAGGTACCTTTGCTGAAGTAACTTTTGAATCCTCTGAAATGGTAATAAGTGTGTTCTTATAACTCATATAATAACCTCCTTATTCAGCAGTTTGCTTATCTATATACCATATCATTCCATTGCTTACTTCCGCTATCCCGCTCCTTTAGTGCCATAAGAAAAAGGCTGCCTCAGCAACCTTCCTTCAAAACAAATTTATATCAGAACCAAGTTTAATTTACCTTTTAAATCCACCTTCAAAAAGCACCCGTTAGTTTTTAAGTTTACTCAGGTCAAATCTTGCTATTTCTTGATTATCAATTGTCACAACTAAAAAAGCATCAAATGCATACTCTTTAAGTTTAGCTAATTTTTCTTTTGAAGGTACAAGCAGTGGAACTTGGGAATTTTCTTCGCTTACACCTAAATCGTAGTTAAGAGTATACTCACCCTTTTGATCAGGATTAAGAACCGGTAAAAATGAATGACCGAACCCTACACCACTCCCGTTATAATCTTCAGGATCATAAATATTGAAGCCTATTACGTCTTCCGACACGGCTTTTAATTTGTCTTTGGGCTCAATCTTAAGTTCAATTCCTTTATCAACTTCTTCAATATCTGCTGTTTTATTACCTGTATTTTTAATGGTGAATTCGTAAAATAAAGCTGTCGGGATCAGCTCAACTCCCTTTCTTTCCCCTTCAGTTATCACAATTGCACCGAGCAAATCCTTATCTTTAACAATATCAACTTTCGCATCCACTAGTTCCAGAGAAGGATTTGATGAACAAGCTGATAAAAAGAATAAAACAAAAAATAGGCTTATAAAAACAAAGCATTTCCTCAAGTAATCACCTCTAATTTTAGATTACCATAATTTACCTATATTTCAAACGAATTTCTTTTAAATGCATATGAAAAAGGCTGCCTCAGCAACCCCCTAATTGTTTTAAAGAAAATAAAAACAGTTCTATTGAAAACACTATACCCTTTCAAGGGGTGTATGAGGTAACGGTGGTAATTGAATTCTAACCAGGTCCCCGGGGTGAACCACACCACTTTCCAAAACTATGCTCATTATTCCTGCTTTACGTATCAAGTTCCCATGCAGATCCCGGTCCAAAACAGCGTTCATAAGTCCTGATTTAAATTGATCAATCTGGGCACATGGATTTCGTAGGCCTGTTACTTTAATAACTGCTGTTTCCCCAATAAATAGTAACGAATCCTTCGGTAATTCAAGCAGATCGATACCTTTTGTGGTAATATTTTCACCCATTTGTCCAGTTGAAACATTAAACCTGTCTTTCAATTCATCTAATAATTCTGAGTGGATTAGGTGCACTTGCCGCAGGTTAGGTTGATTTGGGTTCTGCGCTACACGTGAACGATGCTTAACAGTTTTACCCGAATGGGCATCTCCTTCAACGCCCAAACCCTTCAGCAGTTTTATACTATTGCAATTTTCCTTGCTGAATGTGTGTTTATCACTTTTACTTACAGCTATTACTACTCCGCTAGCCGAGCCAATTTTTTCGTCATTCATTTTCTTTCAACTCCCCCAATACTTATATTTGATATCTTTATTCAACTATCCTGCCTAGAAAGAGCCAAAAAGAAAAAGGCTGCCTCAGCAACCTCCCTTAGTAAGCTCAATTAGAATCTTATTGGCACCAATCTTGTAATCCATCCTTATACACACCTTTTATATACTAAGAGATAAGTATTGGAACAACCTTGATCTGTATGTATGCTTTTGTCCATAACCTGATATAATCCGAGGTTTTCTGAACATATATAAAATTATTGAAAATTCGCCATTTCTTGGTTTGTATTATTACCGTCATAACACCTTTTTTGATAAGAGCAGCTTTTGCAAACCAGTAAAGAATTCGTTTTCAAATACTTTTTTGGTTCTTGTAAAAGATTCTTGATTATGTTGAGGTATTCCAATCCATCCGAAACATCATTCATCGTTGGAATATAAGTTTCTATTTTGCCTTCCATAAGCGAGAAAATCTCTATTCTTGCCGGTAATTGACCAAATGCCCTTTCACAAAACACCGAAATCATATTAGTAAATAATAAGTTCATTTCTTCGTGTGTATCAACTACATATTTTTTTATGATGTATGAGCCGCTTGACCATTCTGCTACTTCAAAAGTCAAGGAGAGTTCGGTCCCCAACTCCTCAATATTGATGTTAAACTTTTCATATAAAAATAAAGGTGGATTTTGAATTTTTTTGGAAGTTAAAAATTGGAGTAAATGGTCAGTTATATTAGCAAGAGCCATATAATAATGACTCCTTGACTCGAACTGACGTACATCAATGGCACTCCAATGATCATCTATTAACTCCATAACTTTCTTAGATGTCTGACATATTGGAGGCAGTTTATAATAGCGGCTTACAACTTGATTAACCACAGCTTGAACCATTTTCCTCCAATCCAATCGAGTTGTGATTTTTCCTTCTATATGATGAAAGTAAAATTGATAAGGACATCTTATAAAATCTTGTAAATGGTAATCAGTTAAAGTAGCAATGGAAATCCGATGTTCCTTACCCATCATTCCCCTCACCTCTCTTTCCTCATAAAATAGCTAATTCTATATTGAAGAGACAAGACTATTCTTTATAAAATCCCTCCCGAAATTTCGGCAGTTTTTGATATCCTCATCATCTGGGTTTAATTCTACTTTTAACCCTTCCAGGACGATATCAGCACCCTGTTCCCTTAATTTTTCGGACAAAATATCTACGGCCGCACCATATTGTGAGTAAGAGGAATCGCAGGATCCAAACACCGCTGCTTTCTTGCCAGTTAAATCAATATGATCCATTTCCTCATAAAAGTCTAAAAAATCATCCGGTAATTCTCCGTCTCCCCACGTATATGCACCTAATAAGATACCATCGTACTCTCCAAGTATGGAGGCTTCAGGACCTTCCATTATATCTATCTTTTCGATATTCACATCACTGATTTCTGTGATTCCTTCTATAATGATATCCGCCATTTCTTCTGTATTTCCACTCATACTGGCAAAAATCATAAGGATTTTAGACATGATAAGTTCCCCTTCCAACACTGATGATTATTAGTAAAAATTCAAACTACTCAGCAGCATTATCACCTTTAATTTAAATTTGGTGAAATTGAATTTCCACACCTATTAGCAAAAAAGATAGGTATCGATGTTTTTGAAATATAAAAGCCAATTGCATCTTTATTGAATATGTTCATAAAATTGTCGTGTTTTCCCAAAAAGCATGTAAATCTCCAGTGTTGATTTTATTCTTTATTTTCTGTACGTTACTCAGTTCATCGGCAAATGAAAGAAACGACTGCCTATCATGTGCATCGAGGGCTTCGTTTATTTTAAAGCTTAAATGGTTAATTTTTAGATTCAAATCCAAAATGGAGCAAATGCTTCCCTTGGAATACAGTTCCTCAATATCTTCCACATGCATAAAAAACTGAAACTCGTTATTGATATCTATTAAAAAGTGCCATCCTAAGCAATCAACATACTTCCGCTCGTTTGTAATTGTCCAAACATCACCTTGAAGGAACTCAATCATATGTTGGTGCTTTTGCCCAGGACAGCAGCAGCTTACTTGATGCTGAAATTGTTCCAATATTATAAAATTTTTATCCACAGATGTTCCTCCTCCACCCATATTCAATATTTATTGAATTTTATTTGTTATCGCTAACTTAGTCAGTTGACTGTTTTTTGTCAGACTTACCTTTCTATTCTTTTAAGGTTGAACTATTTTCATTTTTCTTCCTGATCCAAAACTGTTTATTCAATATGTTGACGCCTTTTAATATTTATTGACAGGGAATAGGAATTTGCAAGAGTATTAATTGAAAATGATTATCAATATCAAATATTACTTTATATAATAATGATAATGATTATCAATGTCAATCAGTTTTTAGCCATCTAGATAATATAATCGTTCCGTCAGTAAAAGCATCTTACTGAAATATTCTGGTAAGCTCGTAATTTGTCCAATATGAATATTGGACAATCATAGTCCTAAAGTTTTTTTTCCGAAGTTATTAACACTAGCTTGATCCATTTAAGCCCCTCATTTGTTTCACTCAAATTTCTCATGTTAATTATCTAGATACATGTGAAACTATTCAAAAGATATAAAATCCATAATATTATTTCGAATTTTATCAATTGCCCTCATGCAAATAAGGAGGTGATTAGATTGATTCCAGTAGCCTGTACTTTATTCTGAAGATAATATCGGCAATAAAAATTGCCCCTATAATTACATAAAGAAAAGCTGCCTTAAAGGCAGCTTCGATCTTTAGCTAAGCACCCTTTAATTCAACAAGAGTGTAGTATATTAGTATGTACTCATTATATGTAATCGATATCGAAATGAGGGGATATTAATTCCATGCTTTGTAAATCCCATTCAAAAGTAAGGATGGCTGATTGTTTTGATTTATGTGTCAAAAGGCGTACTCCATTTTTTATGATCATGCTTTCTGCATCCCAAAAACGGACAGTTTCGTCTTCTCCAGTACGATTACAGACAAATACGGGCAGTCCTGTTTCTAATGACCTTTGTTCCCATTCTCCCTCTGGACCGTGTAATCCGGGACCCCAGGAAGACGGTGCAATTAATATTTCTGCTCCCTTCTCAAATAAGCTGTAAGCAATATCTTTGGGATAGGCGTCTGCACAAATCATAATACCAATCTCAACATTGTCTGTTTTTATTGGCTCTATTACATCCCCTGATGCTGACCAATCATCAATAACACTTATTTTTCTCTGTTTGCCTAATAAATGACCTTGTTTATCTATGACAAACACAGAATTATACAACTCTCCGTTACTGCCTTTTTCAGGGCAACCCAAAAATACAGTGCTTTTCAAACTCTTTAGTTTACGGCTCAAATTACCCATCCAAGCATCAGGTTGCCGGTTAATCCATCCAGTCCCAATCTTATGATTGAATTGAAGTCCGCTAACACATAGTTCGGGTGTTATAATCCATTCGGCATTATTATTTGATGCTATATGAATGGCTTGTTCAATTAGTTTTTGGTTATACTCCACATCACCAGCGATAGGCAATAGGTGTAATAAAGCTATTTTTATTTTTCCCATAGTGAACTCCCAAACATCAACTTATATTAATGGCTACGCCTGTAATAATTGTAGCATAGACATTGATTTGCTTGTTCAACTATCATGCCCCGTTAGTTCCATTAGAAAAAGGCTGCGGTAGCAACCTCTGCATTACAGTAAAGCACCTATTAGTTGAATAGTTTTTTTATACCAATAATATTCCGATAATTTACAGATAACACTTTCAATAAAAATACCACTATGAGAACAACAATCATTATGAGCCAATTTTTCTTGTTGAACTAAACTGCCCCTTTAGTTCCATAAGAAAAAGCTGCCTTAAAGACAGCTCAGATCTTCAGCTAACGCACCCTATAGTTTAAGTAGAAACCTTCACATTCTCTTATGTGTATCATAAAAAGGATGGAACCAATGCGATCCCATCCTAAAAATCTTTATTGTTTGTGTTTCTTTTCCTCTTGTTGTTTATGCTTCTCTTCCTCTTTTTTATGTTTCTTTTTCTCTTGTTGTTTATGCTTCTCTTCCTCTTTTTTATGTTTCTTTTCCTCTTGTTGTTTATGCTTCTCTTCCTCTTTTTTATGTTTTTTATCCTCTATTGGTTTATTTTTATTATTTTTTATAACAGGTGGAGCTTCTTCAGGATTTGCACCTTTAATGAACAGTTCATTATTCACCCGGTAAACATCACTAGGCTGCTGGAAGCTACTTTGGTCTGTTCCAAACGCTTCCATCATGGCCTTAAACATTTGGTGTGAGATTTTAGTTGTATTTCCATCCATATAATTACCTGGACCATTTTTAGTATATCCAGTCCAAACCGCCATAGTGTATTGCGGTGTATAACCAGCGAACCAACTATCATTTACCGCACCGGTTGGATATCCATATTGTGCTCTGGTTTTACTGTCAAAATTGGTTGTGCCAGTTTTTCCAGCCACATCTAGTCCAAGGACATTTGCTGTTTTTCCTGTACCAGATTTTACGACTGTCCGTAACATATCCGTCACCAAATAAGCTGTGTAATCATGCATAGCACGTTTTGGCTTTGGAGTTAAATTAACAACTCTGCCATCAGGATAGACAACTTTACGAACAAAATGTGGTGTATTGAATTCACCGTTATTTCCAAAAGCACTATATGCCCCTGCCAACTCTAATGGATTAACCGTATTACTTCCAATCGCATATGATTCATACACCTTATTATTATTAAAAGTAATACCCAGATTTTCTGCAAAATTTTGTGCTTTATCCATCCCCACATCTTGAAGGGTAAGAAGTGCTGGAATATTGTATGACCATTGAAGTGCTGTTCTAATCGACATCATTCCGTGATATTGATGATCCCAGTTAGAAATAGACTGACCATTTGAGTAGGTTATCTCATGATCATTAATTTGGTGTGCTGTAGACCATTTTGAATTTTCAATAGCCGGACCATAATCAAAGACTGGCTTGAAAGTAGATCCTGGTTGACGTTTAATATCAACCGCAAAGTTGTTGCCTCGGAAGGAAGCTTTATATTGGTTTCGACCGCTTCCAATAGCTCGAACTTCTCCTGTTTTTGTATCTGAAAATACGAAAGCTCCTTGAAAATTGTCATTTGGATAAGAAATAATCGTATCGGTGTTCATTATTTTGTCCGCAAAGGTCTGAGCTTTTGGATCTAGCGTCGTATAAATAGATAATCCATCCGAACTGATATCTACATTTTTCAGCTTTCTTTCAACTTCTTTTACAACAGCGTCCAAAAACGCCTCGTACGGCATTCCTTGCTGTTTCGTTTTTGGAACAAGTCCTGCTGTAACTGAAACCTTCTTTGCATCCTCCAATTGCTTTTTCGTAATATACCCTTGTTTATACATAGCTTCTAAAACAATATTACGACGATTTGTTGCAGCTTTCACATGTTCGGGTTCAGTGGGATCGTAATTACTTGGACTCTGTGGGAGCCCCGCCAACATAGCGGCCTCCGGAAGCGTTAATTTATTTAGATGATCGGCATCGATTCCGTAGTAATTTTTGGCGGCAGCTGCTACACCATATGTCCCGTCTCCAAGGTATATCTTATTTAAATACATCATTAAGATTTGATGTTTGGAATACTTTTGCTCAAGCTGATAGGCCAAGCTCCATTCCTGTACCTTCCGCTTTATTGTTTTCTGAGGTGACAAAAAGGAGTTTTTAATGACCTGCTGTGTAATGGTACTTCCGCCTTGAGATCCGAAATCCCCTATTAGGTTCTTGGAGATTGCTCTTGCAGTTCCTTTTATATCAATGCCATTGTGTTCATAAAAATGTGCATCCTCCGTGGCAATGAAAGCATGTTCCAACATTTTTGGAACTTGAGAATACTCAATTTTTGTCCGCTTTTCTTTACCATATTCGTAAAGGAAATTCCCGTTTTTATCGTATAATTTGGTAGAAAGCGGATCGACTAGTTTTGAAGCATCTATTTTAGGTGCATCCTTAATCATTGCTGCAACCGTAACTGCCCCTATTCCAATTGAAACAACACCTAACAGTAAAAACCAAAGTAAAACTTTATTCAAGAAAGACCTTCTTTTAGGGGAATTTTTATCTTTTTTTTGATCTTGTTTTGTTTTTTCCACTTGTTTTCGTTCCTGACGAGAACGATACGTTTCTGACATTAATCTTCTCTCCCATATTCAAGTTATTCAACAAAATTTAAGAAAACTATGCAAAGAAATAACCTTTTATTTACTCACTAGCCATTTATGGTCAGTATGGTATTTATAACAATGCATTTCATGCAAAACCTGTATATTAAGGAAGAATTTATCCTATACTCTCCTTGGTCGGTTTTCGCCATAAAGTAATCACTTCGTACTATCTCATCTAATGCATCTTGTAGAACGTCTTCCTTCTTTACATCTGGCCCTTTTAATATTTTTTCTCGTTTAATATCATTATCCAAGGTATAACAAACAATGACATATAGTGAACAAATAAAAAAGACAACGTACCACGCTGCCTCTTTTTGTATGGGTTAAAGAAAACGAAGAATTATTTAAACTTATCTAGTGAAATTATTCTATGTTTTAATTCTGAATTCATATCTAAAACACCTATCACAAATTGATTATCTTCCGTCAATGTTATGTATCTGAAATACTCATCATCAGAAATTAACAAATCGGTGTCATTCGTCATTTTTTCTATTTTGGCAAATACATCTTCTGTGTACTCAAGGTGAAAAAAATCATCAAATCCCTTGCTTGAGCTACCTACCCAGGTATACAGAAAATCTTTCAGTGTGATTTGTTCAAGCATCGATAATTGTTTCTTGAATTTTAACTTATCTACTGTTACGTTTATCATCTTTCAACACTCCTAACGAGGATTAATTATATACAATGAAGTCTCCTCCAACAATGCTATCTGTATAACAATCCGTTTACAATTTAGTTACTATAGGGGTACCGCCACATCGCAATCAAGCTAAGAAAAAGGATTATCCCCAAAACGAAAAAATATGCTATTCTTTGTAAATGCTGCTGAAAAGGAATTCCCTATCATTTATAAATTTTAGAGAATAGGCATTTAAATAAATTAGAAGGAAGAAGCCATTGAAGACTAGTATCATCATTATCGATGACCATCAGCTTTTCCGTGAAGGCGTTAAGCGTATATTAGATTTTGAATCATCCTTTGATGTTGTTGCCGAAGGCGATGACGGAAGCGAGGCTATGGATCTTGTTAGCACACACAAACCAGATTTCGTTATCCTGGATATCAACATGCAGAATATGAATGGTATCGAAGCAACTAAAATGCTTGTAAACCGTTACCCTGAAACGAAAGTCATCATTTTATCGATTCATGATGATGAAAACTATGTACAGCATGCATTGAAAACAGGAGCACAAGGTTATCTGTTGAAAGAAATGGACGCAGATGCGTTAATTGATGCTGTTCGTGCAGTAGCAGAAGATGGCTCATACCTTCATCCGAAGATGACACATAATCTAGTCAAAGAATATCGCCATTTAGCTACTGATCGTGATTCAGTGCATGCTGTAGAGATCAGAAGACCGCTTCACCTATTGACTCGACGCGAGTGTGAAGTTCTTCAAATTTTAGCATACGGAAAAAGCAACCGTGCCATCGGCGAAACTTTATATATCAGTGAAAAAACAGTAAAAAACCATGTGACTAACATTCTTCAAAAAATGATTGTAAACGACCGTACACAAGCTGTTGTTCTAGCTATTAAAAACGGATGGGTAGAAGTGAAATGATTTCAACTTATGTTAAGTCCGGCTCTTCAGTTTTCGCAATGCGTGCTGAAGAGGCGGGCTTTTCTCACGAAACGATCCTTAGAAACAAGAACTAGCAAAATGTATAGAATACTATAAACACAAACGAATCAAGGCAAATTAAAAGGCATGAGCCCGGTACAATACCGAGCTCATGCCCAACGGGCTGCCTAACGAAATAACCTGTCTAACTTTATGGGGTCAGTTCAACGTTAAGGAATCGACTTTTTTTACTTTTTCTTAAGGAACTAACGCACCTGTTACTTTAAGTACCATTCTTCACAAACTGATATTGCTTAACAAAACTGACCTGCAGCACCTGCAGCAGAACCTCGAAAAGGCGATTTCTAATTGAAGGATTACACCCAATATATATAGAAACCGACTAAATTAATATCTATTTGAATTATTTATTGGAATGAGAGGAAAGACCCCGACCTATAAGGTTTGCAGAAACAGGCTTTTTCCCTAATTCCCTTGCCCAAATTGATAATTGCCCTATATGGTGAATTTCGTGAGCAATAGTATGTCGCATTATTTCACCCCAAGTATCTGTCACAATTTTTCCATCTTGCAAGGTATCATAAAATAATTGATTTTCCATACTAGCATCCCAGTTGTTAACAAATTTTTCCACTTCTAAATGAAATTCAGCGTCCAATTTTCGAACTTTGTTCAAGCTTTTATAACTATCGAAACTCTCCTGAAAGTCAGTTTTACCTTGTAAGAGACGTATCCAGCTCCATTCGACATCAACAATATGGAAAAGTGTATGCAATATACTTCCCATTCCACCCGTTCGGTTCCGCAGAAGTTCTTCTTCACTTAACTCTTCACACCAACGATACCAGTCTAATCTTACCATCCAGTTATATCTAAAAAAAGTTTGCAAAAATGCCCCTCCCCATTTAGAAAATAATTTAACTGTTAAAATACTATTAGAGAAATGCCATACATTGTTAAATATTACTATTTATACAAACATAGGTTGAATTCCTTTTTCAACAATCCTGCCCCGATAGCGCCATAAGAAAAAGTTGCCTTAAAGACAGCTCCGATCTTCAGCTAACGCACCCTGTTAGCTGAAGAACTAGGATATTTCAGTTTTTCTTTTGTAAGAAGACAGAATCCCAAAACCAATAAATAGCAGCTGCTGCAAAACTAAAACAGTAATATATTTGGGTTTTAACTAAATATGTAGGTTCAACTCTAAATAACATTACATTAAATAAAAATACTGCTACAAAAGAAAGTACCGTGTAAATTAAAAGATAAAACACATTAAATTTTCTCGGGCGTTTATTAAATATAATTTGCAATGGTACTGCAAAAAGTAAATAAGGTATAACAACATAAAAAGAATAAATAATAACAGGCATTAACTGCAACCAAGAGGGTTCTCCACTAAATACAATTATAAAAACAGAAAAAGAGATACAAGACAAGAATAGACTAAAAAAATAATAAGGTATTACATCGCTAATTTCCGATACTTTTTCACTTAATTTCCAAATCTCCAATTTTGCTCAACCTTCCCAAATGTCATGTTAATTTATTCCATAATAATATCATTTCTTCAACTATTCTGCCCCGTTAGTTGTATAAAGGGGTATCGCCAACATTTCGGAAATTTTGTACGCTAAGCAAATCCAAACATAAAAAAGTCGAATTCCCTGTACGTTAAGGAACCGACTTTTTTATTTGACTTCTTCAAGTAAAGCACCCGATAGTTTAAGAAGAAATCTTTAAAGTTGGAGGTCTAAATCATGTAAAGTCCCATTCAATATTTATTTGATTTTCTCCGCCAATTCTAAAATAATTCCCTCTGGACCACGAACGTAGCATAACTTATAACTTTCTTCATATTGCTGTATCTCACTAAAGATTTCCGTGCCTTTCTTTTTTAATTTTGCAACAATAGCTTCAATATCTTCAACAGCAAAGCAAATATGTCGGATACCCAGCGTATTTGCCAAAGGTTGCTGAATATCTTTTTCATCTGAAGGCCTATAAAATTTGACTAGCTCTATCCATGCCTGACCATCTGGCATCCCCAATCCTACACATGCCGTTTTAACATCATTAAGCCCAACTATTCTGTCCAACTGTTCTCCATCCAATTCCCATTCCGCTTGTACTTCAAGTCCTAAATCAAGAAAAAACGCTTTAGCCTCTGAAAGATCATTTACGTTTATACTCACATGATTTATTCTATTGATCTTCATATCTCATACCTCCTATATTCCTGTTATTTTCAATACCTGTATTCGTGTAAAGTTTGTTTGAAATTCTAAATCGCTTAAAACAGAAAATATCCTGCTTCAACAAACCTGCCCCTTTAGTTCCATAAAAAAAAGGAACCATCCAAGTATGAACAAATTAAAAAGGTTTAATCAAATATACCATCCCCATAATTTGTTCCATCCGTATCCAAAATGACTACCTTTGATTTAATACGAGTAAGTGCTACAGCTATATACGGATTGGGCTCAGGATTTTTATTATAAGATGTCCGAATGCGAATGATAGTCTTCTCACTATCATCTTTCACTTCCAACACTTCAATGGTATTTCCCTTTCTTTCACCACCCATTGATATTAATAAAAAGTCCTCCCCTTCACCTCCATTAAACTTTTTGTAACCGACAATCGATGTATCTTTCTCGATTTTTTCAATATAATTCCCGGTTTCATCATCCGTCAGTCTTTCTTTATCCACTACCCAGTAGTCCACTTGATTGATGAACCCAATGAATATATGAATAACGATGATGAGTGGAACCCCTATAAAAAGTATTTTCTTTCCTATAACATATTTCTTTAAGAAAAAGTATAGAATCGCCAGTGTGAATACTCCAAGGCTCAACACAGCATACGGCATTCCCTCAAACCCACCAATCACAGATAAGGAAAACACTAAAATCAATATGCCTAGCGAAAATTGAAGTAAGATTTGCGTTCTATCCTCTATCCCTTTTACAAATACATAAGCGAGTCCGAATACAATCATTGCTAGGATTATTCCTGCTTCATAAACGTATAAAAAAATACTTATCTCTCCCTTGGGTTGTTATTTATATAAGGATATGTTTGTATAAATGGTTGTTAAGGAATTCCAGTCAAATTTCCAAGGAATGTTTTGTGCGGTAGAGACGTGAATACATGAGCATTTCACTCGTTTTTTTTGATCATTCTATTAATTGAATAACGTTGTCCTATGTAACCTCTAATTTGTTTGTCCTAATTAAAAAGCCTAGTTTAGGGTTGTAATACAAAGCTGTAAACCAATCGTATTCTTTTAAAATTTCAATGTGTTTGTCCGTATGTTTCGTATTATTATGCAGTGACATTGATGCAATGAATAAAAAATCTAATACTAACGATAATAATTCATCCACTTATTTGGATAATATTACTAATTAATAGGATACCACATTCATTTATTTTATTACTATTCTTAAGGTGTATTAATGTTCACCGCACAGTTTGTGTCAACTCTACAAAAAGGCTACTTAAACTAACAGATGCGTTAGTTTAATAAAAAAGAAAAGGAGAGCACATATTATACATGGCTAATATGTGCTCTCCTTTTCTTTATTAAAGTTTTTTATAAATTAGGTCTTGATAAGGTAATTAATTATCAATATACCGATGCATTAATAACCAGATTAAGAATAAACAAATTTGGTTTGCTTCCGGGAATTGAAGAAAAATAATCGGATAAAGCCAGCCGGCATAATGGAGTTTGTCACTCCTGCACCCAGGAAACCATTCTATAGCTAGTATCAGGATTCAATTGTTGGTGAAATTCATTTAGAAATCCGAAGATTAGGTGCAAGGGAAGGCTCAGAAATTATACAACGGAGGGGCTAATGCGTATTCCGTCCATATTGTTGGATTGAAAATGAAATTTTTCAGAAATATTATATTAGGTGATTTTATAAAAAAGTAACCGTTCGTAAAAGTGTACTTTTAGGAACGGTAAATCTGTTCTTTTGATTTCTGATTTGAAGCAGCGGGAACTTTTCGTGTCTTATAATTTATCATATCTGAAGAGTAAACCATGATACTTACCATTCCCCCTTGGATTGTAGCTCGGATTAGAATAGGTTGATTGTATGTGTTTTTAAAACTAAAATCAGGACCATACCAGCTTACTGTAGCATCGCGGCCAGATGGAACATACGGAACGCTCCTAGTATGGGAATAGCGTTGAATAGTTTGCAATCCTGCATTGTCGATAGCATTAAACAGGGTGGATGACACCTGACATATCCCTCCACCAATCCCTTCAGAAAACTCTCCTTTAACGATAACTCGAGCGAGCATATATCCTTTATTTACTGATCTCTTGCCAACGGCTTGATTAAAAGAAAACACCTCTCCAGGAAACACGACATAATTATTAATGGCTTCTGTAGCAAGCGAGATATTATTTGTACGATTTTTGTTGTTCACATTAAAATAAGTTCTATATTCACCTATCTTTTTTTCACGAATCTCTGCAAGTAATTCGCTGTCAACTTTTGGATGAATAGCAAGCAAAGGTACTTCTAGTTTATATGCTTTACTACTGTACAAAAAGGAATAAAATTGCTCTTTAAATGCTTGATGGTATAGCCTGTAACCTACCCGCCCAGGAAGAATATTACCTTGTTTGTCTATTGTGGCATCTACAGGTTTTTGGTACACTTGTCGATCTATTTTTTCGACAAATTGATTGTATTTATCCACGTCCATGATAGGAACATCCAGTAAGGGCAAAGTAATATCAGCATGGTTGACACTGGCAATCGTTTGTCCTTGGTGGGTTACCGATATGCTTTCAGAAATATTCACAGGTTGAACGAATAGTAAAAGTCCGGCAATCCATGTTAATCGCATAGAATGCACCCCCACAATGGATTGGAATTTATTTTTCCGTATCTTCACAAATCTTATTTTAAGGCTTCATAGATCGCCTCTTGATCAATGAACCAACGATCAGTCAAACTCTCCCTTCGGATCATAAAATGGATGATTTTGCTTTCACTCCCTTTTTTCTCTTTATAAATCTTCACTTGAACCGGTACATCCACGAATATTAACCCGTTTGCGTCTTCAAGTGGTTGTCTTGAAAAATCTTCAACCCCAAAATATGTAATATTTTCAGCAAGTTTAATGAAACGTTTGGAATGATCCGGATTTGATAAGGTCATTGATAATAATTTTCGATCTCCTTGATTTATGGCGATGGTAAAAATATGGATAAGTTCGTAGGGACTTATCGTGCCTAAATATTCATCAAGCTTACCGGCCGCTTTCAGTATCATCAATTTATGCGCGGAATCTTCGTTTTTTAAACGATGCGTTAAACTTCCATAGAAATGAATACAGAAGTGGCCTGGAAAACCATTTTGAAGAGAACCGGCACCATGTGGCATTCCATTCATAGAGGCAGCGATCATTTGATTATTTATTAATACAATAATCGCTCTTCTTTTCCAGCTCCATTGATTATGATAAATTTTCTTCATAATCTGAGTATCATCCTTGGTTAGTGGCTGAGCATCGACATGATGACTACCTGCTCTTCGTTGAACCTTAAATGATAATCCCGTTTCAATGTCTATAATGGTGAAAGTCGTTTTATTAGGAATAGTGTTGTTTACTATCTCCCAAGGTAATATCTCAGTTTTAAAGTTTATAGGTACTTCTTTATCTTCCCATTCATTCGCATAGACCGAGTGACTCAACATTAAGACAGATATAAAAATAGTGATAAATCCTTTATAACTTTTTTTGCTGTTCATATTATTTCTCCTGCTTTTTTTTTATTATTTCAGGATATGATCATTAGAATACCTTTGAATATTTGGAAGTTTTTCAAATAAAACTTTGAAATGTTAATTTATGTTTAAAGATGGGAGAATCAGCTATAAAGGCATAAATTGGCTCAACCCCTGATCTTTCTCTCTGATAAGGGATCAAAAAGTTATATGGTCATATTTCATTACTCTTAATCATAAGGAACAAGGAGAACATTTATTAGGGGGTGGTCTTTATGAGAACAAGTTATAGAAGATGGACAGAATTTCCTTACCCAGGGGAAAGTAACCCCCCTAAAGGTTCTCCAGAAGCAGGAAATTGGCCAATGTTTTTTATTTCAAGGGGAAGAGACAATGAATTCCTGGACCCCTTTCATCAACGAATCATTTGGCGAATTAAAAATCCTCTAGATATTGATTGGGTAACAGAGTTATTCATTGTAGAAGATACATTAAAGTCATTGACTTCCCAGCAAATAAGCATCGCACAATATTGGGGAACAGGTGAATTAACGGCGAAAATTACCACTCTAATTTTCAATTTAGCTGAAAAGTTTATGCTGGGATCACCGAGTGTTGCAAGGGTTCAGAGTTATTTCCACGCAGCTATGAATGATACCTTTGTTATCACGTGGTTGCTTAAATATCATTGGGATGTTGCACGTCCAAATCAATATGGCAGAAATCTGTCTACTGTGTTGTTTACCCCTCGTTTTCCCGCTTACCCTTCTGCACACGCAACTGTGGCGGGATGTGCAGAGACAGTATTAAGTTATTTCTTCCCTCAAGAGTCTTCAGAAATAAAAAAAATAATGGAAGAAAGTGCTCAATCTCGTTTGTACGCTGGCGTACATTTTAACGTGGATAACAACGAAGGCTTAAGGTTAGGCAGACAAATTGGAGAGGTAGTTGTAAGTTACTTAAGGGCACAAAATCTAAATACGCCTCAATAATATTTTGGGTTCAGGTTGTGCTAACCTGAACCTTTTTTATAATCAATTGAATATATTAAGATCTTAAGATCGCTTTTTAATCTTAGATCCCTAAAGAAAAGGCTGCCTTAAAGACAGCTGCGATTTTCAGCTAATGCACCCGTTGTTTAATATCTGTTTAAATTTGAAAGGATTGAACCAAACATTCTTCATTATCGACAATTTGCTTTTTTTCTTCAAAATCTATATTTAGCTCACTAAAAATCTTTCTCCAAAATATAACAGCAGGGATATTCTTGGCTAATTGAACAACAAAGTAACTACCTTTTTTTTGTTTAAACAATTCCTTTAATAATGAAATTGCAGCACCTTTTCTTCTATATTTTTTTAAAATAAAAATATCATTAATGCTGTAATCATAGTCCTTATTTAAAAACGGCCTTTCTAACAGTAATAAAAACCCGACAATTTTCATATCTTTTTTCAAAAAATATGGTGTTAATCCTTCCTTCTTCCAAATTAATTCAAATGAATCAAATTCAAATGAACCATCTGTTGATATGTCTAAACCCTCGGTAAACTCCGAAAGGTCATGTAAATAAAGGGAATATAAATTCTGAAGAATATGCTTTTCATCTTTGGAAATGGGGTTGATTGAAACAGCCATTGTTCTACCTCTTTAACATTTAATTAATCTCTTACTTAATTAATTTCGATATAAACTTTCATTTGTCCTTCATGAACTAACCTCCCGCGATAGTTGCATATAAAAAAGCTGCCTTAAGACAGCTCCGATATTCATCTATCTCACCTGCTAGTGGAATGAGGATTAATGATTTTTATTGGCATACATTCTTGCCATTGTCGAAGGTGAAAATTTAATTCTATATTTCCCTTCAAGTTCTTTCTTAACTTTCTCTGTTATATTTAATCCTTGTTTATTGTGTTCTTCTTCAAGTTCTATCCCATTAGGAAGCAATTTATCTTCATCCCAATCAATCCATTCACCATACATATTTGCCCATTCAATCAATTCTCTACTTAACTTATTTGAAATCGGAATATCCTCTATTTCCAAGTTACAACCACATTGATTGCACCATATAGGGTCCGCCCCAACATCACCTTCAACTTTTAACTCACTTGTTTCTTTTTGTTCACAATGACATTCCATATTATTTTCTGACTCCTCTACTACACGCCTTTTTTATTATACATTACATTACTTTTGTTAAAGTAATCTGCCCCGTAAGTTCAATAAGAAAAGCGATTCTTCTTTAAGAATCGCGCAGTTTGTAGACAAAAGGGTTCTTTCTAAAAGTTAAAACAAAGTTGATTGGAGCGGGTTTGCGAGCCTCCTGCGGGAAAAGCGTGTCCAGGAGAGACCCCAGGAGGCTCCCGGACCGCCCGCGGAAAGCGAGTGCCCTACGTTCCAATCAACGATCAAATTGTACAAGCCCCTGTATAAAAAAAACATCCGAACTTACGAGTTGGATGAAAGAGTAAATGGGATTAAGATTGAATATGCAGAAAAATAATCACTATTCATTAAAGGTTTCGATGCCTCATTTTGCTATAATATTTCGTGCTAATAATACACCAGAAAACAGTGAGAAAGTATATGTTTTTCCCGCAAAACTCCCCATTGAGGGAACCTCAGGCTTTTTCCCTTATCCCTTTTCGTTCATGTAAAATTTCTTGAATGATTTCAATATGAACAAAAGACCATGATCTTTCATGAAAGTGAAGAAACACACTAATGGAAAGAATGATAATATAAATTAAAATAAAGAAAACCCAAAGCAAACTCCCATCTTTAAAAAGGAAATCCTGCAATTGATTTGAAAATAGAAGAAAAAGCCAAGGCCCAGAGGAAATTATAATAGGAATGATTCCCGATCCGTTTTTCTCTTTTATCATACAATAATAAATTTTTTTTAACGTATCACTATCAATCGAACTATAAAAATTTTGAATTTCGTCCACTTCCATTAGTTTCTTCATACTTTTGAAAGTTCGGTCTTTGATTGAGGCTTTTTTTAATTGAAGATAAATTTTATGAGCATCTCCACGTAACGAAAACATATATCTTATCATTCCCCCCTTCCAAAAAGCTCCTTACTAAAAGGTTTTGTAATAATCGGTATTTTATGTAGTCTTTGTCTTTTGACTTTTACAGTATCTACTTCAGGGGAAGACATCCTAATTATTGTCCATACTATTACCATAAAAATGTGTAAACCTAAAAGAGAGGCTACCCCAAGGGAGCTGACCTCACTATTATGGGGATCTGACCCTTTGGGATTGCCTCTCATTCTTAAACAGTTTTACTTAGTTTTAGATTCACTTTTGCCCGTATCTTCAGCTAATTGTTCAAAGGAATTGACCTTACCATGTGGATGCTGCGATTGTTTACGATCTTTCCATTGGCGTTCTTGTTGTCGCTTAGATTGAGTCATCTAAATAAGCTCCTTTACATAAAGTTCAGTAAACAGTGTGAGTCTGGCAAGTATAAGTTAATGCATGCCTTTCCATTCACCTTGATTCTTAGATGCTTTTTCTTTTTTTGCTTTATTTTTATGTGCTTGATTAGCGTTTGCACTGCCAAATTCTTTAGAGAATTCTGAATCGGTTTTGCTTGAATCAAATCCTTGTTTGTTCTTTTGATCTGCATCATTTTTCTTTGTTCGTTTTGCCATGTATACCCCTCCTTCTTAACTTTAGTATGAGATCAGAAAGGAGAAATATACCCCGAATTAAACCCGATAGTAACATGAAAATCTTCCATGTAATTCGGGTAAAATAACAAAGTGAATAATAAGTTCCAGTTCGGTTATTTCAGCTAACTCACCCGTTCATGCAGTAACATTCAAGGTTATTTTATGGGCTTTGCCTTTACCGTTCTTTAATTCGTTATATGAGTGTTTTGGTCATTATAAAGTCCGTTTGTTCTTCATCACTCATATAAAAAGAATGGGCTCCAGTTTGTACAAACCCAATTTTCTGATAAAAGCCAATAGCATTTTCATTTTTTTCCCATACGCCCAGCCAGATTTTCTTTTTATTACGTTCCATTGCGATTTCCATAGCTTTATTTAACAGATATTTACCAAGCCCAAGTTTTTGAAATTTGTTCTTTATATAAATCCGCTCGATTTCAAGTGATTCATCACCCATTCCTTCAGTCTGAGCATCATTGGTATTGACCTTTAAATATCCAGCGACCTCATTATCAAAATAAACAAAAAAGAATTGTGAAGAAATATTGGATAATTCTTTTTCTAATTGTTTTAAGTTAAATGCCCTTTCCAAATAGGCATTCATATTCTCGGGAGAATTCTGATGCTTAAATGTCTCATTAAATGTTTCATAACTAATTTCTTGAAGTTTGCGTGTATCTTCAAGGGTACACTTTTTTATAGTCATTTAAATATATTCGCTCCTTTATATAATCAATAATTTCTCTTGTTCCCTTTTTTACAAATTCCCAGTCTTTTTCTATATTTTTTCTAACTCTTTGAAGAAGATTGAAAATGGTTTCTACTTCTCTTTTGGAAAATCCCTCTAATGCAACGATATTGGAATAATCATTTTCGCTTTTTATGAAAGGATAAACTTTATTCCCTTTCTCTGTTGGAAAGAGTTTTTTAATTTTTTTGTTATGTTTATCTTCTTTCTTTACAATAAAGCCATTGATTTCAAGTTTTTTTATAGCACGAGCTGCTGTTGTTCGATCTACTTTTATCATCTCAGCTAACTTTTCTTGAATGAAGCCTGGGTTTTCACATATTCGAACAAGGTACAAATACTGCCCTTTTGTAAGGTCATACTCTTTAAATTCAATATTACTTATGGAATCTAATGCCCTTGCTATCATTCCAATTCCACGAAGAATTTCCTTCATAATTAACCCCTTAGTGCGTATTTTTTGTTGCAAATGCAATAAAAATACCATATATTTAATTTAACTCAGCTTTGTTGCGTTTGCAATAAAAAAATATGATGGAGGGGCCAAGTAAAGTGAAATATGTTTTTTATGTATTGGGAATTATAATATTAACCCTTGGTATTTCTTTCACTATACAATCAGACCTTGGAACTTCACCTTTTGATGCACTTTTGGTGGGACTGTCCATAAATGTGGGGCTTACTGTGGGAAGTTGGGAAATAATAATAGCTTTAATATTGATATGCAGTAATTCATTCTTAAAAAGACAAAGACCAGAAGTATTGGGATTGTTAACAGCATTTATAACTGGTATCGGTATTGATATGTGGCTTTTTTTATTCCACAATTTGATAACACCTGAACTTTGGTACAGCAAAGTTGTTTGTTTTGGAATCGGCTTAGTTGTTATAGGATTAGGAACTGCAACATATTTACACACAAATTTTGCACCGATTCCAGTTGACCGATTAACATTAATCATACAAGAATTAACTAGAACAAATATATTCCTTTCGAGAACATTCATTTACCTCCTATTCTTGATATTGGCAATGATTTCAAATGGACCAATTGGCGTTGGAACTTTATTAACCGTTTGTTTAGGGGGGCTAATACTTAATTTCTTTATGCCATTTACTGAAAAAGTATTAGACCGCATATTAACACACTCCAGTACATCACCAAATTATGATAAAGATAAAAACCATTCATTATAGAATGGTTTCAGACTGTAGACAAATTCGAAGAAAAGCGAGATTGACTGAAGTTTTTTATTTAAAAAACGTTCCAGTTGATTTCAGAAATCGCTCCCTTTCCGCCGACTGCCTGCCAAGCCTCCTCGCCGCGAGCGGCTGCGGTGTCCCGGCTAGCCAGTAATTCGGCAGGAGTGTCGCAAATTTCTTCAATCCAATAAGGATTATAGTAAAAAAAACATTAAGTATAATCTAGTCTTGTTCGTTTTAAAATTTAGGTAGAACCCCTTTTTGTTTCTTGAACTAACCTGCCCCTATAGTTTCATAAGAAAAACGGTTAAACTTTTTTTAAATCGGTACGACTTTATGTAAATTAAACAACTATAAGAATAAAATAAGCCTACGACCCTTGCTATTAAAGGATGTAGGCTTTCTTTTATTTCAGTTATTTTTTGGCTTTTCTCTATTTTTTAAATGGAATTCTGGGTACTTCTTCTTTATATCGAGAATAAGTCGTTCCTGCGCTTTCCATTTCTGAGCATTGTTCATTACTGCAAGCAAACAGATAGGTTTGTATGTCAGTACGGACACTTACTCCAAAATAGTAGGGGAATATTCCACCTTTATTTTTATCCATGTTTGCATCAATAGCAATGATATTCTCTTTTTCTGCTATCTTTTTATACTCTTCACTCTCAACCGTTTTTTGAACCATTTCACTTAAAATAACCTTTTCTTCAGAGGAAGGTTCATACCTTTGTTCAGTCAGAAACCATTTTCCCGAATATATAAAAATTCACTCCTAAACTTATTATCAATAGAACAAGCAAAATCTTATTCTTCATATATCCCTATACCTTTGTCTATCTCGATATTCCCCATATCCTGTAATTCATTTAAACGACTTAAACTCTCTTCTTTATCAAAAGAACTATGCCAACGATAATCATATTGATCCAATATACGGTAATGGTTACTAATCAAATTTTGTTGCAAACGAAAATCCCCTCTAGACTCTATTTCTTTCCACCATATCTTACCACCCATTGTTTTTTCTTTAGGCGTACCACCATTTTTGCTAGCAATTAACTGAACAAAATCAACTGGATTGTCACCAATTGATGATATCAATAATTGGCTATGATTAAACAAAGCACAAAAGGCAACAACGGTGGTCCAATTGGCTTCTGTTCTTCTTTTTTCAATTTGAACTAGTGTTTTTTTTGAAATCCCTAGAATTTCAGACATCTTATCCTGAGAAAAACTTTGTTCTGTTCGAACAAGTTTCATTTTTTCTGATATTAAATTGATGAAGTCTTCTTTTTCCATATATACTAAATTCTCCTTTTAGTGTAATTTTACACTAAAAGTATTGTTTTTCAACAAAAAAATACCTATTTGAATAACTTAAATTGTTTGAAGTCACTGCCCCTTTAGCTGCATAAGAAAAGGAGCTGCTGATCAGCTCCTGATAATGAAGTAAAGCATCTTTTAATTCATTAAGCATTAAAGAACCGTTCCCTTTTGTTGAATACCGACATCATTATTAAAGGCCTTTGTGCCTGTTCACGCGTTTATTGCAATAAAGAAATCCGTTAGATACACTCAACTATAAAAACGAATTGTAGGTCATAATATAATTTTCAATGGTTTCTTTGCTCTTTTCACTAATCATGATATATCCCTCTCATCAATATAATTTTTTTCAATATATATTCTTTACGACACATATATTCCCTTCAATTCCACAAAATAATACGATGAAGTATGTAGAGCATCACTTGAGTTTCCGAGAGATGTTACTCGTTTTCAGGGCTATTTTTGCAAAAGTAATTTGCTTCTGTTTCTTCAACAATCGGGCCCAATTGTTAAACAAATTTCAAATAGTACTCTTGAACTTTTTTGTAAATAATAAGATTTCAAACAATAAATTGAGGAGGACTTGTATGCAACAAAATCAACCAGCTAAAGGAAACTTGGGTTCAATTATGAAACCGGAATTTGCCGGATCTGATGCACAAAAAGTAAAACAACAAATTCAAAAAGATGTAAGCGAAGGACAAGGTGCAATGACTTCCCGAGAGGCAGGAGCAATGCGCGATTAAAAAACACTCTGAGTGGTTTTTTATTTTTCTGCTTGAAAATTAATGAGCTAGCCTGCCCCTTTAGTTAATTAAGGATGTTTTTTACATTTAAAAGGCCATCAAATGATGGCCTTTTTTTAAGGTACAAACACCGGTGGGAATTAAAGAATGTTAACCTATTTAAGACTTTTGTGACATTATTTCTAATGTGCTATGGAAATTGGGGTGACCGGGCGTAATGTCCAAAGAGTAATACTGAGACAAGCTAATAGTTTTATAAACCGTAAAAAAACTTCTAATTCACTTCTAACCAAACTAAAGCACCTGTTAGCGAAAAAATGCTTCCCTACACGGCAGTTTTAAGGGTAGATTCTATTCCATCCACTTTTTGTAGAGGGAATCAAATTTTCCTTGGAGCTTCATTTCATCTATCCACATTTCCAAGTAGCTTGCATAAATGAAATCGCCTCTTGGGATCATATAACCTTTTTCACTGTTTGTGAAAGGCTTGTCAGTTTGAGCCGCATACAATCTTGGATCATCTTTTGCATACAGCATTGCTTCTACTGTGTCTGTGATCATAACATCATACGTACCTTCTGCAACAAGATGTGGGATATCAAGATTGTTTTCTACAACCGTTACGTTAGCATTGCTTAGATACTGACGGACAAATTCTTCGTTTGTTCCGCCTGGATTTACGCCAATGCGTACAGAAGGCTTGTTGATATCTTCAATGGTAAGATACTTGTCTTTATCTTCCTTGCGAATCAAAGGCACCTTACCGAATGAAAGGTAACCTTGGGATACATAAGCGCTTTTTTGTCTGGCTGTGTTGCGAGTCACACCGCCCACAGCGATATCAAATTTGTCCGTTTGCAAGTCTTTCATCATCGCAGGCCATGTGGTAGCGACAAATTTCACCTCCACACCAAGGTCTTTGCCAAGCTCTTTGGCAGCGTCCACGTCAAAGCCTTCATACTCATTTGTTTCCGGGTTCAAATAGGTAAATGGTTTGTAGTCCCCGGTCATTCCTACCCTGATGTATCCACGTTTGATAATTTCATCAAGCTGGGAAGACTCCACTTTTTTCAAATGCCCTGGTGCATTTTTAGCTGCCGGTTCAGCCGAGACGTTTTGCGAGGAGATCAGGTCGTGACTGGCGTACCCAGTACCTAGCAAGGATAAGCTGATCACTCCAGCCATCAGTGTTTTTTTCCAATTGTTAAACATGTGATTTCCCTCCGTTTGTTGTATTTTTATTAATCCATCAATTAATAAAAATACAACAAAATAAGAGAATCACCTTCAAAAAACAAATATTTTCCACAATTGATAGGAAAAGGACTACACATATTAGATATCTAAAATGTGTAGTCCTCATTTAATTGTATCTAGTTATGGTCCATAAAAAATCATAAATAGCATTAGAAATATGTTTAATACTAACAATATCTTACCAAAGAGATTTTTTATAGCTAAAACAGAAAATACACAAGAAATCAAGAATGCGAAAATTGCTATTTTTGGTGTAAAGTACACAAGGTCTAAAATGCCTATCATAGGAAAATACAAAAGAAAAATGCTAATAAATAGAAATATCATTGAAAATATTAATGCTATCGTGATATAAGTAAAAGTCCTAAGTTTTTTGAGATGTTGTTTCTCATAACTATTATCAACCATTTTCCCCTCCTGTATTAAGTTAGTTTATTCCTTAAAATCAACCTTTACCGAATACTATTCTTTAGCTGAACAATAAATACCTTCTTCCACTAATCTGCCCGATGGTTGCATAAGAAAAAGCTGCCTTAAAGACAGCTCCGATCTTCAGTTAACACACCTTTAGTTCAACAAAACTCGGTTTTTACCGTGATCAGTTTATAGCTGCTTTTATGACAGCTCCGTTTTACCATTAGTGGGAAATCCATTAGTTCCTTAACGCTTTTCTGACTTTCCTTGCAAAAACTAATGGATCATCAACAGCTTCGATATTAACGTAAATCAAATTCGGATTATCGAATAGCCACTCATTGTGTACGGATGAAACTATTATTCCTTGTTTATGAATGGAAGCAACAAAATTCCCGACTTCTTTTTGCAAGAGTGCTACCCTGCCTAGGCACAATGCTCGTCCAGTCTGATTATCTCGGGATTCATATGAGAAAGAAGAGGTTACACTAAAACGTTCCCCTAAAATTTTTACTTTTATTTCATTTCGATTTATGGTTACCACACATTTGCCACCCGCAAATCCTTCTTGGCCGCCGATAATCCTAGCAAACTTTTGACAAATCAATTCATCATTAGATGCCAATCTATTCATCTCCTCCCTAGTATTAATAGGATATGAACTAATGAATAGATCCGAAACGGATATGCATCTATTTTGAAATATTAATGACATTTTTTATAGCTAATTAAAACTACCCTGCTTACATTAGCTCCATAAGAAAAAGGCCAATCGCCACAGCTCACTAATTAACGAACGCACCCGTTAGTTCTATAAGACTTATCGCAGATTTGACACAGACTGTGAATAAAAATATTTAAAGAAAACAGGAGAATTAACTGCCTTTTATAAATAAGTAGGGAGACGGTGTAGTGAGCGATATAGACAAACGAAACAGATTAAGTGAAGAACCATTTACTTATCGAATAACGAAAAAAGGAACAGTAGTAATCTATTACAAAGGTAAACAAATTAAATTTTTAAAGGATAGGGAGGCTCTTCGTCTAATAGAAAGAATCAATGAAGTTGAAAATAATATAACAGAACTACAGTTATTGTTAGCTAAAATTACGGGTAACTTTAAACGGGTAACGAGAAGTTGGGGAAAAATAAATAAACTAAGTCTTCGTATTTCGAGTACACAACGCTTATGGAACTAACCTGCCCCGTTTGTTGCATAGAAAAGGAGCTGCCTTAAGAAAACTCCGATCTTCAGCTAACGCACCCGTTAGCTGAAGTACAATAATTCACAATCTTACTTTTTTAGATAAAAACTATTACTAAAAGTTTTATAAATTGTATAAATATTTTAAATATGTAAAAAAGCTTACTCAAAGAGTAAGCTTAACCTCTATAAACACTATCACATGTTCCAGGTTTTGGTTCATAAAAACAATGGTCTTTAAATTGACCAGTATGTGGCTGATCATACCATGTTGGAGGGCATGGAGCATATGGATTAAAATACCAAAGAGCATATCTAGCCGGATGCTGTCTCCAGTGCTTCAAATTCTGTTCTGCTAATCTTCTTTCAATACCTCTCGCTCTTTGATAAAATACATTCCCTTTTTGAACAGCTTCAAAAGAATAATTTCCTCCTTGTACTTGATAAATGACTTGTGGAATTGTTCTTAAACCTTTAAAGTCTAAACAATTAGCTACAAGACGATTCACAATTACATTTCCAACATATAACATTCCTTGTTTTCCTTCACCTTCGGCTTCTGCTCTCATCATCCTTGCCATTAAGTCAACGTCTGAACTTGTGTATTTTGCTCTTGTCATTTTTTCACCCCAAAAATATTGTATGAAAAATAGCCTACAGTCATGTCATTATTTATGTAATATAAATGCTTAGTTATAATAACTTACAGCTTTTAAGTAAAATGAAAACTATTGCATTCTTTTTTCCCCTTTAATTCAACTAACCTACCCCTTTAGTTCCATAAGAAAAAGGCTGCCGAAACAACCCCTGTTAATGAACTTAGGCACCCGTTAGTTTAAGTACAAAATTTCAATTACTTTTTCTATATAAAAGCTATACCGTATTCACTGTTTTTTTTTGTAAAGATCAGCAAAAAAAATTAATTATTCATCTGCATTACCCATTGTTATACCAAGGCCTACTAAGCATCCTGGACTTCTTTTAAAGCTTTTGTACGCTGCTTAATCCTGGTGCATTAGAAGTTAATTAAAAAGTAAAATCAACTTTAGTACTTTATAAATAAGCATGAAATAAAATAGTTACAATAATAAGTAATTCTAGACCAATAAAAGAGAGCTATTTTGAATTACTAGCTCTCTGCAATTTATTATGTTTATATGATTAAATGGATAGTACTCCGAACAAAACACCAACAATTATCATAACTAATGCTGTACCTACCGCATACTTGGCTGTAAAGCGAATATGATCACCTATTTCTATACCAAGAAGCCCCATTAATATATAGATAGAACCTTGGAGTGGACTTAACAAGTGCAAGGGTTGTCCTAATAAAGAAGCTTGTCCAACTTCCATCGGATGGATACCGAAGTTGGCAGCTGTTTCTGCCATAATCGGAATAATCCCGAAATAAAAGGGAGCATTCGCCATGAAAAATGTAAATGGCATGCTTATAAGTGCAACAATGACTGTTAATTTTGGTCCGAGAGAGTCTGGAATAACTGCTATTAGGGTATCTGCCATCGCGCTAACCATGCCAGTACCATCTATAATCCCAGTAAATACACCTGCTGCAAATATCATGGAGACAACAGTTAATATATTACCTGCATGTGCGTGTAAGCGATCCTTCTGGTCCTGCAAGTTTGGATAATTTACAATCATAACGATGGCAAAGCCGAGCATGAATAACGCAGGCAACGGTAGGAAGCCCGTAAGTAAAGCTGCCAATACTAAAATCGTAAGGCCTAGGTTAAACCAAAATAATTTAGGTCGTTTTATTGATGAGTCCATTCCTACCTCAAGTGCAGCAGCAAGTTCTTCTTCATTAAAGCTAGCTTCAATATTGATAACTCCTAATCTCTTACGCTCACGTCGACCCAAGAAGTATGCCACTCCTAAAATCCATAACACACCCGCAATCATAGAAGGAATGATTGGCAAAAGCAAGTCTATTATATCCACTTTTACCGCCGCCGTAGCTTGGGCAGCTGGTCCACCCCACGGTAACAAGTTCATAACCCCCATCGCTAACGCAGGAATGCAGGCCAAAATGAGTTTATTCATACCCAGTTTATTATATAAAGGAAGAAAAGCTGTTACTACAATAAGGTAGGTAATAGTACCATCACCATCTAAAGCAACTACCAATGATAAAATCGCAGTGCCCAGCACAATTTTTAATGGGTCACCGCCTACCATTTTTAAAATTTTTGATACTAGTGGATCAAATAATCCTGTATCAATTAATACACCAAAATAAAGAATGGCAAAAATAATCATAATAGCAGTAGGAGCTATAGTCTCTAGACCTTTTAACATCATCGGTCCTAAATCCGTAAATCCTGCAATTAGCGCAAAAACTATCGGAACAACCGTAAGTGCACTGAATGCTGATAAGCGCTTACTCATGATTAAATACATAAAGACCACAATCATGGCAAATCCCAGAAATGTTAACATAGTATGCCCCCTCTTTATCTTCCCTGACTTTTTAGAATACATGTTGAATACGTTATTTCGAATCATATATGAAAATTTTCTATAATATAAGTTAGCACTGCTTAATGGACTCTTAACACCACTTCATTGTAAGGGTTTACAAAACTGACATTATTGAATTCCCCTGTAATTGTTGCTATGAACCATATCTTGAAGTACTAGTAATTATACATCCAATTGATCATTAGATCCGTTAAGATAATATTACCAATACGCTGGTATCTTGCTCTTTTAATAGTCTGATCTGATTTTTACAGTTTTAAATTATTCACCTAATTACACCTCTTTTTCATTTAAAATTTTTTTATGAATCACCACTTTAATTAAAGAGTGCTCATTACATGTAAGAAATTTTTCTAATAGTTAAAGTAACATAAAGATCATTTATTATCTGTAAACAAAAAACTCAAAAAGATAACGTTTTCAAAAACCTTTAATTTTAAAAATAAAGCAATATTCGATGATTCTTAGATTCCAATAGTCATTCAGCATATTATAATAATTTCTTTTGTAAAAAAATTCAGGCATATACTGGTGATATTTTTAACAAAACCATAAATTGGAGAAAACTAACTATATCTCTAAGAATTAACGTCCTTTTTCGTAGTAATATTTTTTACCTTTATAATTTATGTTGTAATATTTTTAACTATTAAAAGCATACTATCATGGATGCTTATTGAAAGTAAACCTTTTTTTATCAAGCAGAGAGTAGATGATGGTGAGTAGGATATCTGGTTAAGAAGAAATAAAAAGATGATAGGAGCAAGGGTTCAATTGAATCCTTGCTCCTATCATCTTTTAAATTTAATCACTATAGTGATAATTCATTTTGGTAAGAATTGAATTAATTTCATCAAGACGATTTTTTGTTTTTTCAGGATAATTAATGGCTATGGCGCTTACAAGATAATCTGCTACAAGCATAGATGCTATTGGTGAATTATGAAAAGCGATACTACTAGAATTACATGGCAATACTAAATCCGAATACTTAACTAGAGGAGAAGAATAACTATCAGTAATAGAAATAATTTGTGCCTTATTGTCTTTAGCTACCATCGCGAATTCAACAATTCTTCTAGCGTATCTTGGAAAAGAGGTTGCGATGACTAAATCCTTCGAAGTAAAATTAATTCCTTTGTCAACCCAATCGCTTAAATCAGCAACAATCAATTCACAGTTTCCAAGTAGACGATTAAGTCCAAAAGTTAAATGTTGTGCCACTGGTAATCCACTTCTCACACTGGTACAAAATATTCGATCTGCAGACACAATCATTTCCATCGTTTTATTTAAACTCTCCGTGGAAATCATCTCTACTGTAGATTGAATATTATCGAGTTGACTTTCTGCAGAGCGAATCCACAAATCACTTTCATTTAAATCTTTCAAATTTGCCTCTAATCTAATTTGAGGAGCTGCTCTATTACGTAAAAGTTCCTGAAGTCCTTTTTGAAATTCAGTATATCCCGAATAATTCAGACTAAAAGTCAATCTCATAATGGTGGTAGTACTAGTTCCTACAATTCCAGCCAACTGATCAACGGTTAAAAAAGCGACATCCACAGGATTTTTAATAATATAGTCCGCAACTCTTTGTTGTGTTTCTGTTAATTCTGATATCTTGTTTTTTAATTTTATTATTGGGTTTTCCATAAGATTCGCTCCAATTGAACATATTATAGTGTAAATTTTATATTTTTTTATTCCAATAAAGTATTTATTACGATATTTAATTGAATTTTAGCATTTTTATTTATTAATGTAAAAAGGAGTCCCTTAAATAAGAGTATTAATAATTTCCTTACCTGAAACTTCTAGAACGTATCCATAAACGTTATGCATGATTACTTCATAAGTAGTAAATAAAATTAATTTCTTTTAGAACTTCGGAATAAATGAGCTAATAAAGGTGATTGAACCTTTCAAGTTAACAATCTAATTCGCTTTCTTTGTTCTTAAGCCCTTTTTCTTCTTAAAATTCAGTTTCTTTTCAATGTCATTAAAAAAAGGGTTTACTTTAATAAATAACGCTGTTAGTATACATTTAAGTTATTAGTAATAAATATTACCCCCAAACAAGTTTTAGTAATATTTATTACTTTGGAACTGAAGTTAACAAAAATAGTGGATTTTCCAATGACCTACAACTCTTTTTTTGTCAATAAACTTAGTAAAATAACGTGACAAAGTGTTGAAGAGACAGGAAATACACTAAAAATTATGTAATTTTTGAAAGCGTTATCTTAGTTGATAGTACATCAAAGATAACAAGTTACATTTAGTAGCTAATTGTTTAGTTATTGGAAACATAAAAAAGTAAAAGGAGTGCATGTCATTGAGTAACTTAGCACCGTTATTGTCGGAAGAAATTATCGAAAGAGCAAAACGTCTTAACACTACACTTATATCAGATGCGATGGGATGTACAGGTTCTATGGATTATAAAATAAAGCCTGTAGCACCAGGTATGAAAGTAGTTGGTACTGCTCTAACAGTAAGCTTAAGACCTGGAGATAATTTGTTCCTTCATCAAGCTATCTATGATGGGAAAGAAGGTTATGTATTAGTTGCGGATGGAAAAGGACATACTTCAAACGCCTACCTTGGAGAATTGATGGCAGGAGCTGCGAAAGCCATTGGACTTGAAGGAGTCATCATTGATGGATTAGTTCGTGATAAAGAAACACTTAGCCAATTAAAATTCCCTATTTTTGCAAAAGGATTTATTCCAAACGGTCCTCTTAAAGATGGTCCTGGTGAGCTTCATAAACCTATTTCTTGTGGAGGGGTATCTGTAATTCCAGGAGATTTGATCATTGGTGATGATGATGGTGTTATTGTGGTTCCAAGAGACAAGATTGAAGTGGCTCTTTCTAAGGCAGAGAAAAAACTAGATTATGAGAAAACGCGCATAGAAACCATTACAGCTTATGAAACAACCCGCAAGCAAGGTAAACCAGAAGGAAGCATTGAACCTCCTTGGTTGAGAGAACAAATAAAAGCGTATGGACTATAAAAAGAAGGGAGAACTTTAGAATGAAATTAGGTTTTATTGGATTTGGAGAAGCAGCCTTTGAATTATCCGTTGGATTAAAACAAGAAGGTTTAGAAAAGATCCTCGCTCATGATGTCATGTTAGACCATCCTACTTTCGGTCCGCAAATAAAAGAACGGGCTATACAAGCGCAAGTGGAGCTTCGTTCCGATCCCGAGGGCGTATTAAATGAAGTTGATGTAGTCATGGTAGCAGTACCAGCTGATAAAGCTTACGAGGTTAGCGAAGTGTTAAAACTTCATCTGAAGAAAGATTGTATTTACGTTGATGTATCGGCTTCGACTCCTGTAGTAAAACAAAATATTAACAAAAACATACAAGAAAAAAAAGCATTTTTTGTCGACGCAGCAATGTTAGGACCCTTACCAGTTTATAAACATAAAGTTCCTATTTCAGCAAGTGGTAACGGAGTAGATCGGCTTATCGCCTTAATGACTCCATACGGCATGGATATAACTAAGGTGAGTGAGAATCCTGGCGACGCTTCTGCTATAAAACTAGTCCGTAGTATTTATATGAAGGGAGTAGCCGCGCTTTATTTAGAGTTGTTAGAGGCCGCCCATGAATTTAATATAGAAGAATTGGTTTTAGATTCGATAAGTGAAACTATGGATAGCAAGAGCTTTAAAGAAACCATGAATCGATTAGTAACGGGAACGTCTATTCATGCATTAAGAAGATCAATTGAACTAGATGGTTCTATCCAAATGTTAGAAGTTTCTAATCTTAATTCAGTCATGTCTAAGGCAGCAAAAAACAAATTAGAAAGATTAGCTACATTCAATTTGAAAGAGAAGTTTAAAGGACAAAAGCCGAATCATTGGTTAGAAGTAATTAAAGCATGCAAAGAAGAAAATACAATTGTAAGAAGTTAAATGAAATAAGCTATATCAATAGGGTACCACCATTGGTACCTGTTCCTTTGTGCTTCGAATCAATAACACCTTCCCTTTGATTTTATATTATCTACCTAAGAGAATATTGATTTTTAGTGCGACAATTTTTTATGATGGTAACTTTGTTTATCTTCCCAACGCTACACAAAACAGAGCAACCCTTCGAAGATGGAGATTTTATAACTGAACTTCAATTATCAAGACCAAAATTATAAAAGCCTTAATATTAAAGGAGAGCACATATTAACCATGAATAATATGTACTCTCCTTTTATCTTTTTACGAACTAAAGCACCTGTTAGTTAAAAAGAAAATGGCCTAGCAGGATGAGAAAAGATTAGCGATTTCCTGATAACTAAGTCATACAAGTAATTAGCTACATTGCCCATTCTCAAAGCTATTACTACTGAACTAATTGCAATTACAGCTAAACTCAACTCACAACTTTTATAGTTCTAATCTCCTCAACCTGAACTATTTATGAGCATATATTCTGCAACGAAAATAATTAAGCCTCGTGCAACTATCATGCCCCGTTAGTTCCATAAAGAAAAAAGCCACCACATGGCAACTCTATATCTCAACTAATGGACCTGTTTATTCAAACAATAATATCAAATCACAAAAATTCATAGTAACTATCTAATAATTCTTCGCTTCTGTTTTCTGCTTCTTTCTCATCCATTTCCTTATTTCTAGCCATTGTTGATAATGGATTATTTCATGAGCCGTGCTGCGTAAAATTGCCCATAAAGCATCATTTTTTCCTTTCTGAAACTAATTCTTCATAATCTCCTGTTGCAATTCTTATGTAAGGTTCAACAGTTTTATCATAAGGTGCAAAAAAAGTAGCACTTGCCAGTTCTCTTGTATCTCTGGTTTTAAGTTGAGAATCCGTTTTTAGATATACAACAACCCTTATAGGAAATTCCATATATGTACGTAACCAAACCGCAAAGCTTAAACAAAGTTCGTCTTACTGATGGATTTACATCCTTCTCACACCTGACTCTTAATCCTGAGCGTAGATATTGCACATCATTTGTGGTCATAGCTAATCACCTTTAGCTTCATTTTATTGCATAATTCGCTATCTTACCGAAATTTCCTTCTCCCCAACCTGCCCCTATAGTTGCATAAAGAAAAAGCTGCCTTAAAGACAGCTCCGATTTCCTGCCAACGCACGCGTTAGGGAGAACAGCAACTATAAATACCTCGCAGATTCTAGGGATCAAAAAAACCAGCTAAAGAGAGTGTAAATTCCGATTAATGTAAAGAAAATGATTAATATTAATATCGTGATACACCCAATAGTAAATAACTTATCCTCCAATGTCTCATCAGGTTCTTCCGTTAATTTTTCTTTAACTTTATTTTGTATAGGAGAAATTGCTTGATCTTGCAGTCTTTTTATAATTTCACTATCTCCTTTAAATTTTAGAACTCTTGCTATTCTAATAGGATCGTTACCCATAGAATTTTCAAACTGAATACACGCATCTACCATTTCAGGTGTCTTATTCTTTTCTAGATACCAATATCGACCGGCCATCGAAGGGTATTTTAATCCAAAATAAATGTCCCCCAACTTTCTGCGAAGTTCTAACTCATTAGGATAGGTTGAAATTAACCCGTGTAGTCTATCCCTTGCTTTCCCTAAATCATTTTTTTCAATGTCCTCTTCTATCTTCTTAATCGTTTTAACAGGTACCTTTTCTATACAAACACCTCATTATCCTTTTTCTTTATAGTCTTTACTTCTAGATAGTTCAAAATAGTTCCTTCTTCAACTAACCTGCCCCGATAGTTCATTAAGGGGTAGCGTCAGGATAGTGTCGGATTTACAACGTTAAGGAAATCACAATACATAAAGCCTAAATTACCGGTGTTATAATTGTGATTTAGGCTTTGGTTACTTCATTAAAGCACCTGTGCGTTGAAGATCATTTGTAGCTTTAGAATAAAGATTGATTGAAAAAAGTTACCTTTACCCTAGATTTAATATCCTTACAAAAGACTCCATACTGAAAAAAGATTGATTAAAAGGGAGTGACTTTATAGAGTTATTAAAAAGGAAAAATGGAAAGTTGGGAAATATTTTTAACTTCGTTTGACGACTATCTGATTTTTAATATTATTTTCCCTTTCGCCCTTCCTGACTCCGCATATTCCATCGCTTTTTGAGCATCTTCAAAAGGAAAAACTCTATCAATTATAGGTTTAATTTTACGAGTCTCAATAAAGTTTGCGATTATACGTAATTGCTCTCCACTTGGCTTCATAAACAAAAACGTATACTGAACATTATGCCTTTTTTCAAGCGCAGTAAGTTTATTACTTGCTGCAGAAAACAACAACGTTTTAAAAAATCCGGAACCATATTCTTTACCAAAACGAGCATTCGGTAATCCCGAAACGGAAACAATTTTCCCTCCGTTTTTTATCACTTCGAATGATTTTTCAAGTATCTCACCCCCAAGTGTATCAAATACGGCATCATAGTTTTTCAGTATCTCTTCAAATTTTTCTATCTTGTAATTGATAATTTCATCTGCACCAAGAGATTTTACTAAATTCGCACCAGCTTCACTGGCAGTCGTTGCAACAGTGGCACCCATTAATTTGGCCAGTTGAATAGCAAAGGTACCGACACCACCAGCCCCAGCTTGAATTAAAATCTTCTGTCCCTTTTGTAATTTCAAAATGTCAGTTAGGGCTTGATAGGCGGTTAACCCAACCAGTGGAATCGATGCTGCTTCTTCAAAGCTTAAATTTTTAGGTTTTAAAGCGATGTCATCTTCATGAATAGCGATATATTCAGCAAAAGTACCGATTTTACTCTTACGTGGACGTGCATATATTTCGTCACCAACTTTAAAACGAGTCACTTTTGTGCCAACCCTTGCAACGACACCAGAAAAGTCATTTCCTAAGATAAGAGGCATTTTATATTTAACTAACAATTTCACTTTCCCATCGCGTATCTTAAAATCAACAGGATTAATACTAGCTGCATGAATTTCTGCGAGTACCTCATATTCACCAATTTCAGGTGTGGGCATTTCTACCAAATGCATTGGAACTTTCCCATACCTATCAATAACCATTGCTCTCATACCTATACCTCCAACTTATGTGTGTTTATATTCCATCATTTCAATAAAAGTTCTGCATGAACTTATCAATATCCAACACAAGCGTTCTTAATAAACCTAATTCTGTACGTACATTAATATAATAAAAGTTTTTTGTCCCTTCTTTACGCATTAAAATAACACCGGCATCCCGTAAAACCTTAAGATGATGGGACACAGCAGGTCGAGAAAGATGTGTTTGTTTAGTGATTTCACCCACACGTAATCCTGTTTGACAATCCGTCCCCATTAGAACTAACAAGATCGATTGACGTGTTTCATCACCAATTGCCAATAGTACTTTTTGACAATTAATAAAATCCTCTTTGATAATATTTAGTTGGTCCTGTTTATTCATTCAGTAAAATACCTCCAGTAATCAGTTTAATGGTTTAAGTTGATGAACCATATCACCTAACAGAACAATATACTATTGTTCTGTTAGGTGCAATATTGAGAAAGTAAATCGAGACGAATACATCTTAGAAGGGAAGTACGTTAACTTTTAATGTTTTGGAACTATCCTGCCCCGTTAAGTTCCTTAAGAAAAAGCTGCCCTAAAGACAGCTCCGATCTTCAGCTAACGCACCCGTTACTTAAAGATTAAATTCCTAATTACGACCATGTCAGTAATTATTTTCTGGTGATACTTTGTATTTTTTCTGTTCATCCCTAACAAAAACAAAAGCTTCTTCAACAGTAGTTAGATTGTTTTCGTGCCAACTTTTACCCAATTCTTTAACCAAGGAGTGTACCAGTCCGATTCTACTGACCACTAAAGGGGACGAAAGAAAATGGTCCCGGTACAATACCGGGGCCGCCTATAGCCGCATAGTTTCGAAAAATGGAGGATAGTTGCAGTCGGCTTTTTTTCTTACTTTGTGAAGGATGTACAATTTCGATAGCTCCATAAAGAAAAAACTGCCTAAAAGGCAGTTCCAATCTTAAGCTACGCACCCATTAGTCAGTAATTAAAGCGAAGGAGTTGTTTTTGTACCTTGGTGAAAAACATTTTCCATCTTCCATCTCTTAATTTCCAAATTGAACTTCGCAATGAATGTTGTTTTTTACCTTCGTTAAATATTCGGTAGGTAGTTAACACTATTTCTTCAGACAATGGATGTATATCAAAATCACTCAATCTCATCTTTACCTCCCCTATTCCTTCTTCGCCAATCCCCTCATCTTTGTACAAGACTTTACCAGAACTTCCAAATTCAAAAAAATTGTCTGCAAGTAAATTATTAAGCTCTTTTTTAGATGTACGAATTTCTGGTTTTAACAACTTCTCTTCCAGTTGACGTAAATGTTCTTTTAACGAAGATTCACTTTCCATTTTCCACTCCCCTTTATTACTGTCCATTATAAAAATATCCCAAATACTCGCTTTTCCCTCTTCAAGCTAACCTGCCCCGTTTGTTGCATGAGAAAGAAGCTGCTGATCAGCTCCGAAGTTAAGCACCGGTTAGTTCAACAAAAACCTACCCTTAAATCCACTCTTTTCCATGTTGTCGAATGAACTTGATATCATTTTCATAATGTTCGAGATGCCCTTCAGCAATTATTTTTTGAAAAGCAGTATCACCTTCACTGGCTTTTCTTGTAATGGTTTTACATAACCCTTCTAATCGTAGCAATACCATTTCCAAATAATTTTCTTCTATTCCCTCACCGTAAGAATCAAAAAACAATCTAACTCTTTGTTTTATACAGTTAGCATGCTGTAATGAATTATAATAAACTTTCTCACCTGTTTCAGAAAGATAAAATCTACTTAAGGGGACGCAAGTATAAAGAGAATAAGCTATGTCCCAAAGTCTTGGACCAGGTCCAGCAACATCAAAATCAATAATGCCCATTGGTCTTTCATTATTAAAAATAATGTTGTACATTGCAAAATCATTATGGCATAGTACCTCAAATTGTTGGGGGGTGTTATCTATCGATTCCCAGCTACCATCAAATGAAAAATCACTGACAGAATCATGATAAAGACGGAGCATTTTCGCTATTTCTATTAAGACATCTTCAGACCACATGTATTCCTTTAAAGGATAATTACCAGCTTCTCCTTCAATAAATGATAATATCTCTCTTCCTTTTACATCAATACCTAAAAACTTTGGTGCATAACTGAAACCTTTGCTCTCCAAATGCTTTAATAGCTTATGAATTTTGGGACTATATGGCTTTAATTCTCGTCGAACAGTATCTCCCGAACGATAAACATTTGAAACATTCCCTCCAGTTAGCATTTCTTCGTTTTCATGGTTTGACATCTATATATTCCTCTCAACTTATGACTTTCTATAATCCGTAAACTGTTCAACTATCCTGCCCCCTCAATTCATTAAGTAAAGGCTGCCACATCCGCCAGCCTCAATTCTCAACTATTGCACCTATATTTAAATTATTGAAAGTTATTACCTTTTTATGATTTTGGCAATCTTGAAAATTCCAAAGCCGCAAAGAGTTATGATACCCATTATGATAATTGGTATTAAAATATTAAATGACATTAAATCATCTCCCTACAAATTATGTAAGTTATTTCTATATCCATATAATACCACATTAAAAACATCTACTTATGGAACTATCCTGCCCCGATAGTTCCATAAGAAAAAGCTGCCTTAAAGACAGCTCATTTCTAAAACTAACGCACCCGTTAGCTTAAGTACATTCTTTCACCAACTTTTGTTATTCCAAATTGGGCAAATTTTCATAATTGTAAACTACTCGAGGTCCATAAAAAAATGACCCTTATTTTCTTTCACTAAACTACCCGTTTGTTGAAGAAGGCTTTCGATTTGTCTTTTAAGCTTGAATTGGTAAATAAATCTGTACTTCTTCATCTCCTTCCCCCATAGGGTGATATGTCTCGATAATATAAGAATCGAGATCTCTTTGATAACCTTGTTCTTCTGCCCAATTCAATAAATTCAAATGAAGTTCTCCCAAATTAGATATATTCCCTCTTGTAGTTATGTAACTGTTATTTATTTCAATATAATCCATTCCTGTTGGTACTTCATTTAATTTCTCACTCACAATTAACCCTACATAATAATGACCTATCCTATGCTCCTCATCCTTTTTAGGCTCAAATAATGCAATTTCGTTCTCTGTTAGATTTAGGATTTCGTTTAATCGACTTAATAGTTGCTTTGCAAGCAAGGGTACTAAATTACCAAAGTTAACAAACTCCCCACTACCTTTTAATCCAACAAGCTTAAATTCTTTTTTAACCATCATAAACGACATATTAAACTCTCCTATTCACATAAAAATCCCATAATATTCTAATTTTATTTGTTCAACAAAAAATCCTTACTTCCTGCATTGAAGTAAGGATTTCATACTGATTTCTGTAACTGTTATTCAACTAACCTGCCCCTTTAGTTCTATAAGAAAAAGCTGCCTTATAGACAGCCCCGATCTTCAGCTAACGCACCCGTTAGTTTAACAAGAAAAATGACCGCAACAGCGATTTATCTTTAGTCCCATTCAAAAGATTAACACTTGCATACCATTAAATGATTCCCATCAGGGTCTTTGAAATTAAACCAATGATTATGCATAATTTCTGTTGATAATTCCACTTTTCTTTCCTTAATATATTCATATGCTTCGTCTATATTATTACTGTTAAAATGAAAAACTGGAGTTTTAAAAATATTTTCCTCTGAATAAATCTTGCTATCTAAAACAATCCCTATTCCATTCATAGGTACAATATATAAGTGACCGTATAATATCTCACCAGCTGCTGCTAACCCCAATAAGTCACAATACCATTTTCGAGCTTTTTCAATATTACTTACGGGAATAAAAATTGTTCCGATTTGATTTAATATGGGGTTCATATTTCTCACTCCTAAACCGAATTTGTTAAATAAATTCATTCGCTTTAAATTTTATATTCCCTTCTTTATTCAACTAACCTGCCCCAATAGTTCCATAAAGAAAAAGCTGCCTTAAAGACAGCTCCGATCTTCAGCCTGTTAGTTCTATAAGAAATGCGAACCTTATTCAAGAATCGCGCTCGATTACTGAATAACGAATATAAAACCTTGGTACCAAATGGCCTTGTCATTTATTTATGATACGTTTCACCGCACTATTCAAGCAGTGATTTTTTTAAAACTGTCAGCCTTTTAATTTTACACTTCTACTTTAAATCGACGCTGCTGAGGAAGCAGCTGCTTGATCAGCCTTCACACAATCAATAGCAACAACGAGTGCGATAATAATGGTTTCCATCTCTTCATCTATTATTTGTACCTTGTAGCTATCGCCCCAAGTGAACCACTCCTTGCCCACTTTGCCTACGATTTTACCATGCTGTAAAATTTGAAAATCCATATCCCACCAATTACCATGTACATCAATGCCTGCCGCATCAATTGTATATCGTGCTTTAAAGAAGGAAAATTCCTTCTTTATTGTTAATACCTCTCGACCATTCACCTCAACCAAAAACTTTGGTGAAAAGCTGAACACCTTTTTCGTAATGAGTGCTACTTCATCCCTTGCTGTATTCATAATGGAGAAAGTCTTTGGAACTTGCATAAAACTTCCCTCCACGTAATATATATCCTTCTCCTGCTGATCCTTTACTGTAAATTTCCCGCTAAGACTGAATACCTTCTGCTTTATATAAAGCTGCCTCATACTTATGCCTCCCAACCTTAAGTCTTTTACATTACTTACGTTTGAAATGGGCATTGGTTCCAATCGTATGCATTAAATTCCAAATAATAACTCCACTCAAAAGCGCCTTCTTTTCGGTTCACTTTTGTAAAGTCAGCAATTCTTCCTTCGCAATCTGGCATAATTTTTTAATCAAATCTCGTTTAGAGATCTTTGATTGAAAAGATAAAGTATCATTACTTTATCAAAAATTTGCATCTTTCTTACAAACATCGCAATTTCATTTTAAAGACACAATTACCAATGGCGGATTCCTAAGAAGATTAATAATAAGATCCAAGTATAAATTTAAGAAAAATTTTATATTTACCCCACTTTTTATTTTTAAAGTTTTTCCTATCCTATAAACAAGTTACATCAAGGAGGAGACTAAAAATGAAGAAGAGCAGAAATCAAAACATAAATCTATTTACATACAAAGAATTAACAATCGGATACCAATTACTTAATAGTGAAATAACTGAAAAATTTCCGGAGATGATAGCATAGTGTAAAGTAAGTAGGATAAAGCTTAGATTATAAATTTGAAGAATTGTGAATTGAGGATTTATATGGAAGAATCAAAAAAAATCAAAAAAAAATAACTGCTGGCTTGTTGGCCGTATATTTATTTGCATTAACATGGATTATAGTCTTTAAAATGCAATTTTCATTTCAAGGCTTGCCGGATTTTAGGGAAATCAACTTAATCCCTTTTGCTGGGTCAGCTAATGTTAATAATCAAATAGATTTTAATGAAATAATCTATAATGTACTTGCATTTATCCCATTTGGAATTTATATCAGTATGCTAAAACCAAATTGGTCTTTCTTGAATAAGATTGCAGTAATAGCAGGAGTTAGTTTGTTATTTGAAGTATTGCAATTCAGCTCTGCTATAGGAGCTAGCGATATAACTGACTTTATTGGAAATACATTAGGTGGAATTATTGGAGTTGGAGTTTATATTGTATTTTGTAAGCTGTTTAGTACAAAAAGCAAATAAAATCCTTAATGTTTTAGCTTTGATCGGAACGATATGCATTGTTGCATTATTGCTGTTATTAATATATCTCAGGATTAGTGGTGTTATTATTTATAAAGTTTCCTAAGTAATTGGAAGAATTGCTGTTCATGAAAATTAACAGAGGGTATACCATCAATGACTTTGATACAGCAGGTTCTTTATTTATAAAACAAGAATGACAAATATCACAAGCCACCATTTTGAGGGTGGCTTTTTTTATATCCAGTAAACAAAGTAATGTAAATCCCATACAGTTAAAGGGTTTGGCATCTGTTCGTTTTTTGTCATTCATGCATGATTTTATACATTTTTTCACATCAACGTTTTTGGCTTCTGAAAAAGCCTGGTTGCTGCATAAAAATGTGGAGTTTTATCTAACCTCTTATTCAATATAATTGCCCGATTGCGGAACAACTCTATTGTCACTCAACAATTGCCTATCCACTTTTAATTCAGATGTACTTTTCCTTTCACTATAAAAATAATCCTTTTGATAACATCTAAAGGGGCAAAGCATCGTTACTTTATTTTAAATCCACAATTGACCCAACAACCATTAATTACCCTTAATTTATTTGATTTGCTCCGCCAACTCTAAAATAATTCCCTCTGGTCCACGACAGTAGCATAACTTATAACTATCTTCATATTGTTGTATCTCACTAAAGATTTCCGTACCTTTCTTTTTCAATTTGGCAACAAGTGCTTCAATATCTTCAACAGCAAATGCAATATGCCGGATACCCAGGGTATTTGCAAAAGGTTGCTGAATATCTTTTTCATCTGACGGCGTATGAAATTTAATTAGCTCTATCCATGCCTGACCGTCTGGCTTCCCCAATCCTACACATGCTACTTTAACGTCATTAAGCCCACTCATCTGATCCATCAATTCTCCTTCCATCTCCCATTCCCCTTGCACTTCAAGTCCAAAATCGAGAAAAAACTCTTTAGCAGCAGAGAGATCATTTACGATTACACCTACATGATCTATTCTGTGGATCTTCATATTTCATACCTCCTATATTCCTGTTATTTTGCAATATCCTGTATTCTTAAATCTTAATTCTCTAAAAACAGAAAATATCCTTCTTCAACAAACTGGCCCGTTAGAGCCATAAGAAAAAGCTGCCTTAAAGACAGCACCGATCTTCAGTAACGCACCCTATGCTTTAAGTACAAGAATTTACGAACTTGCTTTCGATAAAAGAAAAGTTTGGTATCTTACTCCTCTGGTTCAACAATGAATAAAGGCTTCCGTGAAAACCTTTTAAACAGAGATATTTAAAGTTATAAACTTTTCATAGTTGACATCTTTTTTACACACATTTTTTAATTGTCCAATCAAATAGAATTGCTCTGATATAGAATATTAAAAAGCAGAGGAGTGATTATTTGAATTTATTGGACATAAAAGGATCATATGAATTGATCGCTGGTTTGGGCAGCTGGTGTGGTCCTGCCCTCCATACAAAGAGGCATGATTTAAGAAGGAATTCATTTCCCTTGGATTGGGTTCAGTCTGGTTTTCTCCCTGAAGTAAATAGATTATTAAAGAATAAATTCGAGGGATATATGGAGTTAGAAAATATGCATGAGAAAAATATACTCGCTCATTTTGTTGATGAAGGAAATGTTGTTCTTGAACCAGGGGGTACTCAACCATCAAAAGCCCATTTTATTCATGATAGCCAATATAAGATTGATTCCGTTCATGATTTTCCGAAGATACCAAACCAAGATTGGATTGTTAATATCCAGCATTTAAAAATAAGCTGAATCATCGCATCTAAAACTTCCTTACAAAAATCGAACATAGTAAAAATACTTTATTCATCAGATATGAGTGGTCAACGGCGAACTATGAAGATATTATTGAATTACAATCTATTTTATCTCAACTTACAACGGGTAAGTTTAACCTATTGTTTATGCAGCCGGTAGATGGTCTAAAAGGAGTTACAGACATGAACTGGCCACATGATGGGATATGCTTTGTACGAGTTCCTCGTAATGATCCCAGTAATAATGCCATTTGGGATCAGGTTTTAGAAGGGATATCATTAACGAATTAAAAAAGATGACCCTTTTATGCTGCCTTCTCCTATATGAAGTATTTCATAAAAAGATAAATATATAGGCAGGGTTTCCTGGCTTTTTTTTATTAAATACTTTCAAATTAATATACAAAAATGAGTAATTGCTTTTTTTCTAAAAAGATCAGAATAGTGCCATAAATATTGGATGTAAATGTGAAGATACTGGGTTACTAACCTGCCGTTAACTCCATAAGATATTGTGAATTTAACCCCAAACTAAGCTGATAGAGGTTCTGTAATAGCTCATTTAAAAATAGACGCTTGCTTTGATGCGGCTTGGCAGACAGTCGGCGGAAAGGGAGCGGATTTCTGAAATCACCTGGAACGGTTTTTAAAATAAAAAACTGCAGGCAAACTCTCTTTTCTTCAAGTTTGTCTACAGTCTGAGTAATATATTTATATAAATGATAATTTGTCATAAACGTTTTCTCGATTTTTTTATGCTTATTAAAACAAAAAGAAGCGGCAAGTATAAAACAAGGAAGCCCACGCTGTATGGATTGATTATTTTATTTAATACATATAAGGAATCGACATCGAAAAAAAATATACTGACAAGCAATATGATTATGGACATTACCCATAAGGGATACATTTGCTGGACGTTGAATAAGCGCTTGACACCCCTGCTGGCAGCCCACAAAGGAATGACCATGTTGGGAATGATGACGATGGCCCACCAAGAAACAGTTATGTATTCGAAACGTTGAATAAAGGGGAATTCAATGACACTGGTCAATGAGAGTGTTGGCCATAGGGTAAGGACCAACTGTTTCTGTGAATAGAAGACTGTCGAAACAAAATAAAGTAATAGGATCAATAACGTAGTGGCCAAGGCTCCTCCATGAGCATATTTTTGTGATGTTTCAGGATTTTTGATGAATGGATAAAACATCAGGATCATTTCAAAACCAAGCATTGATAATGAAGTACTTCTAGTTCCTTTCATTATTTCCATTAAAGTATGATCGAAAATAGGAAGAAAACCATTGAAATCTGCGTATTTAAAACCATATAATGGTACAAATAATAGCCAGTATGAAACGATTACGGTTAAAAAGGCTATACCCGTAATGGTTCGGAAACCTCCCGTACATATATAATAAATCAGGATCAGGAAAACCAAAGCAAATGCCCAAGATGGTATCTCTTCAAACATCCAAACATGAATGACATTTATATAGCCGATTATGACCGTCATTCCAAGGGCGAAAAAGTACAGAATGAATAAGAGACTAAAGATATTTCCGATCCATTTACCAAATGCATGATTATTAGCAGAAATGATATCACCGGGAACAATACTGAAAATCTTATATATAAGCCAAATTAATATATGAACAATCAGTCCGGCTAGGAGTATGGAGATCCAGCCATCGGTTCCCGTCGCCTTGGCTAAATCTCTTTGAAAATTTAACACGCCTAACCCAGTTTGCATGGAATGCAGTAAAAAAAACACATAAAATGGCGATACCTTATACTTTTCATTCACACCAGCTTGGTTCATACAGGACCCTCATTTATATCACTTATATTTCCTATGTTAATAATCTGGCTTTTACAGGAGTAATTTATTCAAAGGATACAAACGTTAAGTTCCGAATCACAATCTCGCGACTCTCTTAAATTATTAAGATTTAAACAACAACTGAACGGAAGGTTACATTCCTAAATAGAATTGGTATCAATTCTACAACCTTTAACCTTCTCTTCTAAGATCTAAAAATCTTAGGTATGCTTCTCAAGCAGTAGGTTAAAAGCTAATTCACATAAAAATACGGCGTAAAAAATTTACACCGTTAAGTCTTTTTTTAAGAATTCTTATTTAGATTTGAAGCTTAGGAAACCATCGTCAACAGGAATTGTTTGACCATTAATTGCACTGGCCCCTTCACTAAACAAGAACGTAACTACGCTAGCTACGTGCTTCGGTTGGATGAGCTTTTCCCGCATATGCTGTGCAGCTAGAGCATTTTTCACTTCTTCATTGTCACCAAGTATTGGCGTATCGATGAATCCTGGAGCAACTCCTAAGACTCGGATACCATGTTCAGCTAACTCTAATGCCCCGGATTTAGACATCATGACCACAGCTGCCTTAGCTGCGTTATAATTAAAGCTGCCAACTGCTGCCATTGTTCCATAAATTGATGCTGTATTAACGATAGTACCTTTTACATTTAATTCAACCATCTTTTTAGCTCCATAATACATCCCATAATATACACTGTGTTGGTCAACATCTATGACCCGATGATATGATTCTGGATCCATCTCCAAGAAAGGTTTTACCAGACCAATTCCAGCATTGTTAAAGATCCCGTTTAAAGTACTGAATCTTTCTACTGTCCAATCAATAAGAGCACTAACTTCATCACCTTTTGATACATCAACTTTATAGGAAGCTGCCATACCAGATGCGGCTTCTATCTCAGCAACCACTTCATTGGCAGAATTTTCATTATAATCTGCAATTACTACGGATGCACCTTTTGTTGATAGCTGCAATGCAGTCTCCTTTCCGATTCCGCTGCCTCCACCTGTTACTATAATTACTTTCCCATTTAATTCGGTCATCATTTAGCCCCCTTCAACTTATGTACCATCTAATAACCTTCCATTTAAAGTTTTATCGTTTTATCTATTTTTAATACCGTAGACTTCTTATTGAGGTGTCCCGTTAGTTCAATGAAAAAAGCGATCCTATTAAAGATCGCGCACGTTTGCTGAAGATTTATTGTCATTACATATTGAACTTTAGCCCCAATTAATTTAAAAGATTTATAACTATCTTGATTGCTGTAAAATTCTGCTAGCATGAAATATTCCCCTTACAGGAAAGCACCATCACTGTAAGGATGTTTAAAAAAACGGCCCATAGCACAATAATATAGGCAACGTATGTCTGTCTTTATTCCACCAAAGGAGGGGTATCCATTTGAAGATCTCTTCAATATCATTCAAAGAACCTCCAGTTTATCATGAATTCCCTCCCCTATATGAAGGTTTAGGGCTGCCTGAGTTATCTTCATTCATTCAGCAACGATTTGAATTCGCATATACTTTGGGGAAAGTCGAAAGGACGGGGCTTGGCAGCATTCGTTTTTATAAAAGGCGGGGTAATTTCGAAGTTCTTATACCTGATAAGTTACCAGGAGTGGGACCAATAAAGCTTCGGAAATTAAAGGGGTTGTTACTGGAGGAAGTAAAAACGGCTTTCATCGAAAATATTGAATCCGAACGAGAAAAGCGGAAGGTCTACCACGGAGAATTTCGTCGCCCTCGGAAAGACATTGAATAGGTGTGCTTTTCTACAAACTGGCGTCTGTTTGAGTAAGATCATTGTTGTCTTTTTGAATTTATTTTTAAAAGATTCCCACTAAAAAAAGGTTACCGCAGCAACCTCCCTCATTTTACTGATCCGTTTTATTTTCATTATCTAAATCATCATCAAGAAAAGACTTTTTATCTTCTTTAACCCCATATTTTTTTTCAAGAAATTGACCGATAATTGAATTGTTAATTCCTTTTCTTACTGCTGTTTCAATAACTATATAGAGAATGAATAACCCAACAGTAAAATAAACAAAAAATATTATAGCCTCCACTAAAAGTCCCCCAAACAATAATCCGTTTTTTACTATATTTTACCATAAAATCCATATTACCTTTTTGAAATGCCCGATTGTTGCATAAAAAAAGGAGCTGCTGATCAGCTCCTTGAAATGAAATAATAGCTCCCAGTCAACCTCCGGTATAAACACTTTCACATGTTCCAGGTTTTGGTTCATAATAACAATGATTTTTAAATTGACCAGCAAAAGGTTGATCGTACCATGTTGGAGGGCACGGGGCATATGGATTAAAATACCAAAGGGCATATTTCCCTGGGTGTTCCCTCCAATAATCCAAATTCTGTTTTGCTAATCTTTTTTCAGCAGATCTTGCTCTTTGATAAAATACATTACCTTTTTGAACTGCTTCAAAAGAATAATTTCCTCCTTGTACTTGATATATGACCTGTGGAATTGTTCTTAAATCTATAAAGTCTATACAATTCGCTTTAAGACGATTAACAATTACATTTCCAACATATAACATCCCTTGTTTTCCTTCACCTTCGGCTTCTGCTCTCATCATCCTTGCCATTAAGTCGACATCTGAGCTCCGGTAACTTACTCTTGCCATTTTTTCACCCCAAAAATATCGTATGAAAAAAAGACCTCATTAATGTCATTGTTCATAAATTAAGATTGCTTAATTTTTTTTAAGCTTACCGTTTTTAAGCAATCTAAAAACTTAAAGACAGCTACTTTTTGAGTAATCACAGAAAAATTGTACCGGCAGAGTAAATCAATAATAGACACATAATTAACCGAAAGGACTTATCATGTTTAGCAAAAAAATCTTTAAAAAGCGAGCCGAATCCAGACCACAGAAGCAATGCCATCCATCCCAGAAAAATCGTTAAAGCTAAATATATAGCAACGAATTCAAGCGACTCATTAAACGGTAAAATAAACACACTCAACACGGTTAAATAGAACAAAATGCTTTTAACATTGATGATTTGAAGAATGAAGCCTGATATAAAAGAAGACTGCACATCTCTGGATTCCTTCTTTGAACCTTTGGGCATAATAATCTGCCAAGCTAAGTAAAGAAGATATGCGGCACCGGCCATTTTAAAATATGGCTCCACGATAGGTATCCAATTGTAGAGGCTTGTTGTAAATACTCCGCTCATGATCCCTAATACTGCAAATCCTGCCATGATGCCGCTAGTGAACCTCCAAGACCCAAAGAAGCCAAACCTCCTTGCTTCATTCATCAATAAGATGTTACTTGGACCCGGCGTAATCGAAGTAATCATCACATATGAAAGAAACGCTACTATACTCATAATCTCACCTTCATTCACTATTTCCTAACGAACAGTCTTTATTGTAAGATGACTATAACTATAAATAAAATTGAAATTAAAAAATTCATTATCATTTTTTTCGATACATCAACCATCTTAAGGAGCCGACGATATGGAAATTAGACACCTTAAAACGTTTCTGACCATTGTAGAGATAGGAAGTTATACAGGGACTGCTTCAAAGTTGGGTTATACTCAATCCACGATAACTTCTCATATACAGGCGCTTGAACATGAGATTGGCGGGGAAATTTTCACTTATGCAAATAGAAATTTGCAGCTTACTACTCTAGGCAGAGACTTAATACCGTTAGCGGAAGATTTACTTTCCACTCACGAACAGATCAAGAACATGCGTTGCACCAATGAAGTTAAAGGTGTTTTAAAAGTGGCAGCACCAGAGTCTTTAACAATCTCCAGGTTAGGTCCAATCATAAGGGATTTTTCCTTGAAACATCCCAATGTCAAAATCATATTAACCAACGGTCCATGTGGACAAAACCATATCGACTTAATAAGCGGGCGGGTTGATGTCGCTTTAATGGTCTATCCGGAAATTAAACCGGAGAAATGCATTCATTATTCTTTGATTGAGGAGAAGATAGTTCTTGTGAGCAGTCTTGACGGTCCTGATCATTTTGATGCATATAAAAATATCGGCACAAATACCAACCATTTCTTCATCACAAATGAAGAAGGCTGCAGTTATCGGACAATGTTTGAAAAATATTTAATAAAGCATGAAATGGATATCTTTCAAACCATGGAGTTATGGAGTATTGAAGCAATTAAACAGATTATCATGAGCGGACTTGGATTTTCGGTATTGCCTTATATTACAGTGAAAGATGAAGTGGAGAGCGGCAAGCTGAAAATCCTTAATCATTCAGAAAATCTCGATCCCATTTATTCCTATATGCTGATAAAAAAGAAGAAATGGCTGCCTCCAGCAGTAGAGGCTTTTGTTGAAGTTGTATTAAACAGGTTTAATGACACTGAGAAAATGAGTATCTAAATCGTTGTCATATATGCTAGTCAGAGAAGTGCCGAAGGAATCAAAATGCCCCCCCTCCCTATTAGTTACTCGCAACATAGCAGAAGTTTTGACGTTCTGCTTTGTTGCGAGTTTTTCATATACATAAATTTTTTCAATTGACTTTTTATAAAAACTAAAATAAAATTCAAAGTACTTCAATTTAAAGTACTCTAATTAAAGTACTTCAAATTTAGTAAAATACTGAAATTAAAAGGATGGATTCAACATATGAAATTTACTGCATTCTTAAAAACAAGAGGTGCAACAGCGGCAATCTTTATGGGGATTTTCTATGCAGTTGCCATGCTAGGCATCTTCTTGCCTGGGTATACAGCCATTCCAGGAAATGTCGATAAATTACCGATCGCCATCATCAATGATGATGCTGGTAAAAATGGAGCGATGATCGCCGAAAATTTACAAGAAAATTTACCCTTTAAAGAAATCGAGACGGATATAACAAATAAACAAGCCTTAAAAGATTTGGAGCACAATGATTTAGCATTAGTCGTTCACATCCCAAAAACCTTCTCTGAGAATATACAAAAAGGTGAAGCGTCATCAAGCATCGATTTTACAATCAATGAGGCAGGGGCAACGGTCGTTTCTTCTACCATGAATGCGATCGTAACTGAAATTAACAGTCAGTTAAGCACACAATTCTCGCAACAAACAGCTCAGGGCGTATTGATGAACTTTAATGTACCAGAAAAGCAAGCCGCTGAATTAGCCGAAAAGATTGAGAAATCCTATGTAGGAAATGTCGTTACAATCAACGAAATACCGGATGGCATGAATCATAATATGCTGCCTATGTTCTTAACAATGGCCGGTTATGTAGGGGCTATGATCGGGGCGATGCAATTAGTGGGTGCATTTAGAGCCAGCCGGGGAAAAGCAAGCAAAACACGGTTATTCACTTATGTGCAAATGGCTGCATTATTGATTGCAGTGGTTTCATCAATCATCGCTGTAGGTGTAGCATATTTAATTGACAAGCCGAGCGGTGACCTATTCTTCGGTATAGTAGGTCAACAAATACTAAACTATATGGTATGTTTTAATTTCACTGCGATTTTAATCTTCTTATTTGGTGAAGGCGGCATGATTTTAAACTTACCGATTTTATTAATGCAAACAATAGCTAATGGTGCCACTATCACACGTGATATGATGCATTTACCGTATGAATGGATGAGCCACATTTCACCGATGTATTACTCGGTGCAAGCATACTTTGCAAACCTATTTGGCAGCATCAGTCCAAGTCCATATATTTGGTCAATGGCTGCGGTAGGTGCCGTTGCAATGTTAATTAATATGGCTATTGTCGCGTTTTTACAAAAACCAATGCCAGTACAGGTTTCTGAAACAGAAGTTGAAAAGAAAGCGGCAGAAATCTCAGCTTAGTTTTTGCTACAATAAGGAGATAATACTTCTTAAAGGAGCGTAGTAAATGTCTATTCAAATTTTTATATTGAGCAAGCTGATGGAGGATAAAAACTATCCTTATAAATTAAAAAAACAGCTTTCAGAACCCATTCCGTTGGATCGCCTGGGTGGGTTAACTGAAAGTAAACTGTACTACCATTTTGAATCATTAGTAAAACAAGGTTTAGTCGAACCAGTTGAAGTCATAAAAGAAGAACATCGGCCTGATAAACAAGTATTTGCGATTACGGCTAAGGGTCGCGAAGAACTACCAAAGAAAATCTATAAATTATTTGAAAGTGCGGATGAAATTAAGGATATGATTGTAGGTTTAGCCAACATCAAGTATGTAGATCGGGACAAAGTAGTAGAAATACTAGAAAAAAAAGTAAAGTCCATCAAGGCTATTTGGGAGCAGCTAGGGAATTTCGAGTCAGAACCTAATGGCAACGAGAATATTCGTGAATTTTTGGGTAGCTATTTTTCGACCAGGACTGATCACACAATATATTGGTTTGAAGAGTTAATTAAAAGGATTAAGTCAAAGGAATTGTAAGTTTACTTTAAAGCAGGATTTTTGGCAGGTATTCCTAGCTTCAGATTAAAAATAAGATTTACGTGTAGATGGCGACCATGCTAATCACATAACCAAAAATAATAATAAAGCTATGTGAAACCTTATATTCACATAGCTTTTTTTATATTTAAAAAACATACTCGGTATGAGCAAGGCAGACTGTAGACAAATTTGATATTAATTAGGATTGCCTACACTTTTTTGAGGGAGTGTTAGAATATGAACGTTGATTTCCACTCCAGGCACTCGCTTTCCGCGGGCGTTCCGGGAGCCTCCTTGGCGCCTATGCGCCTGCGGGGTCTCCCCTGGACACGCTTTTCCCGCAGGGGTCTCGAACACCCGATCCAATCAACTTTGTTTAAAAATTCAGATGGAATCCCTTTTGTCGACAAACTCACTTACTCTATATGAGCAAATAATGTATTCCTATTAGATAGCTTTTAGAGCATGAACTGTTTGAACGTATCATCCACTTAGTCCATACCAAAAATTTTCCCATATATTCTGAATTCTAGGTTCCATATTCTCTTTTCCATAATAAGAAAATTCCATGAATATCCCATCAATCAAACAGAGATAGGACATGATTAAGTTCTCGATTGTCCCTTGGCGTATTTCTTTTTTGTCAATTCCTTCGACAAAGATATCATGTAAGATAGCGGAAAATGATTCTTCAGATCTAAGGAATTTATCATTTAATATGTGCTTCAAATGCTCCGGCGGGAAAATCATTGCCCTCTTTAAAAAAGTTGCTTTATCTTCATGGTTTTTATAATAGTTACAAGTATCAAGAAGGATATGCTTTAACTTTTCTTCAGAAGAGAGTGTATTTATTTCTTCGACAAATTGTTCGACCTGGTTTATATGCTCTTCTAGTATTTCTTCAAACAGACACAAGAAAAGGTCATCCTTATTTTTGAAATGGTTATAGATTGAGGGTTTTTGTATACCTACCCTCTTGGCAATTTCCGATAAAGCTGTTCCCTCGTATCCATACTTGGTAAAAAGCGTTAAGGAAATGTTTTTAATTTCATTTTTTGTCATAATGATCCCCCAAACTATCTAACGTTAGTTAATATCATTATAAACTCATTTCCCTTTTTAAACTAAAGATTTGATACCTCTGTTTCTCTAAATGATTAGAGAATTAGAATATGCTGGATAAAGATGTTTCTTCACTTTTATACACAACTTCCCCATCGTTTATTGTAAGTTCCACTTTAGCTTTGAGCACTTCACTTTCTGGAATATCGAAAAGATTTCTGTCTAAAACCACAAAATCAGCAAGTTTTCCCTCTTCTATTGTACCTAGCTCATGCTCTCTGAAACTTCCATAGGCTGAGCCATATGTATATGCTTGCAATGCCTCTGCCAAAGTGAGCTTTTGTTCAGGATGCCATGTGTTTTTTGGATCTCCACTGCTATCAACTCTTGTAATGGCAGTATATATTTGCCGCATTGGATTTAATGAGATGGAAACCGGAAAGTCTGTTCCTAATGCTAAAGATGCACCTGAATTTAAAAGCGACTTCGTCAGGAAAACATTTTTTTCCCTTTCAGGACCTATAATTGAAGAATATACCTCTCTTGATGAAGCAGCCATGTGATCAGGCTGCATCGAGGCAATGACCCCTAGTTTGGAAAAACGTTCAATGTCATCCGAATCGATTACTTCAATATGTTCTATTGTATGCCTTGAGTCTCTTTTTCCATTCTTACGTACTGCTTCTTCAAAAGCGTCTAAAGCTAAACGAATTGCCGCATCTCCAATAGCGTGAAACCGGATTCTAAATCCAAGTTCATCTGCTTTAACAACTCGATCAATCAATACTTCTGGATTTAGAGCTGGATGACCACAGATATCCACTTGATCGGAGTAAGGTTTCAGGAAGTAAGCGGTATGACCCGTGACTGTTCCATCAACAAATTGCTTTAATCCTGAAAATTGAAGTTTCTTTGATTCATATTTATTTCTCAGCTTTTGGGCTTTATCCAAATTGCCATCTAATTCAGGAGTGATATGAAATCTAGTCGTTAATTTTCCTTGCTTATCTAATTTCTCGAAAAGGTCATAGTCTTGAAGGAAGTCATCTATTGGAGCAAACAAATCGTTTACAGAAGTAATCCCATATTGCGATAACAATCTTAAATACTTTTTTAGTATCGTTTCTTTTTTATCTTGTGTTAACCGTAATGCCTCTTTTAAAACGATTTGCTGGGCTTCTTCATATAAAATCCCAGTAAGTAAACCATTCTTATCTCTTTCATAGCGACCAAAATCCGGATCACGTATATCCTCAGTAACTCCTGCTAAATCCATGGCCTTACTGTTCACCCATGTATAATGACCTTCAGCATGAAAAAGAACAACAGGACGATCTGGAATAACAGCATCAAGTATTTTATAATGGGGCTCTTGTTTATCATGCCAATAACCTGCGTCCCATTGCATACCAATGATCCATTCTTCCTCAGGACATTCTTTAGAAAATTCCAGTACTTTTGCAGCTACTTCATGAGCTGACCTGGCTTCAAATAAATTGACACTATTTAAACTTAGGGCACTAAACATGATGTGGAGATGAAAATCATGAAAACCAGGCATAATTAATTGATTTCCATAGTTAAATACTTTTGTCTCACTACCTATAAAAGGTTCAATCTCCGCTTTTGATCCTACACTCATAATTTTGTCACCTAAGATAGCAATTGCACCAGACGTCGGCTCTTGTGCAAGCCCTGTAAAAATAGCATCACTGGAAAGAACAATATCCGCGTTTTTAATAGCCATGGAGTTTACCTCTTTTCATTCAAAATAATAAACAGTAACTGATCATTGCACTAGTTTTACATCAAATTCTTCTTTTTGCTCTGCAAAATTCAGTTCAGGAGGACGTTCCTTAAACATTTTAGTTAAGTACAATAAATATATGAACCCTACTGCCATCCAAGTAATCCCTAATACTAAAGAATGGATATCTAACTTTGTCATAAACAATATAGTTATACCGGTGCCTATTAAGGGAAGAAGTAAATATAAAACGATACTTTTAGGCGATCTCTGCTTCTGCCTCACAAAATAATGGATAAGCACTGAAAGATTAACGAATGTAAAAGCAAACAGGGCTCCAAAGTTAATGAAAGAAGTAGCTGTTGCGATATCCAAAAATACAGCACTCATTGCAACACAAGCAATGATTAGGATATTGAAAATGGGCGTTTGGAATTTTGGAGAAACATATCCGAAAACCCTCTTAGGCAGAACATTATCTCTCCCCATTGCATATAAGATCCTAGCTCCGCTGCCTCCTGAAGCTATTGCAGAAGCAGTAGCAGATGTCACTACCACGGAAATAAACAAACTATTCAGAAAATTACCCCCGGTATAAATCATGATATCCACTATAGCTGTATCAGGGTTCTTAAAAGCATTGAAGTTCGGGAAAATGGATTGTGCAAAATAGGTAGATGCAACAAATAATACCCCCCCGATCAATGTCGTAGCATAAATAGCTTTAGGAAGTGTTTTTTTCGGATTTTTGGTTTCTTCAGCTAATGTTGTAACCGCATCAAACCCAAGAAAACTAAAACATAATAGAGGTACAATCGAGAGCAGATTATTAAAATTTACGTCATGACTAAAAAACGGATCCTTCGAAAACAACTCTCCGGTACCTTTTCCTGCTAAAAGTCCATTTATACAAAGCAGGCTGAAGATAATGATAAAAAGAAATTGAAATAACACCAAAAAGGTATTCACATTTGCAGCAACCTTAATCCCAAAAATATTAATGGTAGTCACACCTATAATAAAAGAAATAATAACTGCAATGATAGGAATACCAGGGAAGTAAGCATTCACCATAATCCCAAAAAGTAAAGCACTGATCATAGGACTGAAAAGATAATCCAATAAAATTACCCATCCTACCAGAAAACCAAGATGTGAATTAATCCCTTTCTGCACAAAGGTATAGGCTGAACCTGTAGTCGGATACACCTGAACCATTTTTGCGTAACTATATGAAGTGAACAGCATGACAATTAAAGCAATTATATATGCTGTCGGAATCATTCCCTGGGTACGATCAATGGCGATACCATATGTGCTAAAGACTGTCACAGGCGCCATAAAGGAAAGTCCAAATACAATAACATATCTTGCATTTAGTGAACGCTTAAGCTCGGGTAATCCTTTCATCGCAAAGAGCTGCCCCCTTTATCTAATGTAATGACTGCTTTTTATTGATTGACTTCTTTCGTACTTAATGCTGCTAGGCTGGCAAACTCATGTACAAGTGTTGCTGCTAAAAGTGAAGTGATTTGACTTGAATCATATGATGGCAGCACTTCAACCACATCATATCCTATAAAATTAAAGTCAGTTAGGGCACGAATCATTTTAAGTGTTTCAAAGCTGCTAAAACCGCCTGCTTCAGGTGTACCTGTACCTGGAGCAAAAGAAGGATCAACGAAATCTATATCAAATTTCAAGAAACAAGGTGTGTTACCAATGGTTTTTCTAATCTCTTTCAAAACATCTTCAAATCCACGATTGGAAAGTTCCCCAGTTGTAATCAAACGATAACCTAAATCAAGACTTGCCTGTAAATCTCCAGAGTGGTTTAGCGTACCTCGGATTCCTACTTGAAATACTTTATCTGCCTGCAGCAAACCTTCTTCGTGTGCACGTATAAATGGAGATCCATGCCAATATTTTTCCTCATAATATGTATCCCAAGTATCTGTATGGGAATCAAAATGAATCATGGCTACCGGGCCATATACCTTTGCCGCAGCTCGTAAACTAGCTAAAGTGACAGAATGATCTCCCCCTAACCCAATAGGTATGACCCCTTTGGACATCAATTCAAACATGGATTCCTTCATTAGATCATAACTTCGATGAATATTATGGGGAATAACAGGGATATCCCCTATATCAATGGCATTCAATTGTTCAAAAGGATATACCTTATGAATAGGATGATAAGGAAACAGGGTCATGGATGCTTGGCGAATGGCTTGAGGAGCAAACCTGGCTCCCACCCTAAAAGAAGCTGCTGTATCAAAAGGCATACCCACAATTGCCAGCTTTGCATCATGCTTTTGAGAAGGTAAACGCATAAAGGTTCCTGTTGTACAAAACTCTGGCTTTACATCTGGTGTAAGTGGATATTTCATAAGTATCATCTCCTGGTTTTAAATAAAAATCTTTTCATATAAATTTACAAACACAAGGTGTAATCGCTTACAACCTATGATTCATTAAATTACTTTTTATTTCTAACACCTACTTTTAGAATTTTATTAACTAACGGTAGTTAGTATAAAACCAAATATAAACATAGTTGTAAAAAAAGTCAAACTATTTTTTATTGTCTATTAAATCCTCTTTTTGATCAAAGTAGCCTTTTCTTTCAATCCTGCCTCTATTAAATTAAATGCACCTATTCTTGTTATGCTGACCTTCATTAATATTGGAATAGAGCAAATCGCATTAAATCAAACGATGGTAAGCATGTTATTAAGGGCTTGTATCACATTCAAAATGTAAATGGTCTCCATTCTCGTATGAAACAATGGATAAACCGATTTAAAGGCGTGGCTACAAAGTATATAGATAACTATCTTGCGTGGTTCTTGTTTGTAGATAGCAGAAGTAACGAAAGTACAAAACACAACATCAAAGAGTTCTTACTCACATCATTTGTATTTGAAATGACTGATACTTATGATAGTTTACGTTTGTCAAAATTCAGAACTTAGTTTCTTCTCTATTGGGGGAGCGTCAGGAAAATGCGGATTTACAACGATAAAGAAATACAAATATGAAAAATCTAATGTTCTCAATGGTTAATTGAAAACATTAGATTTTCTTTATTCAGGAAATCATTGGTACCTTTATTTGGTTGTAGAAATCAGTTCAGAAATAACAATTTCACTTTCAAGTAATGGAGATTCTTTTGATTCCGAATCTTCAGAAGATCGCTTATGGACATTTCTGAACGCATCACTTTCACGCCAAACTTTAAAATTTTCTAAGCTATCCCAGTACATATTCACATTCATTTCATCGAACGCTTTATTGCCATTGGAGACTAAAACTTCAGTTTTAATAAAGCCTTCAAATTGATGAACTTGGGAATCCTTCGTGAAACCCGGTGCTAAATGATTGGCAAATCCTTTTTTTGTTTTAATGCGATTAGTAATAACAAACATAATTAACTCCCCTTCTTATTCAAATAATATTTAACTTTAAATTCCCATCTTCCATATGATAAACCTGGTCGCAGTAAGCCAACATACGTTCATCGTGCGTAACCATTATCGCTGCTTTATTTCGCTTTTTCACTTCATCAGCAATTAATTTCACAACTTCGTGAGCACGTTTTGAATCTAAACTTGCTGTTGGTTCATCAGCAAGAATAACGCTTGGCTGGTTGAAAAAGGCTCGGGCAATCGCTACACGCTGTCGCTCACCGCCAGATAATTCATTAGGCATTTTGTGCATCTTATTTACTAACCCAAGTTCTTTCAGTAAACTTTTTGCAAATTGATGATCTTCTTTATTTACTTTACCCGCCATTCGTTTTATTAAAATCAACTGATCAATTACAGATAAGTAAGGAATTAAGTTAGATGTTTGTAAAATAAAACCTATTTCATTTAAACGGAAGTCGGCTAGTTGTTTCTCATTTAACGACCCCACATCTTTTCCATTTACAATTACCTTCCCAGACGTTGAGTTTATTAATGCACCGATAATAGATAGTAAAGTACTTTTTCCCGAGCCAGATGGACCTACAATTGCCACCAACTCTCCAGAATTCACTGTTAAAGAAGCCTCTTTTAATGCTGTTAGAGTAGTAGTTCCCTCTTTATATTGTTTTGTAACTTGTTGCAACTGAATACCACTCATTTATTCCACTCTCCCTAAAGCTGTTAATGGATCAATTTTTGTAATTTGCCGGACTGAAACAAGAGAACTTAATAGACTTATAACTAATAAAGTAATTGCGTACAAGACTACTAGCTTACCATCTAAATTAAATGGCATATCTTTAGGGAAGGAAAGAGCTGTCAAGTATGTTAAACCTATACCTACTAAAATTCCCAAAAACGACAAAACGAACACCTGAGCAACAATAGCTTTAGAAATAAATCGATTTGAGGCACCAATTGCCTTCATTACACCAAATTGCGACGTCTTTTGAATTGTAATAACATAGAAAAAAACGGAGATTATAAAAGCCGAAATGACAATTAAGAATGAAAGCATCATTACAATTGTACCGTTCTCTTCCTTATATCCCGGCATCCCTTTTACAGCTGTTGATTTTGTAACAGTTTCAATCCCTTTGAACTGTTTATCCAGCTGGGCTTTATCTAATTGAGGAGCTTTTAAAACAATTGCTTGGACTGGATTTTCAATGCCGTTGTCAGCTCCTGGTGCTGCATACTGATACTCTCTCCAAGTATCCATATTCGCAAATAATACTGGTAAATGGTTGAAGGTTTCATTTTCGACAAAACCAATAATGTTTAATTTCATTTTGGAATTGGAAACACGAATTTCATCCCCAACTTTGTACCCGTCATCTTTTAAATTACTATTAGCAAGAACACCATACTTCTTATTAGTAGAAAGTTGTTTTCCTTCTATTACGTTTGGTTCAATAAATGAATCGGCAGTAATTCCAACTAAAGAAACATCTGTTTTCTTACTGCTATCATCAGTTTTTCCTTTGGAAACAGCTGCCATTGATGACCCAAAAACAGCTGCATCCTTTACATCTTTATTTTTTTTAATATCGTCAATTAAATTACCAGACATAATAGATTTACTAAACGTAGCACCAGCACTTCTCTCATAAACTACATAATCTGCGTCCAAGTTTTTAATCGTGGCAGCACTTAGTGTTGAAAGACCATTTCCCAGTCCCGATAAAATAAATACTAGCCAAGCAATAAGAATGATAATAATACTCATCATTCCATAACGAAATTTAGAATGCTTTAATTCTTTAATTGCTAAAAACAAATCTAAAATCCCCCTTCAAATTAGTTACATATGCGTCACTTTCAAACAAAAAAATAACTTATATGTCTTTTACAAATATTATTATAAGTTACACATTAGTCACTTTTAAACAAAAAAATAACTTATATGTCTTTTACAAATATTATTATACACATAAGTTACATATTCGTCACTTTTTTTTTAGAATTCCATTTAGAATCAACTTCTTCGTATAGATGAGCACTTGTTCAGCGTTCATTTCTGAATGATTAGGAATAGAAATACTTTGAAATATAAACCCTAATAACAATTCATTCGGCATATCCATTTCGATGAAGCCTTCTATCTTTCCTTGCTGCACTATATGGATAAGAGGCTTATATAGTTCGCGGTGCATAAGAGAAAGATGGTTTTTCTTAGCTTCTAATTGTGGATCACCTTTTGTAGGGATGACATCTTGAATCCCAAGAATCAAATGTAAATCCCTGTGGGTGAATATCTTTTGCAAAAGTAAGTTTATCTTTTCTAAAAATGGCAAGGACTCCGAAAGAGAAGAAAAACTCGCTAATGTATTTTTCATTTCCTCTACCATAAAATCTAATAGTAACTCATCTTTATTTTGATAATACTTATAAATTGCAGATCGTGTAACATTTAATTGTGTTGCTAGTTGGCCAATTGTAAACCCTTCATACCCTGTTTGAATAATAAGCTTTTTGGTGCAAAGGAATAGGTCAACTGTATTAAATTTCCGATCTCTCCCCATATTATAACCTCTTTTCAATTCGTTCCTTAAAATGTTTATTTATTATTTCATCCAGTTCTATTGTTCAATATATTCTTTCTATAATTTGAAGAGTGATTAATAATTAATCTCTGACAGTTTTCTATATAATGAAGCTCTAGACACGTTTGTAATTTCACAAATTTGATTTACAGTCATACCTCCTTCTTTATATAGCTTTACTGCATAATTCATTCCTGCGTGATTCTCATTATATTTCTTTAACCGACCTTTAAACTTTCCTTCTTTTTTTGCTAGTTCAATCCCTTCAATTGACGCATACGGATAAGGTCTCGTTCTAATTGGTTAACACCAGCCACTACCGTAATTAAGAATTGGCTATATGGATTATTCTCTGATAAATCTAGCCAAGTATCCTTGAGTGACTTTATGCTTGCTTTTTTACTTCGTATTATATCAAGTAGTTCAAATAAATCCTGCGTACTTCGAGTAATCCGAGTTAAGTCTGTAACATATATAATATCACCTTCCTTTAAATTTTCTAACATTTTTTGAAGTTGCTCGCGATCCTTTGTTGGTCCTGAAACTTTCTCTTCATAAAATACACTTTTGGATAATATTGAAGAGATTATGAGTATGGGACCAGAACAGTACATTTACTGCCCTTTATCAAAATATGTGATTGAGTTTTACCACGAAGTAACTGTGGCTTGGTTGTAAAATCGTTCGTGATAAAAAAATGGTGGGAAACCCTTATTAGTAAGGTCCCTTTAATTTCCCCCGAAATTGGACGTGCTTTTGGAAGTACATTAAGAGAGTTTAAAAACTCTACGAAAGATTTAATTTCTTCAGACGAAGAAGAAAAGACGCAATCCAAGTAATTTTGAAGAGGATGTAAGCAACAAGCTTGCATCTTCCTCTTGTTTTTAGGAATGGAAAAGTTGTATGACTAATCAAGAAATGCTTTTGGTTGAGCACCTCGGAGAACTCAGGAAACGGTTAATCTATACTTTGGTAGCTTTTATCGTTTTCTTATTTTGATCATTCATTTATGTACAGGAAATTTACGCATGGCTTATCCGTGATCTCAACCATAATTTAGCTGTATTGGGGCCAAGCGAAATCCTTTGGGTGTATTTTATGATTTCAGGAGTGATCGCGATTGCTCTTACTATTTCGATTGTTGCCCATCAAACATGGTTATTTGTAAAACCGGGGCTTTCTGAAAAAGAACGAAAAACGACTCTATCGTACATTCCTGGATTATTTGTCCTCTTTATTACCGGCTTATCATTTGGTTATTTTGTTGTGTATCCAACCGTACTTTCCTTTTTACTATCCTTGTCTGAAGGACAATTTGAAACGATGTTCACATCTGAAAAATATTTTAAATTCATGATTAACTTGACACTGCCGTTTGGATTTTTATTCGAAATCCCGCTTGTCGTCATGTTCCTCACCTCTCTTGGTGTCATTAATCCTATGATTCTTTCAAAAGCGCGAAAGATATCTTACTTTTTGTTCTCTTACGATGTTTCTCATGAACTTCGTACTTCCTTTTAAGACCCGAACTTAGTTACGCCGATCATTTTTCTGAACCTTGGCGATTATTAGTAGTATCAATGGAAGCAGAAACCCGAATGTCATAGCATAATACGGCCAGATTTCTGTAATGAATTCACTATAATGAACAATATTCGGTGTCATAATCAATGTAAAGGCAATCAAAAGGATACCAAACGGAAAAATCAGAGGACGATAATCTTGCAATTTAAACGTTTGTGCCAAGCCTAAAACGGTCACATAAAAAAACAAACTAAATCTAATAAAAATGGTGATGAACCATATTATGGCTAGTATTGCTTCCAGCCGCATCAAGAAATCAGCGATATTTATTTTCTTTGCCAACATATAGATTGGATAACTATGTCTTGCTGTTGACTCGGAACCAAGTACAAGAGTGGCTAACATAGTTATAATGATTAAAACACTTCCACCCAACAATTGACCGACAAAAAGGCTTTTTCTTATTCTGTCTTTTTGACTTACGAACGGGAGGATCATAAGAACCGCAACCGATTCAACAAACGGGAAGACAATAAATGGTATAGATCCCCTTATAACCGGTTTCAATCCTCCCTCCCATACGGGTTGCAGGTTTTGTAATTTAATCTCGGGAAGCAGCAGAATTATCAGTGTTGATACAAGTAATACAACATAGGGAAAAAATATTTCCGCGCTTCGGGCCAAAGGTTCCAAACCAAGACGCGCGGCCATGAGGACGACACTCATAAAAAGAATCATGATCACCTGAATTGGAGTATCAGGCATAATATGACTGTTTATAAAATCCCCAATTTCACTCAGATAAGCCGCTGCGGTTATAAAAAAGTAGCTTATAAATAAAAGAGAAATTGCCATTCCCAGCCACTTACCCAGAATTTTTTGGCTGTATTCCACTAATGTTAAATCAGGATAGCATTTCCTTAAGGCGTCATATATAAAAACAATCAATAACGGTGCTATTGCCACGCTTATCATGCCCGAAATCCAAGCATCTTGTTCAGCTTCGGAAGCGACAACGGAGGGAATGACTAAAATAGAATCTCCAAGCGTATATAAAATCACTAATATCATCAGTTGACGGCTTCCGATTTTACCCTTCTCGAGCATTTTCATAAGTTCCTTTCACGACTAAACGGTAAGTTATATACAAAAAGCAGAAATTCTGATTCCATAACCATTATTGACAGAAGAGGACTATACAAACCCTGTTGAGTACAAGTTATTTTTACTCCCGTTGATAGGATATCTTAGAGCTTCGATTCAATTTCTAATAATTTAAGGAGTATCGCTCCATGAAAAAAAGAGCTGCCAAAGCACCCCCCTTGAAATAAAACCCCATTAGTTTAAGTACTTGTTCGGAATGGGAAAAAGGCGTCCCGTTTCTCCAGAAACGCCCAGTATTAAAAATTCCTCTCTAACAAAATCCCCACTTGCTCTGCCAAGACTTGAGGTGGATCAGGTATTCCATTCGTGAAATACGATTCTACTATCCCAACAATAGCTACTCCAAATAATTGAAAGATAACCTCTTTACTTAATCCTTGATTTTTACCTTCGTTTACATCTACTTCATTCTGTACTTCTTCGATGACAAGCTCTGCATATATGTGCAATAAGGATCATCTGTGTAATATTATTAACAGGAACAAGATATCTTCAATGACCAATTGAGTACGATTCGTGCGTTAGTGCACAATTCGAGTGAAATTGTGTAATATGCCTTCTTCCATTTATTCTCACGCTTTATTAAATGAAATAAAAAAAGACCTTATTCAGGTCTCAGAGATTGCGATTGATTCAAGAATTCTCTAATTTCTTCTATAGAAATCCCCAGCTCCCGGGCATCCAATAGCATTTCTGCCCATTCCTTATCCAAGCCTTTTTCAATAAATAAAGAAATTAACATGTTCGCACTCCCCGTTTAGTTAAGACAATTCATATTAATTATCCTCGCATTTAACGTTCCAATTTTATCCAGGAAAATTTTCTACGCAAACTATACATCGAAGGCCACTAAAATCTTTAGCAATCTTTGTTATTAATCCCAGAACGATAATATAAACTCACTTTTAACAACTGAAATTGTTCCTTATTTAACACAATGAGTGGACATGTGTGTTATTTTAACGCCACTATTTTACTTTACTACAACATTTAGCCTAACGTCCCCTCAAACAAAAACCGAATTTCATCTATCATTTTCCCTGCTTCTTTTTCCTTCAAAATATATCGATGCCGCAAGAGAAATGATTGCAATTGATACCATGCCAGCTAACCAAGATAAGTCCATATCCGTGATATACTTAACCAAATTAATTATAGGAAGCATGAATATGAAAATTAGTAATAAAACATCCTTTTTGCTTTGTTTCCGTTTTTCAAAGAACAATCCCAGTATTTTCTCAACCATTCTAAACACCTCCTTAATTTTTCCACAATTAAAGCCCGCGTCTAAACCGTCAATCTTTATCGAAAGTTCAAACTGGTTCGCGACGTTAAGCATTTTTTTCAACCGCCTCATTTCCTTTACATTTCAAATTTTATGAGTATGAGCAGCCTTTAGATGTTCAAAATAAGGTAAGGGCGGACCACTGATCATCAAGGTAAATAATAAAAAACAAAAAATATATTGAAATATCAAATTAATTTAGTTATAATACTGTACGGTCTTAGTATTACTGTTTATATAATTTTTAGAAAATTTAATAATTTTCTAAAATAGCAAATTTTGGTTTTTTCGGAGGGTTTATTTTGTCTAATAAGGTTCCATCTTCATTTATAGTAGTGATTGGTTTCATGTTATTTGCCCTTTTCTTCGGGGCAGGGAATTTAATTTTCCCGCCAATGCTTGGTCAATCGGCAGGTATGAATATCTGGACCGCTAATGCAGGGTTTTTGGTCACAGGAGTAGGATTACCGTTACTTGGTGTGCTGGCTCTCGGTTTTTCTGGAAAAGATGACTTACAATCGTTAGCGAGCCGTGTCCATCCAGTCTTTGGCATTGTATTCACAACCGTTCTTTATTTAGCCATTGGTCCATTATTCGCAATGCCTAGAACAGGAAACGTTTCTTTTGAGATCGGTGTAAAACCTTTTTTGCCTGAAGATCCAGGTCCATTGCCTTTACTTATTTTCACCATCATCTTTTTTACGGTTTCGTGCCTTCTTTCGCTCAATCCTGCGAAAATTGTCGAAATTGTGGGGAAAGTTTTGACACCCATCAAGTTGACGTTTATTGGAATCCTGGTGGTAGTCGCTTTCGTTAATCCAATTGGTGATTTTGAAGCACCTGCCGAGCATTATATGGTTCAACCATTTTTCAATGGATTCAGAGAAGGATATTTAACCATGGATACTCTTGCATCTTTTGTTTTTGGCATCATCATCATTAATGCCATTAAAGAAAAAGGTGCCAAAACAAAAAAACAAATAATGATCGTTTGTGGAAAAGCGACTGCCATTGCGGCCGTTATCCTTGCTACCATTTATACAGCTCTCTCTTATATGGGTGCTTCAAGCGTTGGGGAACTTGGACGCTTGGATAATGGAGGCATTATCTTGGCGAAAGTATCGGATTACTACTTTGGATCGTATGGTGGGCTATTATTAGGATTAATGATCACAGTGGCTTGTATAACGACGAGCGTAGGACTCATTACCTCTTGCTCGACGTACTTCCATAAACTATTTCCAAGTCTGCCTTACAAAACGATTGCCATAAGTTTATCCATATTCAGTGCAATCATTGCCAATATTGGACTAACCGAGTTAATTGCCATTTCAGTACCGGTTATGACAGCCATTTATCCATTAGCCATTGTTTTGATCTTCCTAACATTTCTTCATTCCTTATTTAAGGGAAGACCTGAAGTTTATCAAGGCAGCTTACTTTTAACATTCATCGTCAGTTTATTTGATGGATTAAATGGAGCAGGTGTACACATTTCATTCATCAATGATTTCTTCACTGCAATACTTCCTATGTATGAAGCTGGGCTTGGGTGGATCGTCCCTGCCATTGTTGGAGGATTCATTGGGTATGCAAGCAGCGTCTTAAAGTCGAAATTCGGTCATAATCACCAAATAGATTAAATGAAATAAAATCAGTCCAGGCATATAAACTGTAGACGAACTCGAAGATAAGCGAGTTTGCCTACAGTTTTTTTCTTTGGCTGTTTTCGCATACTTTGTTGCTATTTACCAAGTAATGCGGTGTGGTTGATCTCCACTCCAGATGCTCGCTTTCCGCGGGGCGGGCGGTGAGCCTCCTCGGCGTGAACGCCTGTGGGGTCTCACCTGTCCCGCTGCTCCCGCAGGAGTCTCGCACTTCCGCTCCGCTCCAATCAACCTTAAATAGTTTCGTTTTAAAAACAACCATTTTTACGAAAAGAGCCTTTTATTTAAAAGACGTTCCAGTTGATTTCAGAAATCCGCTCCCTTTCCGCCGACTGTCTGCCAAGCCTCATCAAAGCAAGCGGCTTTGGGGGCTCGGCTAGCCAGTTATTCGGCAGGAGTCATTCATTTCGTAATTTCTTCAGCAACTGAAAAATCTGTCCTCGATGATGTGATTCATGTTCAACCAAATGGTAAACGACCCATTCAGGCGTGACGTCATATTGTTCAAGTACCCTCGGTTTACGCCAATCCGTTAGGTCCATTGTGCGAAAGTTTGAAAGAAATACTTCACGTACATTATTGAGGCGGTAGAAATGTTCTTCTAATGTTTGTCCTTCAATGTGGTTTAGGGAGCCATCTTCGGCACGACATCCTAATGGAAACAACGCGCGTATTTCCGAATCCCATTCCGAAACAAGGACCTCCTCGTATAACCAATCTGCCTCTATCAGAGCTATGTGATACAACATCGAGCCAATCGTTTGCCTTTCATCGATTTTCGTATCAAGTATATTTTGGCTGATTCCAGTCAATTTCGTTATCAACGTACGGCGAACATCTTCTAAACACCATAGCCACCGCCCAATTTCTTCTTCATATCCCGGTAATGCTGATACCAGTAATGCTCTTCTCTCCACTAAGATCAATCCTCCTCTTCATCAACATACATTCTATTTAAAATTGGTGTCACCTCCTTTTTAATAGAAAATACCCCTTTAGGGCAGGACAAAAAGAGCAATCTTTAAGATTGCTCTTTCGCTTGTTCATGTTTTTTCGTTTTATGTTATTCGATATCTTCGAAATTAACTACCCAAAAAAAGATTGGCTCTCATCTCGTCTGATATACGCCTGCTTTTTAGATAATCCTGTTCCCGTTCTTGTTCAACCATCATGCGCTGCTCCAGTTTTTGAGCATATAGTGCATAGCCGATTCCATGAGCCTGAAACATCGCTTTTTCCATTGCCGACGTGTACGTTAATTCGAGAAAATTAATGAAGAATCAATCCTTCCCATAGTGAATTTCGTACTCATCTTATCATTGAAATTGATAACTAACAAAGTTGCTATGGCTCCATATTCACTGATAATTCAGATTTTTTAACGATTCTTTCCATCTCCGTGTCCATAAACGCCAAATTCCTCCATCTTCCTCTAATTTCCTTTTTTCATTCACAAAAAGATAATCTTATTATTGAGCAGGTTAAGGGATTGGAGTTGTTTTTTTAAGACAAATTAAAAACCCCATTAACAAACCTTTTGTTAATGGGACTGAATGTTTATTTATATGAACCGAAAATTTCCTTTGCCAATCTACGCCCAGTAGGAGTCGCAGCCAGGCCGCCTTCTGCCGTTTCACGAAGTGCAACCGGCATGGTCAATCCGATTTTATACATGGCATCGATAACTTCGTCACATGGAATACGGCTCGTAATGCCTGCAAGCGCCATATCAGCTGCCGTTATCGCGTTGGAAGCCCCCATTGCGTTACGTTTCACGCAAGGAACTTCGACCAATCCAGCCACTGGATCACAAACCAGTCCAAGCATATTTTTCAATGTGATTGCCATCGCTTCTGCGGCTTGGCTTGGTGTACCGCCGGCCAGTTCCACTATCGCAGCTGCGGCCATTCCGCTTGCCGAGCCCACTTCTGCTTGGCAGCCGCCAGCCGCTCCAGAAATGGAAGCGTTGTTTGCAACCACGAATCCGAAGGCAGCGGAAGTGAAAAGAAATTCAATCATCTCTGCCCGGGTCGGGTTTAATTTTTCTTTCACGGCAAATAATGTACCGGGCACAACGCCCGCAGAACCTGCAGTCGGAGTGGCACAAATCATTCCCATTGCTGCGTTCACTTCGTTCGTCGCAACAGCTTTACTGACGGCATCCAATAATAAATTACCTGCCAGTGCCTTGCCCGACTTGATATAATTTTGCAAAAGAACAGCGTCTCCGCCCGTTAGGCCTGTCACGGATTGCACACCTTTCAGACCTCTTTCCACCGCTTGTTCCATCACTGTCAAATTCCTGTCCATCTTTTCGATGATCTGTTCTCTCGACAGGCCTGAGAACTCCATTTCTTGTAAAATCATGATTTCCGCGATTTTTACCTGTTTACTTTCAGCAAGTTCTACTAACTCTGCTACATTTCGGAACATGTTTTTACCTCCATATCTATGCCAGCACTTATCATTCAACCATCCTTATGACTTGTGACACGTTTTCCAATCGTTCAATTTCCTTCATGACATCGCCCTTGATTTTCTGATCGACTTCAATCACCATGAGAGCCATTTGACCTTTTTCTTTCCGTGAAACTTCCATATGGCCAATGTTAATTTCATGATTCGCCAATACTGTCGAAACGGAAGATATGATTCCAAATACATCGTTATGCACGACTAAAATGGCTGGGTTTTCACCCGACAATTTAAGCTTGAACGTATTCAATTCCGTTATTTCTATCGTTCCGCCGCCAATCGAGATCCCAACAAGTTCTAATTCCTTATCTTCGTCGAACAGTCTGATCTTGACTGTATTAGGATGATCCATCACCGTATCCTCGATTGTAAAGGAAACGTCCATACCGGCTTCTTCCGCTATCGTTAAAGAGGCAGGAATTCGCTCATCATCCGTATCGAAATCCAAGATCCCGCCTACGACAGCAACATCCGTACCGTGTCCCCTATATGTTTTTGCAAAAGAACCATATAAAGAAATAATCGCTTTCTTCGGTTGCTTTCCGAATAATGTCCGTGCTACTCTGCCAATTCTGGCAGCTCCTGCTGTATGTGAGCTTGAAGGTCCAATCATGACGGGACCGATTATATCGAATGCAGATCTGTATTTCATCGTGAAATGCCCCATTTCTGGCAATATATTTTTTAACCGTCTTTTAAGGATGAATGAAGATTAAAAAGCGGCATAATTACTATATTAAAATATTTTTGTCATTCCTGCAATGAAAACCCTTTCATTGCATATCCCATATTAACATATATTACATAACATACCTACCAAAATATTTTTTATTTAATGCAAAATAAACGTTTGATTTTTCAGTATTTTAAGATAATTAACTATCAATGATTAACTTTATATAAAAGCATGAAAAAAGCAGCCTTGTGGCCACTTTTAGTTTGTAGATAAAAAATCGTGAGCACTTGCATAGTCACGACTTTTTCTTTTTAAGCAAACCAGCTAATAGTAGCGACTCAATTCATCCATTAAAGGGCCCCTTTATTGAATAAGAAGGTCATTTCCTCGACCGTTCACGCACTTTATTCGACCTTCCACCCTCTCGATTCGACCGTTCACCTACTTTATTCGGTCTTCCACCCTCTCGATTCGACCGTTCACGTACTTTATTCGACCTTTCACCCGCTCGATTCGACCTAAACCGCCCTTTATTCGACCTTTAACAATTTTTTTCATTATTTTGCGGTCCACGCATTAAATGCCAAGCGACGCACTCATTTAACAGGGTCTCCGCTAGCTAGTTAAACCAAGTCTCCTCTTAACATCATGGTTGCACTTTCGCCCCCCTTGTGTCAGCAAACTAAAAAAGCAGCCATCAGGCTGCTTTCCCTTCTATCTCCGATTTTAACTTGCCTTTTTCTCATCGATGGATTTAGCGGCACCCCAAATTTCGGATGCCCATTCAGGATGATCGATGAATGGATTGCGGTTATTTTGCCAGTCCTGAATGACATCATTGCGATGGCTCTCGAAATCGTCTACTGGATCGAGTTCATTCCATTTCAATAGTGTCGATAGCTTTCCATGAAGCGGCTTCGGATACGTATTGACTGTATCGGATAATTCAAGATCCAACTCGCCGTTTCCTTCATATCGGACGGCCATGTAAAATAACATCCTTGCTATATCGCCTTTAACATGATTTGGCGGCTCCCATGAATCTGAATCAAACTTACATTCACATCCACTATATGTTTGACCGCCCTCGTCGAAATCAAGGTGGCCCCGTTTACCATTCACTGTCACATCAGCGGGACGGAGGTGATGAAGGTCTGTCCCAGGCCCTTTGCTTGTCCCAAAATCACCGTGGGACTTTGCCCAAACATGTTCACGGTTCCATTGTCCGGTATTGCCCCCATTCGCGTTCTCAGAGATGGATTTTCCAGAGTAAAGCAAGATGACATTCTGCTTGTTCACAGGGTCTTCATCCGTTTCCTTAAGGGCATTCCACACTTGATCATAAGATAACATGGTGTGCCCCTTAATAATCGAGTGCAGAACCGCTTTCAATTCCGTTCCCGTTTTTCCTGCAGCCGTTTCGTAATAAGCTTCAAGCGGCTTATCATTCGATACGGTCAACGTGAAACGGGCAACCGCTTCCGATTGCTGGTCCTCGGCCTTGACTGCGACAAGGTATGTTCCAGCTTCATTTGCAGGAAGGATTAATGTCTGGCCGGTGACCGTACCGATAGTCGATGAATAGGTAAGTTCATCTCCATCTGGATCTGAGAAGTGCTCACTCAAATCGATGGTGACCTTGGAGCCTGCTTTCACTTCAAGATTTTCCAGGTTTTTCGTCACGACGGGCGCATGATTTTCTTTAGGGTCAAAAGGGGAAGCAATCGCTTCCCCCTTGGAATCGACAAACTTGATATTCGATGTGTCTACGCCATCTGTTACCGACCATTTCTGAACATTTTCAGCGCCCCTGATTTCTTTTACATTAGCGTTATCAATGATGACTTCCTTCACCGCCATGCCTCCAAAATCAATGATTGCGCCTTCCTTATCCGGTTTTATCGTCACAGCAGCATTCTTCAGCCCAAGGCCTTTGAGTACAGCATATGAACCTTTTAACCAGATACCTTCTTCAATGTTCGATGTTTCGTCAAGATCGATCAAAACACTAGGTGAAGCGATCGTAAGTTTTTTTGTTTTAACGTTTGTTAAATTATACGTTTTTTCTGGTGCAGGAGTTTCGACTCCACCAGATTCAGATAAAGAGGTTGAAATCAATACAGGGTCATGATCGCTAGCCCTTCCATGAACTTCCATGAAGGATGAGTTAATATGGATAATATCGACTTTCGTTGTCGCGGCCATATTATTCGAAACAAGGATATGGTCCAGTACTTGTGAATTGCCTTGATATGTGTAAGAATAACGTTTTTCAAATGGAACTTTTTCGATCATATTGGTTAGGTCTTTGCCCTTTAATGTTTTAAGCGGAGCCGAAAATTCAAAATCATTAAAGTCTCCAAGCAGGACAATATTCGCTTTGGCATCCTGTGACTTGATATCACTGACAAACCGATTGACGATAGAGGCAATTTGAAGCCTTTGCGTTTCACTTGAAAGGACAGGAGGCTGGTTTTTGCCGAATAACGGCTGGTCACCGCCCTTGGAATTAAAATGATTGGCTACCACCACTACGCTTTCGCCTTTAAATTCGAATTGAGCGGCCAAAGGCTTCCTGCTTGATGTGAAGGCGGGATCGGTAGGCTCGATTCGTCCAGGGTTCAAGGTAAGTTTTCCATCTTTGAAGGCCACAGACTGTGTTGCCGTTCCTTTCGTTCCTTCAGTCAATTTGACACGGTCGACATTATATAAAAAGCCTACCCGGATATTCCCGCCGGGTGCCCCGCCATCAAGTTTATCTTCTGGAGCGATATCGATGTATTGATATTGCGGTCCGCCCAGCTCTTTTATTTTGTCGGTTAACTTCTTGGCACTTTGAGCAGAATCCGTTGTCCCGCTATCTGTTGCCCCATCATTATCTTGCATTTCCGTTACGCCGATGATATCGGGTTGTTTTAGATTGGTAATGATGGATGTTGCGATCGTTTCAACTTTCGAATTAGCGGTTTGAGTCGAGAAATTCTCGATATTATAGGAAGCGATCGATAGCTTATCAGCATCCTTCTCTAAGGATGTCACTTCCCGAGCCGTACCGCCATCCTTTAATGCCGGCAGCTGAGCTTTATCCGTCAGTACCCTATAGTTGCTATATCCATAGCTGATGACACCCGTAACCGAGCCTTCAAAGAAGTCACCGGTTTTAGCTGTAAATGATTCATCATTTATATCCAGGGTAATTCTTTCAGGATTGAAATCCGTTTCCGTTATTTTGACGCCTCCAACTGCAGTTGTCGTTTCCATATTCCCCGGAATCACGACCAATTCACCATAGTCTTGAGGAGCAACCACTTTCGGGTTATATACTTCTACGAGCATTCCCTCCAAACTCTCGTAGAAATCAATGCCGTCTTCACTTGGGTTAAAGTCTGTCAATCTATCATCATCGATGTTCTCAGACGGCGGAATGACATCTTTTCCAATGATGATCGGTTCTGGCATAGCTGCAGTGCCAAGCTTTTCAATCGTCGTATTGGTCAATTCAGTTGTTGGCAGATCCGTCGTTTTCATTTCAGCGTATCCTTCGATATACCATTCGGCAACTTTACCTGCCACTTTGACATGATCTCCCGCTTTCAGGCCATGTGCTTTGTTGTACACAAGTATTCCCTCGGATGTCTTCAGGTCCTTATCCGGGTTGGGATCTTGCATGTAAAAGTTATTCGCATCTTTTACATACGTGACGACACCTTCCACACCTGAGACGAGTTGAGTTTCATATGATGAAAAATGATTCATCCCTTGAATGTCACGAATCTTCACTTCATTGATTTTGGTAACGGTATAGGCAAATGTGAAAACTTCCGATATCTTGTCATTGACAGCGATTGCCTTGATGACCGTATCTTTCGTTAAAATGATAGGTTCTGTGTACACAGCACTTGAAGACGTCGGTGCGGATCCATCCAGCGTATAATGGATTTTCGCTGCTTCCCAACCAGATTCAAGTGATACCTTTGTATTTTCACTAACCGTACCAGGGAAAATATCCGTGTAAACGGCTGGTTTGTTCAACAGTTCATAATCTTCAATACCACGCGGCTTCAACTGATACGTGTCATTGAACCTCGATCCGATTCCGGTTACAGAAATGACATCCCCTGCTTTAAAGCTCTTCACGAAATCTTCATAACTTGAACCGGTCCGGTTATCATGGCGAACGACAACAGATTTCCCTTCAGTATCTTCCGCCTTGAATTCGAATGTTCCGTATGTTCCCGATGCTGCCAATTCTGTAATGGTTGCTTTCTCAATGGTAACCAGCTCACCTTGTGTTTCCTCATTTACGCCAGATGCATCAATTTTTTGGATATCAGGAAGTTCATTCCCGGAGGAAACCACTTTAAGGGAGGTTGGTTGAATTTGTAATTCATTATTATAAGCGGATACTTGTCCGATTAAAGTAACCTTATCCCCTAGCTTTACATCCGCAGGCCACGAAGAACCATAAACATATAGCCCAGCCGTTTCATCCTGGATATAAAAACCCTTTCCTCCCCAATAACCAAGGCCCGTGGTGACCACCCCATCGACCTGCACGACATCTTCAGTATTCGTGCGTGCTTCGGCAATGGAGTCCAGTACCTTTACATCAGGCTGTTCTGGAGTCGTTCCTCCATCAGTGATAATTTTGTAATCCGTCGCGGATTTCAGGCCGGGTACTGAAAAGTACTTTTCAAGCTTCCCCGTAATCGTCACCTGCGCATTGAGTAATTCTGGATGTTCGACCAAATTCAAAGCAGTTCGGATATTTCCGGCTGGAAGCTGAACAGGCATGATTTTCTTAACATCCGTTTCATCCGGTCTATCCGCAATACCTATATTCGTACCTTCAGTAAAAGGCGATGTTTGTTGATAGCTTGTACCGCTTTTAGCTGTACCGACAATGTATCCCTTCACCGTCGCCGTACCGCTGTTATTATTAATCGCTTCCGTTACCGATATTGTCCCTTCCGCTTTTACAGCGGCTGCATATGGCAAAACCGTTGACAGCACAATCAGTATGGCAAAGAAAAGCTTGCTTATCCCGTTCTTCTTCAAGATCTCAACCCCTTCAACTTTTTTTCGTAGGCTCAGCAGTCATTTGAATACCGCTTAAAGAATGGTTTCGCCATTCACCGTGACACCGCTCATGCTCACGGTCTTACCGTTAAGTCCCGATAAATCCAAATTACCCTCGACTGTAACTTGCGAAAAAGTAAAGTCATCCGGAGGAGTTCCTGTTAATGTAAGATTCCCTTTAACCACTGCATTTTCCAATGAAGCAACATCAGTAATATCAACAACTACATTACCTTCATGGGTTTTTGGCGCATCAGCCGTTCCGCCAAAGTCTTTGGCCAATACCACAGTCGGGTCTGTATTGCTTCCGGCAACATCCTTGATGCGTCCTTCGATGCTTGGATCGACAGTTTTCAGCCCGCTTACATAATCCCGTAAATTCTCCCAATCAGCGAGTCCGATATCCGTCACTCTTCCTTCTTCATAAGCCTTCTTGAAAACGGTGAATCCATCTCCGCCCTTGGCTGTAAAAGCATTGGTCGCCACGACATATTCCTTCGCTGCATCCAATACGGAATATGTTCCATCTTGTCCAAGTACTTCAGCCTTTGTGACACGATTGCCTGCTTCCTTCGAACTGTCGTAGCTGAATTTCATTCCGGAAACATGCAGGAAGCCGCCATTTTCCTTAGGAGCGAGGCTTACACTATGCTCTAATGCTTCATTGATTTCTGCACCCGTAAGCTTCATCGTCGCTAACGTATTCCCAAACGGTAAAACGGTTAGGATTTCCCCTAAGGTGATCTCACCTTGATCGATGCCAGCGCGGATGCCCCCGCCATTTTGGAATGCTATGACCGTATCCTTATTGAATTCCTTCGCTTTAGAAAGCATTCCATCCGTAATTAAATTACCCAGTTCCGTTTCATTTTTGCGAACACTCGGCTTTGTTTCATCTCCTGCATCACGCGGTGTTTCCAACGCCTTCACAGCAGATGCACCAGTCTGCGTATCCTTCAGCTCCTTAATCTTCGAGGAGTATGTTTCGAGCACTTTTGCCGCTTCAGCATCATCCTGTTTTTCAGAAAGCTTAATCAGCTTACCGGCTTGTCCGACAATCTTGCCTTCCTTATCGAAGTTCACATCGATCGTTCCTAAATAGTCGCTATATTGATACCCTTGAACGATGACAGTCGGCTCTTTCGTTTTCCCTTTATCATCTTTGTCAACAACAACGGGGGCGTCTAACTGCGTATGGCTATGTCCGCCCACAATCACGTCGATGCCCTTGACCTTGGCAGCCAATGTTAAATCATTGTCATAAGCCGCATTGTCATCATAACCAATATGGGATACGGCAACTATCTTATTGACACCCATGCCTTTGAACGCCTTGACCGCTTTTTCGGCTTCTTCAAGATAGTTTTCAAATTCTATACTTCCTGGACTTGAAATGTCTTTCGTCTCTTCAGTTGTAAGCCCGAAGAACCCTACCTTTTGGCCATCCACTTGTTTTACGATTCCATTGTATATCTTCCCTTGCTCCGGCTTACTTGAAATTAAATCCGAGAATAGTCCCTTGAATTTATCATCTTTGGAGAAGTCCACATTCGAACTGACAAATGGGAACTGTGCCCCTTTAATGAAGTCAGCCAAAGCTTGATGCCCTTCGGCGCTTGATCCCAAATCAAACTCATGATTCCCGAATGTCATGACATCATATTTCATTAAATTCATGAAGCGAAGATCCGCTTGCCCTTTGAATTCATTAAAATAGAGGGTTCCCGAGAATACGTCACCAGCATCCACCAAAAGAGCTTGCGGCTTACTCTTACGCACTTCCTTAACAGCCGTCACCCTTTTGGCCACATTGTCCAAATGGGCATGCGTGTCATTCGTATGCATCAAGGAAAGCGTGATCGCCTTCGCTGGATTTTTCAAGGCTTCTTCAGCGGCAGCGACTTTCTTATCTGCCAATGCTATTTTCGAAAGGAATTCCTTTCGGTCCGACTCCTTGATTCCATTTAAATTAATGGCTGCTTTCGCCTTTTTAGCCGCGTTTATCTGTTCTTTCGTTTTAAGTTCCCCATTGGCAAGTGCTACATAGGCATTGACCCGTTTGGCCACTTCCTTTTTCTTTTCTGCATATACCGCATCATCATACTTACCTTTCACTTCTTTCACATAGGCGTGTATGGCTTTTCCGAGCTTGGATGTTTTGCTGACTTTTTTCAACTGTGACGAAACGGTTTGCATCCGCTTGTCCGCGGTCTTTAAATCACCCTTCTTCACCCAGTATGCAGCTTTTTCATAGTAGTACGGAACTTTCAGGTCACCGTTCAAAGCTGTTTTGGTCGATACAGTGAATTTATCGTATAGGAGCTTTTCGATTTTCGCACCGTAAACCGTATCTTTAATATCTTTATCTGCCTTTTTCACGGCCTTATCCAGTGCTTCGTATTGATTCCTGATATCTATTGATTTCTTGGCAAGTATTGAATTCGTAAGGGCGCTAATAGATTTACCATGTGAAGCTTTTGCTTTCTCCGCCGCTTTATATCCTTTTACATAACCTTCTGAACGAGTGATGTACTTATCATAAGCTTCGATTTCTTTGTATTTGGCATCTTTTTCTTTTTTGCTTAGCATTGATTTTTTAATATTAGAGTTGATGTCTTTTTTTGCTTGTTTTGCAGACTTGATTTGTTTTTCAACAGTGGATACTGAAGCGAGTTTAGAAGTGTAGAAATAGGTGTCGAATGGTTTTTTGATTGCTGCCTTGGCCGTTTTGATTTTACTATTCAGGCTAGTGGCAGCATCCGAAGGTGCAGGTGCTACTGCTACGATCGTTGTCGCAGCCATTATGGTAGCTGATGCAATTTTTACGATTTTCTTTTTCCCCATTATAGTTAATCCCCCCATAAGTTCTATACTGACATAACATCCAGCTAACTTATCCATAGAATTGACGCGCTTTTCCAAAAATTTAATTCCGGCAAATTGACTTACCCATACACAAATCCACCCTACTTTTTTCCTCTAAAGATCCGTGTATCTCCTATATTACAACAAAATAATCCAATTTTAAAACAATTTTACAATACAACATCGAATATTAACAGAATATTATCATTATAATCACCCCAAAATACCTAGTGGCTAATTGATGATATATCAAGAAAATTATTTAATGGTAAAATAGAATCAGTTTCATCTAATTCTAAACTTAGTCTTTATACCTAATTGCTGAAAAGCAAAAAAGGGAGAGATTTAAATCTCTCCCAAACTGCAGATAATGACGCCTAAGACTAGTTAGCATCCAGTTTTTTCTTAAAAAAAGTCCAGTTAATTTCAGAAATGCTCTCCCTTATAATCACTATCCCCGCCCACCAATATGGGAAGATTCAAAAAAAAGAGCATCAATTACGATGCCCTTTTTCCATCTTAATGCTTCAAGAAAGTGCCTTGCCGATACTCAAGGTATGCCTGATCGATTTCCTCTTCAGTATTCATGACAAACGGTCCGCGGGCAACAACAGGCTCCATTAAAGGTTCTCCTGCATATAGAACAAGTCTTAAAGGTTCAGTTGCCGTTATATCAACTTCACTTTCCCCTGATTCTTTACAAGCACCCAGCCATAATACCTGTCCCTTTGAGGCTCTCACTTCGTTGTTACCGAAGATTCCGCTTCCTTCTATTAGATAGATGATTCCGTTGTAGCTTCCTGGTAAATTCTGCGTGACCGATGCTCCAGGCTCCAGGACCATCTCCACCATCGTCACGGGAACATGGTTCTTCGTTGTCGAGATAACATCCTTGGATGATCCGGAAAAGACACGGATCAGTGCTCCTTCTTCTTTTCTGACCGGCATATCTTTTGCCATTAAGTTTTGATATCTTGGTGTCGTCATCTTTTCACTCCGGGGAAGGTTGACCCAAAGTTGAAGGGAATGGGCAGTCACACCTTCGGAAGGCACCTCATTATGCACGACGCCACTTCCAGCTGTCATCCATTGGACATCACCAGGTCCAAGTATCCCTCCATCCCCGGTATGACTGTCATAGTGCTCGATCGTTCCGTCAATGACGAATGTAACGGTTTCGATTCCCCTGTGCGGGTGGATATCGAATGATCCCTTTTGAAATTTATCCTCCATCATTAAAAGGAACGGATCACTCTTTTCCCAGTTTCCTGGTTCTATGACTGGTCCGGCCGTATGAATCGGACTATACCTTTGAAGCTTCACATCTTTCACTTCGACAATATCTCGTTTAAAATGATTTTCACTTTTCATTACTCCATTCCTCCCTTAAGTTACTAGTAAACTGATAAAAATCCTATCAGTATGGCTGCCTGATCCAGTCTTAGGATTCCTCCTGGCTGGCATTAGGCACTTCAATCTGTAAACTATGTCTATGAATCTTTATCATCATTTCATGCATGCGCTTCTTTTCTTCATCATCCAATATATCGAATAATGAAGCTTGGAAATCGGATTGAATAGGCATGACCTTTTCCATTAACTTTTTCCCTTTTTCCGTTAATGAAATATATTTAACTTTCCATTGTTGATTACGGACGATCAAGTTCTCTTTTTCCAGCCTTGTCAGCATATGTGATACGCCTCCACGGCTTATCGTTAGGTGCTCCGCTAATTCGATTTGTGAAACAGGCTGATGGATAAGTACTTGTGCCAACATATCGAATTGGGCAGCGGTGACGCCGAAATGCTGTAAGTGTTCATTCGAAAGCTGATTGCTTCTTTGATAAAAACGAACCATTCGCAGCCAAATCAGCAAACTCAATTTGTTCTCATCCGAAAATCCCCGTCTATCCATGTAAAGCCTGCCTCCCATCTTTGATGCACCATCAGTTTACTAGTAATTTGATGACAAGTCAAATCGTTGGGCCTTTGACTTTTTGAAGCAGTATCCCCAACAGGCAGACCATACCACCAGTCAATCCATAGGGGATATTCACTTTGCTAAGATATATTAACAGAACTACATTACTCCATTTTTTAAGTTGGATAATATAAGATCATGCTTAATCGAGTTAATGTATCCCCTGAATTATGGTAGGCATGCGGTCTGTCAGCCTTGAACCTGATAGAATCACCATTCCTTATTGTAAATTCTTCGTTATTTACACGTACAGTCACTTCCCCTTCAAAAACAGTTATGTACTCTTCCGTCCCTTCCCTATGCGAATCGGAACTTAGGAATCCACCTTTTTCTATCTCGACTGAATATACTTCAAAGCGCTTCTCATCCTCAAAGGGAAAGTGGGGATAAACTCGATATTTGCCGTTATCTTCAGATAATGATTGAATTTCACTTTTTAAAACAATTTTTGTATCTGGCTGCGGACTATTTATCAATGAAGAAAATGAAATCTTTAATCCATTGGCTATTTTCCAAATTGTCGTAATCGTAGGGCTCGATCCACCCCTTTCTATTTGTCCGATCATCGTTTTGCTTACTCCAGTTAATTCGGCAACCTTTTCAAGACTTAATTTTTTACTTTCCCTGATGGCTTTTAAATTGTTAGCAATAATAAAATTTATTTCTTCCATAAAAATGCTCCTTATTTACAATATAACGTCGGCATTGTACAATAAAAAGGAAATCGTTATAATGTCAATTTTGGTCATTATAGCATACAAAGGGGAATCAACCATGCCATTACTATCTTTTTTGCTGTTTGTTTTTGTTACCAGTTTCACTCCGGGTCCAAATAACATCATGGCCATGTTATTTGCGAACAAGTACGGGTTAAAAAAGACGATTAAATTTTGTTTCGGAGTAGGTGCCGGTTTTTTTGTAATCATGCTATTGTGCAGTTATTTTAATGTTTTACTTGAAAATTCCATACCAAAGATTGAATTTATCATGACGATCCTTGGGGCAATTTACATGCTGTATCTGGCCATAAAAATCATTTCCAGTTCAAATAAAGCGAAGGACGATAATGATGACAGGAACAACAGTTTTATAGCTGGCATGCTTTTACAATTCATAAATCCAAAAGGAATCTTATATGGCATCACGGCAATATCGACCTTCATCCTACCTTATCACTCTTCAAATTTCAGCTTACTATTCTTTTCATTATTTCTGGCTTTTGTTGGTTTTATGAGTACGTTCTGCTGGAGTATGTTCGGTTCTGTTTTTCAAACGTTTTTATCAAAGTATAGAAGTCAGTTTAATGTAATCATGGCTTTGTTATTAGTGTATAGTGCCATTTCGATTCTTGCACACTAAACAAAGGTAAAGGGCACAAACCTTCATTAAGAAGGATTGCCGAGTTGTAAATTTCGAACGTTCATTTCCACTCTAGGCACTCGTTTTCCGCGGGCGGTCCGCCCTCGGCGCCTTTGTGCCTGTGGGAACCCCCTTGGACGCGCCTTTCCCGCAGGAGTCTCGAAAACCGGCTCCAATCAACTTTTTTAAAAATTTAGATGGAACCCACTCAAATCTTCCCCCTGCATTAAATGGTTAAGTTCCCTTTGAATATTGTGACGGCATGTCCGGAAAGTTTAACTGTGTCTTCCGTTACTTCAACCTTCAATAGACCTCCTCTTTCCGATGCCTGATAGGCTATAAAAATACTTTTGTCCAGCTTTCTTTTCCAATATGGTCCCAGACAGCAATGGGCTGAGCCCGTTACTTGATCTTCGTCAAGGCCTTGGGCAGGGGAGAAGAAACGTGAAACGAAATCATATTCACTGCTATCCGATTGACTCGTTACAATGACGCCCCGAACCGGCAATTGGGCAATGGAATCTATATCCGGCTTTAAATTCCTTACGATTTCCTCTGATTGAACTTCGACTAGAAGATCCCATTTGTTTTGCCCAACATACTCAGGCTCAACACCTAAAGCCTTTATCAGTAAATCAGGGGCAGCGGTCTCCTTCTCCCTTAATGACGGAAATTCCAACTGAACCATTCCTTCAACGAATTTTGCAGTGAGAAGCCCGCTTTTCGTCTGATAGGCAATCGGCTGATTCCTTGGCACGTATCCTTTATCCCATAAAAAGAAAGAGCTTGCCAGCGTCCCATGTCCACAAATCGGGATTTCAATGAAAGGTGTGAACCATCGCAGCTTCCATTCACCATTATGAGGTTGAATAAAAGCAGTAACAGGCATATTAATCTCTTTAGCTATTCGCTGCATCCACTCGCTGTTACTTTCCCCGGTAAGAAGGCAGACTGCAGCAGGGTTTCCTTTAAAAGGTTGATCTGTAAACGTATTTATGATGGTTAATTCCATTAAATGTTCCTCCGGTAAGTAATATTCTAGTCTCCTAATTCCACAATGAGGAGCCCTTTTCCTTTTTTGAATGACCATTCCCTTGTTTTTTAAAGAGTTCTCATTAAAATGAAAAGGACCACCATATGGCGTCCTCGATTAAGTCCCTTTATCGACTCAGATTCCAAACGATTATTAACGTTGTTATAAAAATCCAATTCTTGAAATGCATTTCGAAATCACTAAAATAGACAGCTTTATAATAAAGCTGCCCTTCATATATATATATTTTGATACACCTTGCTGTAACAAAACACCCTACAGTTTCCGTACAATAAATGTATCCCCAAGCAGTTCCCAATTCTGTGGAAAAGGATAACCAAGTACCCAATAACTGAGACCCCTTGACCTGTAAATTTTCACCAAGTCGAATTTGGCTTTAGCACTGCGTGCGTCCTCAAACCAAACTTCATGTGTGCGCCCCTGATTATCTTTGTACCTATAATAAGGTGATTGGGCTGTCTCGTCATATTTTATTTCTACATTATATTGGACGGCGCGTCTGATGGCTTCCTGCATGTCGAAAGTCTCTGCTTCCTGCCCCTCTTCATGAGGAATAAGCCAGTCCCGTGCATAAATTTGAAATCCTATGAAGATTTTATTTGTTGGTATCACCGTTACGGCATAGTCAAGGACACGCTTTATTTCATTAATGGGAGAGATTGCCTGCGGCGGCCCCTTTCGGTAACCCCATTCATATGTCATCAGCACCACGAAGTCGAGCAGCCGTCCGTGAACTGGATAATCATGTGCCTCAACTAATGGCCCCTTTTGATTAGCGCTAGTTTTTGGGGCAAGGGAGGATGACACAAAGTAACCCTCAGGATGCAATCGATCCACTGCTCTTTGGAGAAAGCGATTATAGAAATCACGGTCCTCTGGTGCTACACTTTCAAAATCGATATTCAATCCACGGTACCCTTTATTTTTCATCGTTTTTATGACGTTGGTTAATAATGTTTCCACTAAACTTAAATCGGAAAGTATCGTATGTGCAAGCTGTGTTCCCGCTTCCGTTGCGGAAAAATTCGTTATGCACATCATGGGTATGACGCCAGTTGACTGTGCCGCCCGTATCGTCGGGGTGTCATCTATGACTTCTAAGCTGCCATCTTTCCTCATTCTATAACCGAATGGACTTACGTAGGTCAAATCGTAGGCTACATCACGTACCTGCTCCGCACCTACTTGCCCGTAAACGTTTGTAAAACCATTTACATCAATGATAGGTTTTGGTTTCTGGGGAATCCTTATTATCCTCCCGATATGAATATTGGACGGATCTGTAATCCGATTCGTTTGCATAATGGCTTGAACTGTCGTTCCATAACGTCTCGCTATATCATAAAGGGTATCTCGTTCCCTTACGGTATGATAAATAACCGGGATGGTTAGTCTCTGCCCTGGATAGATAGCGGAAGGATTTGTGATGCGATTCGATTGCATGATTTCCTGTACCGTAATTCCAAACTGATTTGCGATATTATTTAGAGTATCACCTTGCTGAACCCTGTACTGAAGATAAGGTTCAGGAATCAAAAGAGCTAGGCCAATCACCAGCTTATCTGGATTTTCAAGGCCATTGATCCGAACAATCCGGTTGATACTGACACCATATTGCTTGGAAATTCCCCACAAAGAATCCCCCCTATTCACCACATGGATTTTCACATGCACAGCCCCGCTTTCCTTCAAAATATTCCCTTCATTTTATTCCCTAGATAGCCCTAATATGTTTTTTTGCGTTCAACACTCATTAAATAAATGTGTTCATAAGCCTGTGAAGGATATAGGGGAAAAAATAATAATGGCAGCTATCAATTCCAGGGAATGTATTGAGGGCTTGTCCATGTATTTTAAAAGAAACTACAGGCATGATAATACGATTTTTAGAGGGGATTTTGAAGCCGAAGTATTCCAGAAGAGAACTATTATTCAGAAGGAAAGGATTCATTTAAGATTCAAAGCTTATGAGCATGAAAGAATTTCAGCATTGGCCTATTCCATGGATTGTAGTGTTAGTTTAGCAGCAACTATGCTGCTGATTGCTGGTATTAGAAATCGAGACGCCTCTACACAAATGGTGGATTCAGAGGTAATTAGTTTACCTGATCCGGGAAGGCTTAAAAGTTTAAAGATGATTCAGAAATACATTTCAAAACTGAATGACGAGCACATTTCACTTTTTTCTCTAATTTCTTATGTAGCGCTGAAGTAGTGGATACTACAAAAACGCTTCGTGAAAAAGTGAATCTTTGGATAGATGATAATATAAAAAATATTGATTAGAATTATATGGAGAATAATAAGTCAAAACGGGTGAGGAGGAATGAGCATGAAAATGTTTAAAATGAGTGCTGTGGCATTGGTCGCTGCGTTGTTGTTCCCTTCTTCTACATTTGCAAGTGGCTGGGATTACTTAGGAGAACAATCTCTTTATTCTAATGGTGCTGAAAGTGATGTGTTTGCCTCTACTGGTGGTGATTATAAGATTTGTCGGGATTCTTACGTGGGTCCAGCTGGTAAGTTAAAAGTTGAATTATGGGAGTATGATCCTGACAGTTATAATGATTATGTAGGGGTAAGATATTTAGATCGAGGCCAATGTGGTATTTTCCGGGGTATTGGTAACTTTGTTGATGGAGGAAATGAAGCAGAATTTTTTGCGAAATCAAGGACTAACAGTGATATGCATTTAATCTTTTATGATTAATTCACTAACTGAATGAAAAAAAGACCTGAGATTGATTCGTAAATGCTAAAGGATATTCTTCTAAAATGTATATATAGGGTTTTTTAGGCTGAAGTATTTCCACTTCAGCCTTTTCTTATGCAGGAAAATAATTATTTGATTTATCTAAATGGAAAGTGTCATAACTTAAAGGTATTGGCAGAAGAAAGAGCATAAGGAAAAACTGTCCCCAACTAAGTTGTTGAACTAGGCAAAGCCTAGTGTTTTTGTGGGTACATGTAAACTACTCCATCAATGTCCCCTTTGTGTCCCCTAATAAAACCATCAATGTCCCTTTCATGTCCCCTATTTTATTAATTTATTGTACGCAGTTACACCAAAATAAACCACTTGTAGCCAAGGGGTTTATTTTCTTTCACTTTTATTGTTTATGTATGATTTTATTCAGCTAAAAAAGGAAGTTTCATAGCGTTAGATTGATTGTCCTTTTTTTCTCTTCTGTTATTTAAGGACTCACCTCTATCAAAGGATTTGGCGTTTATTGTGTACCCCTGCTGGGCACACAATAAACAAAGACCATCTTTATAATGATGGTCTTTGTTTTGGTTAGCAGATTAAACTTTAAATTGAATAAAAGCTTGTAATTCCAATTATCATAGCGATTATTAGAATGGATACTACACCAATAAGTATTTTCTTCCAAGTTTTCATATAATCACCTACTATATATGAAATTTATTTTTTTACAGAAGTTTTTATACTACCTGAGAGTTTTCCTAGATGATTTCCTGATACTTTAAGATAAACATTTCCTATTTGTACAATACCAAGCGATCCTTCTCCAACTTTATAATAAAAAGTTACCTCTCCGTAATATTTTTTATTATTGATATAACCACCATAATAAGTTAAATCTGTAGCGATGGTTGGATTATAATGATAGACTACTTCTCCTTTAGTTGAAAGGGCTGATGTAGCACCACTAGAAGTATAATTATATTTTCCTGTGATTTTATATTTTGTAATGGGGACTCCTAAAACTCCTAAAGTTCCTGTATGACTAATTGTTTTTGTTTTAGTTGATGCGAAAGTAGAAATTAATGGAGTTTCATCTGAATTAACACTTCAAGATATATAACGCTTTTCCTGCCTCGTTTTCGACTCATAAGCAACAAAAACAAAGGATGTGTACCTCTCTATTAAGTATCATTTCAAACACTTCACAAAGAGCGTAAAACACCTTAAATAACCCGTTTTGAAGCACGGTTCCCCCAACCTAAAACCAGGTTGATATGGTATAATTATAGAAGGGTTATTGTGCTTTTAGGAGGTGAAAGAATGACGATCAGCAGCATCATATTGGTGGTGGCGGCAGTGTTTATCGGCGCCTTGATGCGGACGATGTTCGGGTTCGGTGAAGCGATTGTCAGCATGCCTTTGCTTGCCTTACTTCACATTCCGCTTAATACTTCGGTTTCCTTGATTGGATTGGCCGGTCTTACCGTTGCCTCGCTAACCGTCGTTAGCGGATGGCGGCATATTGAACGCTCGGTATTAATCAGGCTGGCGGCTTCAACGGTGATCGGCATACCAGCCGGCCTGGCTTTGCTCCATTACGCACCTTCTATGATCATCACTTCTGCACTGGGTGTTTTTTTGGTTGCATATGGGGGTTATTCTCTTCTAAAGCAAAGACTTTTTCAGGCTGTGGAAAAACCATTACTTAACTCGAAGGGCTGGGTATGGCCGTTCGGTTTTGCGTCGGGAGCCCTTGGCAGCGCCTATAACTTTAATGGGGTGCCGGTCGTCGTCTATGGAACTTTACGAAGGTGGAATCCAGATCGATTCCGCGGAACATTGCAAGCCCATTTCCTAATTTCCGGAATCCTGGTCGTGACGGGTCATGCGCTAGGCGGACTTTGGACAGCCGATTCACTTATTCTTTACGCTTATTCCATTCCAGCTATATTACTTGCGACTGGTCTCGGAATCTTCATGAATAAGCGGATTCCTGCGAAAAAATTCGAAAGCTATTTATTCTTTATCATCATTGCGCTAGGTGTACTATTATTAATTTCCCATGACTGATAACCAAAAGCCTGATTTCTCATTGAAACAATGAGGAATCAGGCTTTTTTCAGGAATAATAGAATCATAGTTGAATCGTCAACCTCGGATATCCCGTTTGTTATATCCGGTAAAGCCAATAGCCAGTAATACTATGGCTATGATGGTAAGCATGGATACTTTCATGAAGTCGATATCTTCAACAGGAAGTTTCGGAATATGGCCAAATGGCGTTAGTTTACTCATCCATTCAGGGAATTGAAGCATTCCCCCTAAATAAACGACCAAGATTGAGTATGTCAAGTAAAGCCAAGTCAAGCCAGATAACTTTGGTACAAAGCCAATGAACAGCACGGCAATGCCAATCATGATCCACATCGCAGGCAGATAAACCATTGCTGCACTAAATATAGTGCCGAAAGCAACCCCTTCATCCATCACTGAATTCCCGACTGCCCAAAGACCGATGTCAGCAATCGCAAGCATGAGAAAACCGCTAATAACGGAGATGATAAGATAGCTGCCCATAAGCCTTGTGCGTGATACAGCGCGGCTCAGTAAATGTTCAGTATAGTTCCTTTTTTCTTCCCCTTTAAGCTTTAACATCGCCATTATAGGCGGGATGGTGCATATCATTGAGATGACTGACATCAACATTGTCAAGAATTGTTCCGTCAGCGAATAACCTTCAACTGGCGTCAATAGTTCGGCCATCATTTCATTTTTTGCAAAAAAGGATTCTAAATCACCTAAAACGGAACCGTAAGATGTGCCTAAAATGAACATCCCGGCTGCCCAGGCAATCAATCCTGTTCGCTGAAGCCTTAGCGCGAGACCAAGCGGACTTTTTAAAAAGGATGAAGCATATTTTCTGCCAAGCTTAGCCGGTATGAATCCTGCTTCCAAATCACGGATGGCATTCAAATATAGAGATAGTACAACCAAAATGATTGCCGCACCGATCGTAAGGATGATTGGCCACCAATAATTATTCACATATACCTCTGAACCTAAAACCCAACCCAAAGGTGAAAACCAGGAAAGTGTTTCATTGCTGACATCCCCTATCGCCCGAATAAGATAGGAAAGAAGCAAAACAGTGATGGAGTAACCAATCGTACCTCGCGCACTCTCCGTAAGCTGGGCAAATAATGCCGTTATCGCCGAGAAGAAAATACCGGTTGCCCCTAACGCAGCTCCATACATAAGGGAACCTTCCAAATCCATGCTTTCAATTCCCAGAGCATACAATCCGAAACCCGTTATTAACGCGATCAATGCATTCGTACCAAACGATACGGAAATGGTTGCATATAAATTAGCCAACTTGCCAGCCGGCAAAGAACGGATCATCTCGATACGGCCGTCCTCTTCATCTGCGCGTGTATGGCGCGTAACAAGTAAAATACTCATTATCCCAACTGCAATAGCGGTTAAAACTAACATTTGATGCGCCATCATCGCTCCGTTTGTATAGTCATCCAGGCCGTAACCTTTCCCCACCATCGCTGTCATTGCAGGATTCCTCATTGTTTCTGCAATGGTTTGCCTTTCTAGTCCAGTCGGGTACAGATCGGTGAATGCCATTGCAACCATAAATGTAAGGACAGATAGGGAAATTATCCAAACAGGAATCCGAAACCGATCTTGCCGTACGATTAATCGGGAGAGTCTTCCTGTATTATGATAGGACTGGTTTGCCATTATAACGCACCTCCCGCCCCAGAATCAGAGGTCTTCCTTTCACCTTCATAATGGCTCATGAATAAATCTTCCAATGTAGGCGGCGCGCTTTCCAATTTCACAATTCCAAATTGGCATATATACCTCATAACATTATCCAATTCATCTGTATCCACTTGGAATGAAAGTGCTTCGTCTTTCTTCACGATATCCCGAACACCTTTTACACTCAATAAAGCAGGAATAGGCTGCTTCGTTTCGACAAGCAAGCTTGTTCTCGTCAAATGACGCAGCTCATCCAATGTTCCCGTTTCAATGATTTGCCCTTGACGAATGATACCCACTTTATCGCATAACCTTTCCACTTCAGAAAGAATGTGACTGGAAAGTAAAATGCTTTTTCCTTCATTTTTCGCTTCCATCACACATTCCTGGAAAACCCTTTCCATCAATGGATCTAGACCTGATGTTGGTTCATCCAAGATATAAAGGTCGGCATCAGATGAGAAAGCAGCAATCAAAGCAACCTTTTGCCGATTCCCCTTTGAATATGTTCCACATTTCTTGGAAGGATCCAAATCGAATTTTTTTATTAGTTCTTCCCGTCTGCTTTTATTGTTCGCCCCGCGTAATTCAACAAATAGATCAATAACTTCTCCGCCTGTTAAGTTGGGCCATAGGTTCACATCTCCCGGAACATACGCAATTCGCTTGTGAATTTCAACCGAATCTTTCCATGCATCCTTGCCAAAAATCTTCGCTTCTCCATCCGTCGCTTTTAAAATCCCGAGCAGCACACGGATCGTTGTCGATTTTCCAGCACCATTAGGACCGATGAATCCAAATACCTCACCTTCATTCACTTCAATGTTCACACCATTTAAAGCTGTAAACCTTCCAAACTTTTTCGTTAAATTCGTTGTTTTCAATACTGACATCCCTCATCCACCTCTTCCTCTGAAAAGAAATTATGAAATAATTTTATTAATTTAGTTCATAATATATAAAATAATAATTCCTGACAATAGTTTATGAACTTATTTTATTGTTCTATTACATATTTTTAATTAAACTAAGGTTGAGGTGAAATAAATGGACGGATTTCAACGCCGCAGGGAACAAAAGAAATTGAATATACTAGAGGCTGCCTTAGCTTTGTTCATGGAGTATGGTGTCCAAAAGATTTCGATTGGGGAAATAGCCAAAAAAGCAAATGTATCTCAAGTTACGATATATAATTACTTCGAAAGCAAACATAATCTAATTCATGAGGTTTTTGTTTATTATACAGATAAGGCATTGGATGAATTTGAACAAATACTGGCCAGCAACATGGCCTTTCCTGAAAAAATAAAGCAGCTCATGTTCACGAAGAATGAAACAGCCAAACAAATTCATGAAGATTTTTATCAATATTTAATGAAGGAATATACTTCCGGAATCAATTATATGGAAAAAATATATACAGAAAAGGCCCTGCCCCGCTTTATCGATCTGTTTAACCAGGGGAAGAAACAAGGATATGTTGATCCTGACTTATCTAATGAAGCGATTTTATTTTATATAAAAGCAATGAATGAATATATCCAACGGGAAGAGGTTTATCAAAGCATCCTGCCTTTGACTGAGGATATTATGAAGATTTTGTTTTATGGGATCGTTGGGGAAAAAGAGAAATGATTTAAGAAAAAACGGTGTGAATCGATATCTCCCATTCACACCGAATAAATCTTATTTAAGCTCATTCAATTCCTTTGCCAAAATGGATTTCCTTAAACCTCTTTGACGAATGAATTCTCTCATTTCCTCTGGACTTTGATAGGAAAGCCTGAAGTGATAATAATTAATATGCTCGATGATGGCGAAAACATAAAGAAACGAAAACCAAAATACTCCTGACTCAAATGCATTTAATTGATAAAAAAAGGCTGCTATTCCTAGGGCAATAAGGAAAAGGTTTAATCTTTTAAAGAATAGAAAAATCCGTAATTGCGTATAAGGTAAATGGGCGTAATGGTTTTCTTTAGCGCGTTTCCATTTAAGAAACCAATATAAACTTCCTTGAAGTAAAATAAATTCCAGTAGGACGAACGCATACACAGATGAAAATGAAGTTAAGTAGGAATCAGTCCAATCATGCTGCACCAGAAACGAAACCCACATTACAGCAAAAATCACAGTTGCCATCAATTCTCCTGTATATAAATGAAATAATTTTCTTTTCACCCTTTTTTGCATAAGATTCCCCATTTCCAATACATTGATTGATAAGAATGCAAATGTCCTCAATCTATTAATCTTTTCTTCTTGAATTTTAACCCCATATATTTAATATACGAAAAACAAAGTTTTCCGTTTCATTAATTCCGCTATAAGCTCTGTTCTGCTTAATGAAATTTCCGGTACTTGGGCAGGAATATATGTATCACTAATAGTAGATCAAGTAAAACTAAGATAAATAATAAGAGCGATTGCTAATTAATGCAGTCGCTCTTTGTTTGAATATTATTTGATATTATAATCTGTTATCGTTAATCGATCATATCTCCGGAATCTTTTAATATCCTGAAAGAATTTCCTGCCCTCATTAAGTCAATGTTAATAATTTGGCTGAAGTGTAATTATATTTCTCGATTGATAAATCAAAAACGGCTCCCGCTTTTAAAAAGACCGTACTTTCAACTATTAATGTCGGATCACCTGGCTGCAAGTCCAAAAGCTTGGCATCATCGTCATTTAGTTTTTCACATGAAATGATTTTATCTGCAAAACCAATATTCAACTTCAGATCCTCGACTATATATTCATAAATGGAACCATTTGCGATTTCTTTATTTATGATTGGAATGATATCTTTATTGAAAAAGGACTCTTCTATTACAATGGGTTCACCATTTAAATATCTAACCCGTTTGAGGTTATAGATTTTGGTTTTCACATTGCATTTCATTTGCTTGGCCAATTTTTCATCGGCTTCAATTAATTCTAACTTCAACACTTTACTTTTCATTTCATCATTTGGAAACACTTTGGTTAAGCCACCCATATCCCTCATCGAAATGCAGCCCGGTCTGGAAAATTCCCTTAGGAATATGCCGCTTCCTTGAACTTGATAGATATAACCCTGCTCAACCAATATGTTGATTGCTTTTCTTATGGTATTCCTGCTGACATCGAACTTCTTCATCAACTCTTCTTCAGTAGGTAACTTCGTATTTAATGTATATTTTCCTTCTAATATTTCTTTCTCCATTTGTTCTACGACCATTCTATACTTTACACCCATATTTCCATATACCTTCCTCTATACATAATGATTTCGAACAATAATTAATGATAGGTTTTCTTTACAATAGTTTATTTTATAACGATTGTAAAGAAACCTCTGTTTCTTTCAGAATGTAGACAAAAATTCGATGAAAAGCCAGTTTACCTGGAGTTTTTTTTCTAAAAAAAGATTCGAGTTGATTTCAGAAATCCGCTCCCTTTCCGCCGACTGTCTGCCAAGCCTCCTTGGCGCAAGCGTCTGCGGGGTCTCGGCTAGCCAGTTATTCGGCAGGAGTGTCGCAAATTTCTTCAATCCAATAAGAATTACAGAAAAAAACTTAAAGGATAAACTAGTCTAGTTTTTAGACAAATTCGAAGAATCGCATTTGCCTGCGGTTTTTTCTTAAAAAAGTTCCAGTTGATTGGAACGTAAGGTACAAGACTCCTGCGGGAAAAGCGTGGCCAAGGGAGACCCCCGCAGGCGACGCCGGGGAGGCTCCTGGACCGCCCGCGGAAAGCGCGGAGTGGAAATCAACGATCAGATTTACTAACCCTCAAAAACGTTCCAGCTGATTTCAGAGGCCCACTCCCTTGCCGCCGGCTGCTGCCCTCAAAAAAAGAGACATCCAATCGATTAACGATAGGATGCCTCCAAATCTATTGAATGCCATATTGCCGTTGCCCAAACATTGTTTATAGATCTTTCATCCGTTCTAATGTGTAAACAAAATATTCCCAGTTGTTTATGGTCGAAGGGATGCTTAAGTGTTCTTCAGGTGTATGTACGGAAAACATATCCGGTCCGATTGAAACAGTATCCAGCCCTGGTATCTTATCTATGAATACCCCACACTCGATCCCTGCATGCACAGCGATGATTTCAATATCCTCATGATATTTTTCTTTGTATGTCTCTTCAAATAATTTCTTGAGTTTCGAATCAGGATTATAGGGCCATTCCGGATAATCCGCATCAATCAATAGCTTGCACCCAAGCATGTCGGCAATCACCTTTGCCTGCGTGACCATATTATATTTGATGCTTTTGACCGAACTCCTGATTTCACTTTCGAATATCATTTCCGCTTCATTTGTTGTAACGACCCCTAGATTCGTCGAACTTTCCACTAATCCTTCTATTCCCATACTCATACCTTGAACGCCATGCGGGATTACCAGTAAGGAGGTAATGGCTTTAGTCACCGTCTCTTTGGAAAAAACGTTTGAAGAAATCGTTTCGATCTTTTCAAATCTAATCGATACCTCAGGGTCAGAAGATTGCAGTTCATTTTTAAAAGTATCCTCCCATTTCTGGAGTCTCTCCGTTATCTTCTGAACATCTTCTACAGAAATCAGTACAGTCGCCTCTGCTTCACGAGGAATCGCATTCCCTTTCAAGCCCCCGTTCATTTGCTGTATGAAGCAAGGAAAGTCTGTCGTTAATTCATGTAATACTCTGCCCAAAAGTTTATTGGAGTTCCCTCTTTCCTTATGGATGGACATACCGGAGTGTCCGCCCTTCAACCCTTTAATCCTGATATTATAAGATACAGCTTCAACAATTGAAGCCGATTCCCATCCGATTTGCAGGATTTGCCGAACTCGTATTCCTCCAGCAGAGCTAACCAGCAGCTTTCCATCTTCCTCCGAATCAATATTGATCATCAATTTTCCCTTGAAGTGAGCCGGATCCACGGCAAGTGCACCGTTCATTGTCGTTTCTTCTTCAGTCGTTATGACTATTTCAAGAGAGGGATGCGGAATATCATTCGCATCCAATAATGCCAAAGCATAAGCAACGGCAATTCCATTATCCGCCCCCAATGTTGTATCCGTTGCATACAACATGTCTCCCACAATCCTTAATTGAAGCGGATCCTTCTCAAAATCATGAAGCGTTCCCTTGTTCTTTTCGCAAACCATATCCATATGCCCCTGGATAATGACGGTAGGTGCATTTTCATATCCAGTTGTGGCAGGCTTTTTGATAATCACATTCAGCGCCTCATCCTGGATCACCTCCAGGTTCCTATCCTTAGCGAAGCGAACCAAATAGTCACTGATCGCTTTTTCGTTAGCCGATCCTCTCGGAATTTTGGAAATCGCTGCAAAATAATGAAACACAGGATGGCTCGATAATTCTTCTAACGTGCTATACATGAAAATACACCCTTTCATTTAACATAATTGTATTGCCTCTCATGCTTTTACTTTTCCAGAACGGAGCACTACGACTTTCTTGAACAAAGGATGCAGAAGGTACCCCAGGTAAACACCAATCATATTCAGGATCAGGTCATCGACATCCAAACTTCCGCGCCGAAAAACAAACTGACAGATTTCGATGACTGAAATCGAAAGTAATGGATATAGAAATTTCCTTTTAGCTGAGGGCTCTTTCCCTTCCCTTGACAACAAATACAGGCCGAATGGAATGAACAGCCCTACATTGGCGCTAAGGTTATAAAATGACACAAGCCAGTTCATTTCGTTCGATAAATATGAAAGAATCGTAGAAAAAGGAATCAAATTATGCGAATATACCTGCCCTTCCGGCCGAAAGAACAGCAAAACCAATAATGATAAACTGTAACTAAACAATGCTGACTGCCATAAAGAGCGCGGAATTCTGACCGTTTCACCTCGAAAATAAAGAACCGCAAACGAAACGAAAAGAAGTATACAACACCAGACAACCATGATTACCAAAGGATTCAAATATAATAGAAGCCGAAGAAAAAAAGGTAAACCGCACAAAAACATTGCTTGCGACAGCAAAAGGGAAAGCATGACCGATTTTAGAGACATATAACTCCCGCTTTCTATTTCTTTCCAAATCAATTCATATCCTTATATCCTAGGACAACTTTAACAGCCCGTCAACAAACTACTTCAAAGGGAAGCTTTTTAGAATGAATCAACCGATGGGAAGGATATTTCGTCCTTCATCCCCGATAATTCATTCGATGTGTGGGTTTATTCGACCTACATCCGGATAATTCGACCGATGTGCGGGTTTATTCGACCTACATCCGGATAACTCGACCGATGTGTGGGTTTATTCGACCTACACCCGGATAACTCGACCGATGTGCGGATTTATTCGACCTACACCCGGATAACTCGACCGATGTGTGGGTTTATTCGACCTATACCCGGATAATTCGACCGATGTGCGGGTTTATTCGACCTACATCCGGATAATTCGACCGATGTGTGGGTTTATTCGACCTACACCCGGATAATTCGACCGATGTGTGGGTTTATTCGACCTACACCCGGATAACTCGACCGATGCGTGGGTTTATTCGACCTACACCCGGATAACTCGACCGATGTGCGGATTTATTCGACCTACACCCGGATAATTCGACCGATGTGTGGGTTTATTCGACCTACATCCGGATAATTCGACCGATGTGTGGGTTTATTCGACCTTACTCGGATAATTCGACTGTTGTGTGGAATAATTCGATCTTCTTCCAAAAAACAAAAAGCCGGCCCCTCACGATCCAGGAATCCGGCTTTGTTTTACGTTATTCAGATGTAATCATATTAGCAAGGATTGGTATTTAATCCTCATTATAGTGCACGGTATTTTTTTAAGCTAATGATATTGATGGTGATAAAAACGACGGCAAAGGCCAGGAGAATGAGCAGATCCATTGAAATCTCATTGAACGTGAAGCCTTTGTACATAATGCCGTTCATGGCATCAGAAGCGTAATAGAGAGGCATGATCTTGCCGATTTTTTGGAGCCAGTCTGACATGCCATCCAATGGGAAAATCCCTGTAAAGAAGACTTGAGGCACGATGACCAGCGGAATGAATTGTACCATTTGGAATTCAGATGTCGCGAAACTCGATAGCAATGTACCAAGCGATAATGCAACGAGCGCGACCAGTATATTCGTCAGTAAAACGAGCCAAATGGAACCAACAAGGACGATATCCAATACATTGACAGCATATAGTACGACAATTATGGTTTGAACGAGAGCAAATAAGCCATATCCGATCACATAGCCCGCTACGATTTCGTATCTTTTAATCGGGGTGGCAAGCAGCCGTTCCAAAGTACCACTTGTACGCTCCTTCAAAAGCGCAATCCCCGCTATTAAAAATACAAAGAAGAAAACGAAAAAGCTGACGAGCATCGGACTGAAGGTATCAAAACCCTTTGTGTTGGCATCTCCGTAAACATATTTCTCCTCAATTGAAGGAGTGTTTTTTTCATTCCCTTGCAAGCCTTGCATCATTTGCATTTGAACGGCTTTTGCCCGGGTCGGTTCGTCGTTCAAAAGTGTGAGTTTCATTTTCCCATTTTCAACATCCAGCCAGCCATCCGTATTCTTTTCAATCATCTTTTCCTGTGAGAATTCCTCAGCAGCCGACACTTGAAAATCCGCTTTTTTCAATGCTTTAACGATCGTTTCATCACTGCCTGTAACAACGATTTTCAAATCACTTGCCTCTGTATCGAAAATAAAATACATGAGCGTTAAAATGAGCAATGGAGCCAGGAAAAATAAAGCGAGCGTCCTTCGATCCCGGCGCATCTGCTGGGTAATGCGAGTAACAAGAGAGGCAATTCTCATTTTAAGCCGCCTCCAATCCTTAAAAAAACATCATCAAGCGTTTCCGCGGCAAATTGAGTTTTTAAAGCTGCAGGGGTTCCTGCCGCGATGATTTCACCTTCACGCAGCATCGCCAGTTTATCGCATCGTTCCGCTTCATCCATCACATGCGTCGTGATGATGATCGTCTTATCATCTTCATTTCTTAAACGCTCAAGTTCCTCCCAAATCGATTGTTTCAGCAAAGGGTCTATTCCTACTGTCGGTTCATCCAAAATGAGAATCTCCGGATTTTGGATGAGTGCAACCGCCAGTGACAGACGGCGTTTCATTCCCCCGGAATAATGCGCAACCCGAACGTTCAAATCATTCGTCAGCTGTACGATTTCAGCTGCATATTGAATCCGTTTCCTTCGTTCCTTTTTCGAAAAACGGTATAGTTTCGCAAAAAATTCGAGGTTTTCAGCTGCCGTCAGTTCTGTATATAAAGCATCGGACTGTGCCATATAGCCGACATCCATTAACAGTGCTTCATTTGGCACTTCATGATCCAGAACCGTGACTTTACCCGCATCGGGCTTAATCAATCCGACAATCATTTTAATCAAGGTCGTCTTTCCGCATCCGGATGGACCTAACAAGCCAAAAATTCCGCCTTTTTCAATATTCAGGCTCAATGGCTGAATGACCTTCTTCTGCTGAAAACCCTTAGCAATTCCATCAATGGAAATCGCCTTTTTCATTGCACACACATCCTCCCTCTTTAATTAACACGGTGTTGAGTGTATCATCATTTTAAGGTAGCATTCGGTCTAATACAATCAACACATTTGGAAAAATGTTTAGTGAAGGAGACATTCCATGGCATCGATTCATGAGGATATGGTACAAAAGACGAAAAAGCAGATACAACATCATTTTATTGCACTTGTTGAAGCAGAGGGGTTCTCACATGTATCCGTGAAGAAAATCGCAGAGCGCGCCAACATTAATCGGGGCACATTCTATTTGCATTACACAGATAAATATGAATTGATGGATCACTTACAACAGGAATTGTTACATGAACTTCAAACACGCATTACTGCCATTTTGCCGAAAGAGGCTTTTTTGGCTCTTCATCAACAGCAACTTTACCCGCCTTTCATAGAGATTTTTCAATTCATCAGTGAACATGCTCACGCATTAAGGGCCATTCTAGGTGATCAGGGCGACCCTTCTTTTGCGAAAAAAATAAAACGGGTTTTCGGTGAAGTACTGTTGGAGCGTTTGATCAGCCTGCATCCAGCAGCTAAAGATGAAGCATTCCGCATGTATATGCACGCCTTCCTGACATCGGCGATTTTAGGAGTGATACAGGAGTGGCTAGAGAACTGTGAAAAACAAACGGCGGAAGAAATGGCGAAAATCCATTTTCATATCTTGAACTTCATCAGCCAATTGCGCACATTCATCCAATGAACGATTCATCAAAGGCATGTTCCATCAACATGCCTTTAAATCGGATTACATCTTTTCCTTCGCTTCTACATCACTAACGGAATAATACCTGCTCTTGGAGGTCTTCATACTAAGCATCGACAACCATATGGATAAAGCTAACATGGTCAGGGAACCTGAAATCACCACAAACCGAATCGAAATGAAATGGGCAGAAACACCAACGATTGCGGTAGTAATGATGATCAATAAAGCTTCTAACAAGCCAAAAACACTTCCGACCCTGCCCATGATTTCCACCGGAATATTATTTTGATAAAAGGTTTGAAAGCCAGTGTTGGCAAAAGCCAATGAAAAGGCAATGATGAAAAATCCGATGGCGGCCAGTGAAAAGGAATTCGAAAAGGCAAAGATCATATAACCTATCGAGACAAATAAAGATCCAAGACCGATCATGTGCGAGATTTTCACTTTACTGATGAATACGGCATTGACTATGGCACCAGCAATGATGCCTGCCCCGGCGACGCTTACAAGGAATCCGTAATCGCTGTCCGTTAAAAGGAGCACGGCCTTAGCAAACGCAGCTTCTTGGGAATCGATGGCCGTTTCCATCACCACCATGCAGCTGAATAAGAAATAAATGAGCATGATATAGGAAGATTTCCGGCTGAAGTCCAGGACGATGCCCCAATCTTTTTTCATGATGGTCCAAGACAGGTAATGACTGGATTGTTCAAGGGGGTGATCCTTTTCAAGATTAGGCATCAATAGAGTGATGATTCCGGATAACAATAAGGCAGCCGCGTTAATATAAATCGCTAAAACGGGCGTACCGATCAAGAAAAGGATACCCGCTAGCGCCGGTCCAATCAAAAAAGCTCCAGAATCCATTAAGCTTCGTAATGAATTAAATCGTTTCCTCTGTTCAATGGGTATTAATTTTGTTATATATGACCTAGATGTTGTTCCGAACATGGCCCCTGCCATATTGATCACGAAGACAAGGGAATAAATGACCCAAATAGAAGAAGTCAATGGCAGCAAGGCTATGAATACCGTGCGAAATAGGTCAAGTGCCGCCATTAGATTCCGCTTATTTATCCGGTCGATCACGCTCCCTGCCCACACATTCGTAAAAATGGCAGCCATCGGTTTAACGATATAAAGTCCAGCTACCGCCAAGGCTGAACCAGTCATATCCAGAACGATTAAATTAAGGGCAATGAAATAAACCCAAGAACCAAAGTTGGAGATACCTATTCCGCACAAAAGAATGGAAGGGTATTTCCAGGATACTAATGCATTTCTTAATGTCATCGCTTCTCCCCCTTTGATCGTACAATATAAAACCCCGTCCCCAAGCAATCCGTCTCGGGACGGATACATCCCCAACAATCCTCGGCTGTTCTCGGAAAGTGGTATTTCATTTTACTTTTCTTTACGTCCACATTAAGCATTACTAAATTTTAACATTATCGGTTCAAAACTGTATATAACGCAAAAAAACTCATTATAATAAATGAGTTTCAAAGCAAAACAAGATATGGATTTTTCGCTCAGCGTTCCGGATAGAACACAGGGAATAAATAATTGAATACCGCTAATGAATGTTGGATGCAGTTGATTTACCTTAGGGAAAACAATTTTAAGAACGGATTCTTTTTCTTATCCGTTATCCTTAACTCATCCATGATGATTTGATCCTCATGATCGGCTATCCATTTCCTTAGTGCATCTTTATCCTGGCATTGTGTTAAATATGTCTGGCCACCCTTGCCTGTAGCATTAATAACATATCTATTGAACGTCTTCTCCATAATTGCCCGCCTTTTTAATAAAATGTCTTGAATCTTTAAATACAAATGCAATGCTTTTTTCTTTATCATTTACAAAAGAAACATAAAATATATGTTAGAGAATTTTGATTGGCATTGCATGTTCTGCTTGAAATTATTGAATAAAGTACATCGATGCCGGTTATCATAATTGGATTAATCGAACCTATCATAATGTGCTAACTAATATTTGTCAATACGTTTTCTAAATGTAAATAAAACGTAAATTTTCAGTTTTGTTAAAGAAATATTTTTTTACGATTTAGGGGTTTACAACTGCTAAATGATGGGAGTAGAATACGTTTATCAATTTAAAGCATTTCGGCCAAAACTCATGGAAATTGAGTACGGAGGACCCAATCATTTGGGGTTAATTCTGCCTTGCAGAAGGGATGAGATCAGCTCTTTCGCCATCCTACCCGTCAGCTAACTTCGTCGGCTAAAGCGAAGGAGGTCATAAGACCGCCTATTTCGGGAGCTTTTTTTGCACGCTTTTTGTGGCAATACAGCTATTCGATGTTTTCGCAGGTCTTTTTATTATGCCTTTAAAAAGATTCGAAAAGCAGATTGATGATTAAAAGTCATACAGTAGGGATGATCATTTGAGAATGACAAAATTGGATCCGCCAAAAATACTTGTACTTGGCTTTGCCATCCTGATACTTATCGGGGCCTATTTATTGACCCTGCCGATTTCCACAGAAAATGGCCATGGTCTTTCTTTTCTGGATGCTTTATTCACCTCGACTTCCGCTACATGTGTAACAGGACTGGTCGTTGTGGATACGGGATCGACCTTCACCACTTTTGGTGAGTTGGTCATCTTAACACTGATTCAGGTAGGCGGCTTAGGGTTCATGACATTTGCGACATTTTTCTTTTTATTATTAGGCAAAAAGATTTCTTTAAAAGGCAGGTTAGTTCTGCAGGAGTCGTTAAATAATCTATCCATGGCGGGTGTAGTCAGATTAGTGAAACGGCTTTTAATTTTCACGGCCATCATTGAAGGCATGGGTGCACTTATTTTATCGATTCGCTTTTCTTTTGACATGCCAATCGTTAAAGCGGTCTATTACGGGGTTTTTCATTCCATATCGAATTTCAATAATGCCGGCTTCGATTTAATGGGGGAATTCAGGAGTTTGACCCCATATGTATCGGATCCATTCGTAACCCTTACCGTCGCCTTCCTCATCACGTTTGGAGGTATAGGTTTTATCGTAATGAATGAACTATATGAATATCGGAATACGCATCGTTTATCAGTACATACGAAGATCGTTCTGGCGACTAGCTTAACCCTTACGATTGCCGGAGCAATTTTAATCTTTCTATTCGAGTTCGGCAATGCCAAGACATTGCAGCCTTTATCTCTCATGGGTAAAACGCTGTCATCATTATTTCAATCGGTATCACCACGGACTGCAGGCTCCAACACGCTGAATATCCCTGATTTAACTCAGCCTACATTACTGCTCATCATTTTTCTGATGTTCGTTGGGGCATCACCCGGATCGACTGGCGGCGGGATTAAAACGACGACATTGGCGACGATTGCCGGAACGGTTTGGTCACAGATCAAAGGTAAGGGTGATGTGGTCTTGTTCCGCCACCGCATCGTGAGTGAAACTATTTTTAAAGCATTATCCGTCACATTCATTGGTGTATTCGTGGTTTCCATCATCTCCATTCTGCTGACCATCACTGAAAGCGGACCTGACTTTTTGATGATTTTGTTCGAAGCCACTTCAGCTTTCGCCACCGTGGGACTTTCAATGGGTTTGACCCCGGAATTATCACCGGTCGGCCGGATTCTCATCATTTTCACGATGTTTGCAGGACGTGTTGGTCCTTTGACTTTGGCCTTTGCTATCGCCATGAGGCGCAAGCCAGATCCATTCCGACGTCCAAAAGGGAAAATCATGATTGGTTAATAATGAATGAAGGAGCGTAAAAGATGGGAAAACGACAATACGCCGTGATAGGTTTAGGCAGATTTGGAACCAGTGTGGCCCATAGATTATATACGGCAGGCCAAGAGGTTTTGGGTATTGATGTGAACGAGGAAAGAGTCGAGAATGCGGAACTGAACGTTACCCATGCAGTCATGGCGGATACGACCGAAGAAGAGACATTGAAAGCAATCGGAATCCGTAATTTCGATTGTGTCATCGTAGCCATCGGAAATGACATGCAATCGAGCATTTTAACTACCTTGCTTTTAAAAGAGCTTGGGATCAAAAAGGTCATTGCCAAAGCACTTAATAAAAATCACGGTCAGGTGCTCACAAAAGTAGGTGCCGACTGGGTCATCTATCCTGAGAGGGATATGGGGGAACGGGTCGCGAATCAGCTTCTTTCCCCTAACATGCTGAACTATATAGAGCTCTCCAAAGAATACAATATCGAGGAAATCATCCTCCCCATGAGCATGAAGGGAAAAAGCCTCAGGGAGCTTGATTTACGGGCAAAATATAATATCAGCGTCATTGCCATCGTGAGTAATGGGGAAATTATCATAGCACCCTCACCGGATCAGGATATCCTTGAAAAAGATATGCTTTTAGTGGTTGGCAATAAAGAAGATCTAGCCTTCTTCGCCAATATTGAATAACTGGCAGGTGCCAGCTCTTTCTTTATTGAGCCCGATTCTTATTTTTGAATGCAAGCATTATACATACGAGAAGATCGCCATATGGAGGTCTTCTCGATGAAATTAATAACGAGTATTCCCATGCCCTGGATATGTATGTATTATTTTATCGTACTGATCGCTTGGGCAAGAGTGGACTTTATCGTCACTTTATCAAAAGGCAGTTGAAGCTTAACGGCAGTCATGGCTATTTCCGGCCGAAGTCCAGAAAGGGTTGTTTGAATTCCAATCAAATGTAAGGATTCAATCAATTGTGACAGCTGGTGGGCGGAAGCACTATCAATTGCATGAACGCCCGAGAGGTCAATGAATAGCCTGGTGACATTTTTTTCAGCGCACTTTTGTAAGGTGTTTTCAAGCAAGGACATGCCCCTCGCCGTATCAATATCGCCTATCAGGGGAAGTAACGCCGTATTATCTTTAAGCGAAATGATGGGAGTGCTCAATTCATCGATCGTTGCCTGTTGGGCTTTCATGATTTTATTGGCATACCTATGATTCGCTTCCGTAAACTTCTCCATCACTTCGCTGAACACCTTCACCACTATCCGATACCAGGAATTTATTTCCGCCTGCGTATAGTTTTCTCCTTGCAATCCCACAAACCGGTCAATATAATCCAGGTATTGCTCTTGCGTTCGAGAAAACTCCCTCAATATAAAATAGATGGGTGTGTTTAAATGCTGCTCATCCTGACCGATATCTTCAATCCACTCACCAAGCTGCTCAAAGAATTCCCTCTCCTCTGTATCAAAGACCTGAAAGAAACGTAAATGGAATTCATTATTTTGCTGCTTAAGTTTTTTAATCACATTGGGATCGGGTGAGCTGTAAACCCCCGCCTTATCGTTTTTATTCAATGTTGCGTACCATTCCTCAGTCAATTGTGCTGCCACACCCAATAAAAAGGAATATAATTCTTTATTTCTGTGCATAAACTCCTCCTAGTTTTTTATAAAAAGCAGTTGAATCTTACCCTGAAATCAGCATTGTCAGGGTATTGAAAAATTATCAGCAAAGTAAGCATCGAAGAAAACCTCTTCCATACTTAAAAATTCTTATGATCTAAAAACCCAATGGCCCCTCTTTCCATATACCTTCCCAGCTGTTTTTGAAACCATACAACCACTGTTTTCCAAAAAAAAATTCAGTAAAACCTTCATCTACTATTCTGGTTTATCTATTGTTATAGTTTACCATTTTAAAATATTGTTAACAAATTATCCCTTTTCTTATAACAAAAAAAGGACCTGATTCCAGATCCTCCTTTTAACCCCCATTTTGACTTTATAATTACTTTTTCATAAATAAGGCCGTCCATAAACCTTGAACCCCAAAGGTTTGATCCGATTTTTCCATTTTCCTCATCTTCCGTATTTCCACCACTTCAAAATCCTTGAAGATCTTTCTGAGTTTTTCTTCCGTAAAACCTAATCCGCCTTTAAGGCTTCTTTGCCTATATACTTCCCAATCTGAAATATCGGCACCACCCAATATGCCGCCCTCGACAAAACAGGTAATCGAATACAATCCCTTAGGCCTTAACGCCTTTTTCACCGTGTCCAAATAATTGATCCTTCTATGTGGAGCAATATGGTGAAAACAACCTGAATCAAAGACGAAGTCATATTGCCCTTCCTCAATGTCCAAATCAAATATATTCCTTTGAATGAAGTTCACATGGACATTTTTATCTGACGCTCGTTCTTTTCCCCATTCAAGGGCTTCCTTCGAAAGGTCCACCGCATCAACGGTAAAGCCCTTTTGAGCAAGGTAAATGGCATTCCTTCCAGGTCCGCATCCAAGCTCAAGAACCTTTCCCGGCCGGATTAACCCACAATCAAAATACGTAACCAAATTTTCATCAGGGAGATTTCCGAAAAAGGGTACCCCCTTTGAGCGGTCTTCATAAAAACCATTCCAGAATCCAGTTGGCTCACGCAATAACGAGTCGAGCATATTCAATAGATCTTCATGGGTTGTTATCGTCTCGGACAAAACCATCACCTCTTCCCATTGTATTCCACCATTTAATTATACTGATTTCGGCCAGTGCCTATGTAACAGCTTCATCAAAAATGCGTGACAAAGGACGTTCAAACACTATTGGACACTGTTGTTTATATGATGGTCACTGAATTTAAAGGTATCAAAGATGTGTTCAAAATATGTTCTTATAGTATGATACATTCTCACTTAATAACCCGATTATCGGCTCATTATCCATGTTAGAAAGGACATGGGTTTTATATAAGCATGTCAAATATTATTCAGTAAATCAGGTTTAGCTTCCAAACAACAAAACTCAGCTCTATGATGTATCCAGATGTCTTAGAATCCGACTCCCAATCCATTCTGAAACATCTCTCCGCTTGTCACATCCGTTTACTGATGATTATCTTTCTATACATTCCATTCAGCATGATCGGTCGATCTTCTTCAATTTTCATATTCTTAACATGCCTACTGAACAAGTCTTCAAACCTCAAGCCAATATCCGTTCCTAAAAATCGAATGATGGGCCTCAGAAGCTTTTTGGGTAGTGAAAGCACTTCATCTTTAGAAATAAACTTATCGAATAGTATTATTTTCCCCTCGCCTTTTACAACCCTGATCATTTCCCGAAGGCATTCATTGGCATCAGGTACGACCGAAAGAACCAAACTTCCAACTATATAGTCAAACGATTCATTATCGAATTCCATATGCTGTGCATCCATCTCGAGGAAATTGATCGATGCATCATCAAATTTCCCCTTCGCTTTTTTTAGCATATCGGCTGATAGGTCTATCGCCGTTATCTCAAGGTCAAGGTTCTTGATCAGCTCCAAATCGGCCCCCGTACCTACGCCCACAAACAGAACCTTTGCATTTTCATGAAAATGCATCTCTTCAAACATTCTTTTCCTGGCATCTAAAAAGAGATGAGAGTTGAAGATTTTGTCATAAATTGGCGACCAAAATTTATAAATCACTTTATTCCACGAATTATTCAACATCCCCACCCCCTTACATACTACTTCCATGAAGCATGATAAATCCCTTCCAAGCGGATATTATATGTGGCAAATTAGTACAATTAATTAAAAAGTATGAGATGCGGTGATTCACGAAAACGGGCAGGTTTCCTCTATAAACCCTCCAAACCCGCATAATCCATAGTAACCAAACTACCTTGACTGTCATAGTAATATATTATAAGATATACCAAAGGAGGTGAGGATTTGGTTCAACGACAATTATCCTCTGACTTGCTTCGCGGACATGTAGATACGATGATTCTGAAACTCCTGCAAAGTGGCGATAAATATGGTTATGAAATAAGCAAATTGATATATACGAATTCCAATGAACAATATGAAATTAAGGAAGCGACGATGTATTCCAGCCTAAAACGTCTGGAAAAGGATGGATGCATCATCGCTTATTGGGGAGATGCCACTCAAGGCGGAAGAAGGAAATATTACAAAATCACCCCGATCGGGGAAGACACATATACCCAAAATAAAAATGACTGGGAGCAGGCCAAGCGATTACTTGAGTGCCTTCTCTAAGAAAGGAAGATGAAAGGTGATTGAAAAACTGAATGCACATGTTCATAGCATTTTTGCCCCGTACAAAAGTGCAAAAACAGCAAAGGAATTGGAAGAAGAACTGCTGCAAAACTTACTGGAAAAATACAATGACCACAGAAGGAATGGTGCCAGCGAGCAGGAAGCGTATAAACTGACTGTGGATTCGATTGGGGAGGTATCAGAGCTCATGGAATCACTCAATCTACAATACAATGTGCTTGAGCAGGCGATAAACATGGACTATTCCAGGCAACGCTTATTGGATTCCGACTTCCGCTCGGTTTCGGTGCATGATGGGAAGTTTAATTTCTGCGATTTAAGCCGTTCTGACTTCAGCCATTCCGACCTGACGAACAGCACATTTAAAAGCAGTAACTTAGATCATTGCATCTTTGAAAACGCCAATTTAACTGGCACCTTATTTAAAAGTGCAAATTTAAAAGGCGTAACTTTCAAGAACAGCATTTATAATAAAACCCATTTTAAAAGCTGTAATTTATCTGGTCTTATATTTGATGGGGAAACTTTCAAACAAACCATTTTCGAAGGCTCTTCATTGAGAAAGGCATCATTCCGCGATACCACCCTCATCAATGTTCAATTTCGGATGTCCGATTTAAAGAAAATCGACTTTACTGGAGCTTCGATGGATAAACTCACTTACAACTTTTTACATGGAGCAAAGGTTGATCTTAGCGGCGTGACCATCATCTAAGGAAGAATTTCCAATGACTTTACCGATAGCGATTGTCGTATCCACCTCAATCATTTGCGTGACCGTGTTTCTGACTGCAGTAGTTTTAAAAGGAATGAGCATGGGAGAATGATTCATCAAGAACCCTGTGCTAAGACATGAAACGTCTTAGCACAGGTTTTTTACGTGTTCACTATACCTTTTCGGATATGCTAATCATTCAACCGCCCATCGCCTTCTGCATGAACCTTAGACTTCCACTTCAAGTTCTTTAACATAGACAGCATTCCCGGTGATTTCAACATCGTATGTGCCACCGTTTTTGGTAGCTGTAACGCGAACCCTGCCATCCTTTCCGATTTCATGCCCCTGTTCGATTAACAGATGCACCTCATCTTCAAGATCATCCTTTATGTATTTTGCATAATAAGCGCCCATTACACCTGAAGCCGTTCCTGTAACCGGGTCTTCAACCGTACCTGAAAATGGCGAGGAAAAATGCCGGGCATGCATATGGGCATCACTATCGTACGTTTCCATGCAAAAGGGATGAACGGAAGCTCTTGGCATTTCCTTTAATATTTGCGGAAACAGGCTATTGTTCGCCTTCATCCTTATAAATGAATTTCTTTCTTTTAGTGGTACCAGTAAAGTCCATAAACCTGTACTTCCATAAACAATAGGCAATTCACTTTCCAGATCTTCTATATCAAGGCCGAGGGAACTGGCTAATCCACCCTTATCTCCGTTAAACGCTTCAAACTGCGGCGCGGTCTGCTTCATCGTAATATATATATCTTGATCCTCCGTCGTATGGATCTTGATTGGCAATATACCCGCTCCTGTTTCAATCATCAGCTCATCTTTATTCAATAATCCCCTGGTCTTCAGTGCATGGATGGTAGCCATTGTCGCGTGTCCGCATAGATTCATTTCGTGTCCCGGTGTAAAATAACGGATTCTAAGATCGGCAATATCGGACTCCATCGGAAAAGAGGTTTCATTGAACCCCACCTTCATGGCTATATCCTGCATTTCCTTTTCGGTCAGTCCATCCGCATCTAAAACCACACCTGCCGGATTTCCTTTATTCGGTTTACTGCTGAACGCATCGTAATGAAAAACCCTTACCGTTTTCAAATCTAACATCTCCTATTAAATGAATGGTGCTTCTCTTGAATAGTGATTCTATATCTCTATACATATCCCTTTTTCGTCCTATAGTAAGTGAAACAACCATTGATTTTATTTTCTGAATATTATACAATTACTCAAATTCATCAAATGTAAAATTCCATGAAGGGAAGGAGTACGTTATCGTTCTGTTCCAAAGAGAGCTGGTGCTTTGCTGAAAGCCAGTGTCCAGAATCTGACCGAAGATCATCCCCGAGAAGTAAAGCCGAAGCTTCAGTAAGCTTTACCGGTTTCCCCCGTTAAATGGGACAACGCATTAATGTGCGTTTGTTATTAAACAAGAGTGGTGCCGCGAGTTCAAATCTCGTCTCTTAAAGAGACGGGATTTTTTGTTTTCAACCTAATCAATGAAAATAACGGGAAAGCAGGTGCAGGATTCATGCAGAAACTATTATTCGTAACGGATTTATACTATGAAGCAAAAGGAAGAAATTATTATGAGGAGGATTTGTACCTTACCTCGAAGCTTAGAGAAGATTTTCAGTTAGTACTTTGCCATCCTGAAGACATTGAAACGTTTGAAAAGGATTTTGACTTGATCGTCTTTCGAAATGCCGGTCCAGTAGCCAATTTTAAAGATAAGTATCTAGCATTCCGTAATAGAGTGGCTGCTGGTTATTTGAAAACGTACAATTCATTTGTTGGAAAGGCTGATATGAACGGGAAGGAATACTTAATTGAACTGACGAATGCCCAATTCCCTGTCATTCCGACCATCGATTCACTTGAATCTTTAAATAAACTTCCCAATGTGGAAACGTATATAGTGAAGCCGAAAGATGGCGCGGATTCCATTGGTTTGGAATTTGCAACGAAAGAAGAATTGGGAGATAAAATGGATGCAGAATCAAAGAACACATTGGTACAGCCATTTATCAACTTTGAGTATGAAGTCTCTTTTTATTTTATCGATAAGGAATTTCAGTATGCCCTTTATGCCCCTGATAAAGAGAAAAGGTGGGAATTAAAAGAATATGCACCTACTGAAGCAGACCTGGCCTTCGCTAAACGATTTATAGAATGGAACAATCTTGATTGGGGAATCCAACGCGTTGATGCCTGCCGGAATGAGAAAGGTAAACTTTTATTAGTAGAACTGGAGGATTTAAACCCCTATCTGTCCCTGCTGGAATTAACGAATGAAACACGTCAGAATTTTGTAGAAGCCATGAAAAAATCCTTACAGAAAGCACTTCAGGCTTAGTATAAAGTTCGAGGTAGGTCGAATAACTGCGTCAACGGCGGAAAAAAGTTAGAAGAAAAAATATTGGAAATAGACAGAAGACAAAGAAGAAAATAAAAAGTGGTGGAAGTTTTAGGATTAAACTTTCACCACTTTATTTATGGACAAATAAGAATCTCACTTGCAAGCTCCGATTTTATGAATCGCAGGCGAGGTTTGCGATATCTCTTCTTTTTAGCCGTCATTTGGAAAAACGACTCCTTTTTCATTTATATTTTTGGCCGTTTACTGGTTGCGAATATTTTATTAAATATTGTGTGACTTATTATATAAACCGGTATGATTAACAAATATATATAAACATTATGTGGCATATATTCAGTAAAATAGCGAATGAATATGATTAACCATATAATTAATACTAAATACTTTAATACAACTTTCATTTAACTATCTCCTTTTAGGAATTCGGTTAGTATATCAAACTTTGTATTATCGTCTAGAGGAAAATCGAGAAAAAAGGAATTCCCACTTTTCCCAAAAAGAAAAAAGCCTGAAGCGGTTTTTCTGCTCCAGGCTCTTTTTTTTATCTTTTGGTCTTCATGTAAATTTGAAACAAAGTTTGATCAAAACACGCTATTAATATATTTAGTTTAGCATTGAACTAAAGAATTAATACCAACGAGTATATAAATATTCCCACCAATAACCGCCACCATATACACCTTGAAAGAGAACCTTAACAGTAGCACGTGCAGTATACCCTCCATCATTAACCTGCAAAAAGTTTAGTGAAAATAGATTTAAAATGACCTAAGATATTTGACTGCCGTCTCAGCATATATCTCGGCAGATTCTACTAAGTTCTCCACTGAAACCCGCTCATCGTACCCATGGATAGTGTGTTCCAGCCCAGGACCGTAAAGGACGGTATCAATGCCATGGCGCCGGAAGTGACTGGCATCACTTGAACCAAGCAAAAGTACGCTGAAGGCGGGTTCCTCCATTCCAAGGACACTCTGGATTCCTAGTTCTATGGCCCTGACAATTGGACGATTCTCTAAGGTCCAGTTCGGGTTAGTACAGGGTACCATTGGCTCTACAACCGCACCTGGCGCTACAGCACTAACAAGATTCCTAGCGACATCAAGTACAAACTCGGGCTTCATACCGAATGGAACCCGGGTATCCACTTTAATGATACACTTGTCTGCGACGACGTTCACATTTGTTCCTCCCTGAATTACACCTGGATTGTAAGAGGGACGATAAAGTAACTGTGACAGTAAGGGATTTCCTAGACGCTGAGATAGGAGCCACTCAGTATTGTACAAAAGTTGACAAGGCTCTACCGGAGGCGTTGCCTTGAGCTCCCATAGCTTGGTTAGTGCATCGACCGCGGCTGCCCCTCTTCGTACGGCGGAGATTCCATAAAGCGGTTGTAGGCTGCCATGATCTGTCTGACCTGGTATGATCACCTGCATCCATGCCTTGCCCTTTTCACCGGCATTCGGATGGTGGGGGTCCGTTGGTTCACCAATCAGACAAGCATCACCCTTAATCAATCCTTGATCCAGGAGCGAGGCCACCTCAATGCCGCCAGTCTCTTCATCCGGAGAGGCAATAACTCCTAAGCTACCTTTCAAATTAAGAGTGGAGGCGAACTCCTGAAGTAGTCCAGCCACAAAAATCAGTGATGCCAAGCCTCCTTTCATATCGGAGGCTCCCCTACCCAAAAGCATACCTGCTCTGACTTCTCCTGAGAATGGATCGAAGGTCCAATCTGAACAATCGCCTGCAGGTACGACATCTGTATGTCCACAAAATAGGAGCCGTGGACCAGGTACCCTGGTTAAGGGAGCATCACAGACCACGGTAACCAGTGCATTTTCGCTACGGCGGTGCTCGGTAATCAAGAACCCTTTTGCTGCTAGGTATCGGCTAATATGGCGTCCCATTTCTGCTGACTGCTTCATAAACTCGGGCGATGGATTTTCAGTTGGAATTCGAATAAATGAAGCAGCAAGTTCGACTAATTCCTGTTGCCTTGACCTTATCAGCTGCCGGATTATTCTGGTACTCATATAAATACATCCCCTCCATGTCCAGTATTAGCTGCAGTATTTCTATACTATTCTATGTGCTGTTCCTAGATCATATTTCTGGGGTTCAAAGTGGGGAAACATTTGATACATGTTTTTTAAAGTCGCGTTCAATGCTATAGTTAAACTTAATGTGCCAAAGATATATAGGGGTAGCGTCCGGAAAATGTGCTTAACCTTGTAAATCCGCATTTTCCTGACGCTACCCTTATATAGTAAATATAAGATTATGTAGTGGTAATGCCTAACCCCCGTTATCTTAACAACAATTCTTTCAACTATTTAGCTAATTATGCTTGACTGGTTTTAGGGTTTTTGACTTGCTGAGGTGAAGCATTGAAACGGCTGGAAGGCAGTCTTATCCCCTATGCTCAGGAACCTTCTACCCGAAGGCGCTACTGTAAGTTTTAGAGGTTGCATCAAGCAACCGTCAAGCAGGCTCGATGGACAAGCTATCCCCCCTTAAAAACATTTGTGAGCTTACAAAGTTATATAGATATAGATATTAATACCAATGCTAATGCTAAACTTGTCTGTTTAATAACGATAATTAATTAAACAAACATAGAATCAAAAAGGGAGCGGATTTCTGAAATCAACTGCAACCTTTTTACAAATAAAAAAACTGCAGGCAAACTCGATTTTCTTCGAGTTTGCCTGCAGTCTGAAACGATTTTCGCGTCCCAAGGGACCATTAATTCATTTGAGATTTATGCCATTTCCACGCACTTTCAATGATTTCTTCCAAATCTATCGATGCTTTCCATCCAAGCTCTTCATATATCTTATTTGCCGAAGCAACCAGACGGGCTGGATCTCCAGGGCGACGTTCTGCATACTCTATGGTCGGTTTTACTCCTGTGACCTTTTCACAAGTGTCGATTACATCCTTAACCGAAAATCCTTTTCCATTCCCAAGATTGTAGGTGGCCGTATCCTTCTTCCCGGATAATAGGGCTTGAAGGGCGATTATATGAGCTTGTGCTAAATCCGTTACATGGATATAGTCACGAATGCAAGTGCCATCTTCTGTGTCATAGTCCGTTCCAAACACGGAAATCTTCTCACGTTGACCTAATAAATGCTGTAAAATAATAGGAATCAGGTGTGTTTCCGGATCATGACTTTCACCGATTTCTGCCGACGCATGTGCTCCAGCCGCATTAAAGTAACGCAAGACGACATAATGAATTCCATATGCATTTGCAAAGTCCCCTAAGATCTGCTCTACCATCAATTTCGAGCGGCCATATGGATTAATAGGATTGGTTGGCTGATCTTCATCTATCATATCAACATTTGGTATCCCGTACGTAGCTGCCGTTGATGAGAAAATGAAATTCTTAACATCATGCTTGAGCATGGTATTCAATAATGTAAGAGTTGCACCTACATTATTATCATAGTATTTATAGGGATCTTGAACAGACTCCCCAACCAAGCTATTAGCGGCAAAGTGCATAACAGCTTTAATGGGATACTTAAGGAATATTTCATTCAAAACTTCCTCGTCCCCTAAATTCCCTTCCACCAAGATGGCCTTCGAATCAACCAGCGAACGAAAACCGGTTGAGAGATTATCTAGAATGACTACCTCTTCAGTATTCACTAACTCTTTTACAAGATGACTTCCAATATATCCTGCACCGCCAACGACCAAAATCATATAGAATTTCTCCTTTTACTGTAAGCTTAAATGAATCATTGCCAAATCTCGCAACCTATATATGTAAGGCTCTACTAATTATAAAGAACCCATCATTTTATAAGCATTTATTGAAGGTTTCCATGGCCAATCCATTATATTGGGTGTAATCAAACTTCGCTAGTTCAGGATTATCATTATTTACCATAGTAGATAAGCCCTTTTCCAGTCCATCTATGCTATTTTCGACAAGTAAACCATATTTACCGTTTTCCAAAACGGTTCGGTTAGCCACTATATCAGTAGCCATGATTTTCATTCCTAAAGTCATTGCTTCCAATAATACCATAGGCTGCCCTTCATAATGTGAGGAAAGAACGAAGCAGTCACATTTTTCCATGAACGAAAATGGATTTTCAAGCTGGCCTAAAAGATGAATGGAATGATTTAAGCCCAGCTCATCAATGATTGCCTGCAAATCTTCCTTTAAAGGTCCTTGTCCTAAAATATACAGTTTACTATTTTTGTTTTTTTCATGAAAGCCTGCGAATGCACGAATCAAATTATCTTGCCCTTTTTCTGGGGATAATCTTCCCATATTGACAAAGTTAAAATCATTTTTATCAGGATATGGAACGAATTGATCATTCACTTCCAATCCATGCACCTCTTGTACGATTAACGCCTGATTATCAATCCAACCAATAGATATCCCGTCCAATAATATATAGGAATAAGTACCAAGTTGAGTAACCGCTTCTTTATCGAATTCCACGATCCGGCCATTAAAGGTTGGTCCATTTTCCAAGACCATGGCATCTTGCAGCCCATAAGGCTTATCCCAAATATGGTAATCGCCTAAGTTAATTTCGGCAGTGCCGCGCACTTCCCGTTCTTTTAACAGGATTGGCTCTTCTATGATTTCGAATGCCCCCGTATTTAACCAGCCTATTCTCTTATTATCGATTTCGAAAAGGTAATAGCCGCCTTTGTTGGTTCTGTTATACTTTACGATTCTGACGATTTGCCCTTCAAAATCGATTGCCTTGCTCACTCTTTTAGCCTTGTAGTTCGGATATGCCTTCGTCCAGATTGTATGGTCTTCCGGGTTAGTTATTTTACCATACTTCTGATTACCGGTGTTTATTTCCTTCAGCGTTCTATTCTCAATCTTATCAATGAACTTTTTATTGTTTTTATAGTTTCTGGATATTATATACTTTCTTTTCATCATGATTTGCAGCTTGTCATTAAAGCTCATATCTTCATTGATTGTACAATGTTCAAGCATGGATAAAGCAGAATTATCTATCCAGCCTATTATCTTGTTTTTTACAGATATTCTGCTATAAATCGAATGCTGGGTTTTTGCTTCCCTATCGACTTTTACAATGATTCCTTTAAAATCATGACTGCCGGAAACTTTGTACGTTCCTTCGACTTTATACGGCAAGGACCAAATATAGTTCGATCGAGGTCTTACTAACCTTGCAATTTTATCCACTTCTTTTTCATAAATGATGCTGTCTGGCAACAGCTCCACAGCTTCTTCACTAATCCAGCCTATTATTTGATTGTCATGACTGAATTTGTAAAATGTCTTTTGATCAGCATGGGCTTTTCTCGAAATGACGATTTCAGCACCTTCAAATCGTTCTTCCAGTGGAAATTGGATTGAATTCGGGATTCCAGGAAGGGTATTCCAAACTTGATTATCCTTGACATCGGTTAATATCGCCCTTGCTTTGAAGTTTTCTGTGATCATTGCCTTTTCATCATGCTCGATAGCTTCAGATTCATTTGACTCGATTTGAAGGATTTTATCCGGGTTGATAGAATTCATTACATAATCAAATTTATCGAAGTCTGCATACTCCAATAGATTCTTTCGGTTTAATTCCATCGTTCCCTTAGAAACACTTACTAGCTTATCAAATCGATTGTATACCGAAAAAATCCCTCTTAGATTGATACGGTGAGGTCTTTTTCCATTAATGATGCGCTCACTATCAGAAAGCAAATCATTGTGCATATAACAAACTTTCTTTTTTGCATCTGCCGCCAGCAGATATTTAGCCCAATAATGACTATAACCGCTAAAATCGATAACAAAATCAAACTTTGTTTTACCGAATAAACGTGCATGCTCCCTAATATAAGCATTTTCCGGGTAAAGCTTCTTCCCTAAGAAACCTCTTTCCCCTCTGTTATGGATGAATTTGTCTTTGTAGACTTCCAAAAATTTATACACAGGCAAGCCAGGTTTGAATAGAAAACGCACATTCTTATTGACCTTGCCCATATTTTTCAAAACCTCGTACGAGTGAGGGGTGGCAGTAAAACAGCTGACATCATATTTATCATAATCAATATTATTCATTAAGTTAAGGAATGAGGATGTAATTCCGTTATCCCTCAATCCGCCCGGATAAATCAATATTTTTTCCTTTGCGGAATCCAGCCCGGTAATTGTATTTAGTTGTTTCGTAGACTTATTGAAAATATTATTGACTATTCTTTCTGTTACTTTTCCATCCTCATGGTTCGTGAATTTCCCCTGCATTTTTTTATATTTATCGGAATATCTCAATTCCACATTTTTAATATCTTTAATGGCTAGTGCCAGTTCTTTTGAGTTAAAAAGCAGCGGTCCCGGAAGTTCGTCATTTTGGAGATATTGTCCCCTTTGCTCTGCATAAACGTCCGTGTCCCATGTGTAAAATAGAATTGGCTTATCGGTAACAAGGTAATCAAAGAATATGCTGGAATAATCCGTGATAAGCAAATCAACTGCAGCAAGCAATTCATTTGTATCCACATAGTCAGGTATTAGCACATCCTTGATTTCCGAATGCTTGGCCGCTTCTTTATATAGAAATGGATGCACCTTAATAAATAGGTTATATTGTTCACCGATTTGACTTTGTAAATAGTTAATATCCGCAATGATTTGAAGAAGATCGTTATCCACTTTGGCAAGGTTCGTCCCCTTCCAAGTCGGGGCATATAAAATATTTTCTTTAGCATCACTGATTTTCAAACCTAGAGTCCTTAGATAATCCTTATACTCACCTGGATTCGTATTCAGCGTCAAATCGATCCTCGGATATCCTTCTTCTATAATTTCACCTTTATACAATCCATTTAACTTATAGCTATGTGTAAATATGTTGGTAGTATGGGCATTAGGGCTCAAAATGAAATCTGCACTCAAAAAGTTCCTGACAACGTTTTGAGAGACCGAAGGATTACCCGGTATATCAAAGCCCATATTCTTAAGGGGCGTTCCATGCCAGGTATTGATGTAAATTTGATCGCTTTTAGGGATGAAGAAAGACTGGAATGTGGAGTTATTGATTAAATACTCACTTGTTGCCAACCATTTTAAATATTCCTTTGAATTACGCTGAACGAATTGAACATTCGGCATATCCTTATACTTTGCCATTACACCTGAGAGGACGCTGAAATCCTGGATGGACCATATGTGCATAAAATCTTGATAGCCTTGATTTTCCAGCATATATTTAAACATCGCGTACGGACTGTCAGTCATACTGTTTCCATCACGACTCTCATATAGAATCGTGTTTTTTTGCACGCTTAATGTCTCATAATACTTTGCATATCTATTTACGCGCTTATGATTTTCCTTTAATAGAAAATTAGCGATAGGTTGTTTAAGGAAATCGACTTTTCTTTTTATTACCTTCTTATTCACTAAATAGGCATCCCCTTTTATGGATTTATATTCACCATTCAAAATTATGTTTGCCTTTCATTAACCAAAAATAACAACTATGAATGATCAATAGTTGGAGATTTTCTAAAGATGATTACTACATTAAATTAAAAGATTATGAATGGCAGTAAGAGTCTATTTGTCCACTGCCTTATGCATTTCGAGGATATTTTCCATTACTTTTATGATGTCGTCTCTTAAATCGGGACGTTGCAGGGCAAATTCAATTGTCGTTTTCACAAAGCCATCGACAACACCGACATCATAGCGTTTTCCTTCAAAATCGTAAGCGAAGACCTTTTGGATTTCATTCAGTTTTTGGATGGCATCCGTTAACTGGATTTCACCGCCGGCCCCTGTTTCCTGCTTGGCCAGGAAATCGAATATTTCCGGAGTCAGTATGTATCTTCCCATGATGGCTAGATTGGATGGTGCCGTTCCTTGTTTTGGTTTTTCGACGAAACGGTTCACTTCGTATCTTCTGCCTTCTTGCGTAAGCGGGTCAATGATGCCATATCTATGCGTTTCGCTCTCATTTACCGGCTGCACCCCAATGATGGACGAACCTGTCGCATCATATTCGTTGATTAATTGGCGTAGAGAAGGAACATCGCTTTCAACGATATCATCGCCTAAAAGGACGGCAAATGGCTCATCACCAATAAAGTTACGTGCACACCATACAGCATGTCCGAGGCCTCTCGGTTCTTTTTGCCTAATGTAATGGATATTAGCTAAATTGGATGGGTATCGCACCTTCTCCAATAAATCGAATTTCCCTTTTTCACTCAAGTTATTCTCTAGTTCGTAAGCATTATCAAAATGATCTTCTATTGCTCGTTTATTCTTTCCAGTGACAATGATTATATCTTCGATTCCCGCTTTCACGGCTTCTTCTATAATATATTGTATAGTTGGTTTATCGACTATTGGCAGCATTTCTTTAGGCATAGCCTTCGTTGCGGGCAAGAATCTAGTGCCTAGTCCCGCTGCAGGTATAATGGCCTTTTTAACTTTTTTCATTCTTTGTAACTCCTTCATATTAAGATAAATCTACAAAAAACCCCATTTTTTTCTGAATCATCCTTTTCATAGTAACATAGACTCGTTTTTTGTAAATATCTTAACAGAAAAATTCCTTCTTTTGTAAACGCATCCATAAATTAAACTTCCAAGTAATGCAATAGCCCGCTTTTTTCTTGAAAAAAATAAGGCCTTTACCTGATATTTCAGGAAAAGGCCTCATTTTTCTTATTTATATGACTGATAGGTCCAAGGGCTTAGGATTATTTATTTAGCACCATTGATCATACCATGAATATTTTCCATGAAAGCATTCATGACCTGCTTCAATTTCAACTTGGCTTCTTCCATCGTTTCACTTTGGATCCCAAAATAGAATTTGATTTTAGGTTCTGTACCAGATGGCCGCAAGCATACCCATGTGCCATCCTCAAGGAAGTACTTAATTACATTTGATTTAGGTAAATCAATTACTTCTTCCTTATTTGTGCCCACCGTCAGCTTCACACCGCTTTGATAATCCTCCTGGATCGTTACAGCTTTTCCGGCAATTTGCTTTGGAGGAGCCTCACGGAACTGATTCAGTATCCCTTGAATCTGCCCGGCGCCTTCAATCCCCTTTAAGGTCAATGACTGAAGTCCCTCCAGATAATACCCGTACTTTTCAAAGATGGTAAGCAATCCTTCATATAGATCCATGCCCTGTTTTTTATAGTGGGCACAAACCTCCACCGCAAGAATGGCCGCTTGGATCGCATCTTTATCACGGGCAAAATCCTTGATTAAATAGCCATAACTTTCTTCATATCCGAATAAGAACGTGTGCTTGCCGCTATCCTCATATTCATTGATCTTTTCAGCGATGAATTTAAAACCCGTTAATACATCAACGGTCCCTAAACCATATTCCTTAGCGATTCTGCGCCCAATTTCAGAAGTTACTATCGTTTTTAAGACAACTCCATTGGAAGGTAAAGTGCCTTTCGCTTTCTTTTCTTTTAAAAGATAATCCAATATTAGTGCACCTGTTTGATTACCTGTAAGCACCACATATTCGCCATCTTTATTTTTAACTGCGATACCGAGTCTATCTGCATCCGGATCTGTTGCGATCAAAAGGTCTGCAGATACTTCATTTCCTAATTCAATGGCCATTTCAAAAGCTGCATGCTCTTCCGGGTTCGGGGATTGAACTGTCGAAAAATTGGGATCAGGCAATTCCTGCTCTTTTACAACGTGTACCTTGTCGTATCCCAAATCTTGTAAAGCACGTCTGACAGACTTATTTGCCGTGCCATGAAGCGGTGTGAATACAACTGTCACATCCACTTCTTCACTTAAATCTTTGTTTTCGGGCACAGTAAGCAATTTATCATTATAAGCGGTATCGATTTCCTCTCCGACAATCTCAATGAGGCCTTGCGCTTTCAATGTCTCTTCATCTTTTACCGAAATGGCAAGTTCGTTTTCAATCGCATTCACGAATTCTATCACTACATCAGCCGTTGCCGGAGGAAGCTGTGCACCATCTGGCCCGTACACTTTATAGCCATTATATTCAGGGGGATTATGACTTGCTGTAATAACGATCCCAGCATAGGCATTCAGTTCACGAACGGCAAAGGATAACTCCGGCGTTGGCCTCAACTCATCGAATAGATAAGCCTTGATTCCTTCTGTAGCCAGGGTTTTGGCTGCTTCCAAGGCAAATTCAGGCGATTTAAAACGTGAATCGTAGGCAATCGCGACACCTCTGCGTTTTGCTTCATCACCCATCGATTGCAGATAATGGGCTAATCCCAATGTTGCTTTACGGACTGTATATAGATTCATCCGATTCGTACCTGCCCCAATTTCCCCGCGCATACCGCCTGTGCCGAATTCCAAGTTCTTATAAAACGCATCTTCTATATTCTTTTCATCATCTTGCATCTCGTTAAGTAATGATTTCATTTCATTATCAAGGGCTTCGAAGTTCACCCATGAGTCGTAAGAACATTTCCAATTCATCTTCTAATAGTCCTTCTTTCTTTGTTGGGAATTCTAAATGTTTCTACTAAAATCTAACAATAAAAATTAATAAAAAAAAGCCTCTATAGGACTTTATCGCTATATTATCTGCAAAAAATGGACATCAGTCAATATTTTTGGCAAAAATTTGTTATACATAATAGAAAAAAAATGGACGTCACCATAAGGGGCGACGTCCACTTAATTATTCAGCTTCGGCAACAACGGTAAAGCGTTGGTTGATGTGCTTTGGAATTTCAATTTCATCAAGTACTGCAAGGGCAAAATCAGCATAACTTACATAGCTTTCACCCTTTGAATTTACAAGAAGGTTATCTTTCCCCAGTTTATAACCACCTGTTCTATTTCCTTGTGGATCAAAGAAGGCGGAAGGACTGATAAACGTCCATTGGATGCCAGTCGCATTTTGCAGATCTCCAAGGTTCTTGGATTGATTAAAGGCTGTTGCAAAGTATTCTTTAGGGAACTCAGGCGTATCCAGTACACGGATCGTTTTTGCCTCGTCAACGAAAAGGCTTCCAGCTCCGCCAACAACGATCAGTCTAGTTTGAGGCGCCCCTTTCATTGCGTCAATCAGGATTTTTCCTGCATCGACATGCAGATGTTCCTTCCCCGGAGCAGCGCCAAAGGCATTCACAACCACATCGAATTCTTTAAGATCCTCTGCTTTCAGATCGAATACGTCTTTTTCCAGTACGGATGATCCTTGGATTTGGACTTTGGCTTCATCCCTTACAATAGCCGTAACTTCATGTCCCCTAGTCAATGCTTCGTTTAAAATCAGACTTCCAGCTTTTCCGCTCGCACCAATAATAGCGATTTTCATATTAAATTCCTCCTATATATTGTTATAGAAACTTTAATTGTAACTAAATTGATTACATGTAATAATATAAGTTACAGGTTGCATCTTGTCAACATTTTTATTTTGGGGAGTTTCGGAGATATATTGGAGTTTTCGTCGATATATTGCAAGTTTCGGAGATATATCCAGTTTTTAGCTGATATAATTCAATTTTCGATGATATAACCGGATTTTCGTCGATATATATAAAAAAAGCACCATTCCTTTTAGAATGGTGCGCTTAAATTACATGCTTTTTTTCTTTTTCATTAGCAGTGCCATGCAGATTGTGATGAGCGTAAAAGCGATAAAGGCCAAAAACGGGATCGTGATGAATCCTAGCCAATTTATATACTCACCTGAGCAGGGAACACCGCTTTGGCACATTTCGAAATGCTGTAGTGCTGGAATTTTTTGCAGACTATAGTGATACCCTGACACCACCATGCCCAAAATCGATAATGGGAGGATGTATCGATAGATTTTCAGGTCCTGTTCATAAAAGGCCCGGCCCAATAAGATAACGAGCGGGTACATCAGAATCCTTTGATACCAACAAAAGGTGCAGGGTACATAATGGAGAATCTCACTAAAGTAGAGACTTCCGGCAGTGGCGATGATGGATAGGATCCAAGAAAATAATAGTGGCTTGTTCATCACTATTTCTCCTTCGCTGCATCATCAACCATTTTCACTAAATCATCGATTGTATTTCCTTCAAATTTCTTGCCATTGACAAATAAGGAAGGAGTTCCAGTAACGCCCAATTCGTCGGCCATCTCCATATCCTTGTTCCATCGGTCCTCGGACTTTTCGGCTTTAAAAGAGGTAACGACCTTTTTCACATCTTTGTCATTTGCAATTTCTTTCAATGTTTCTTCTAAGAACTTGTCCGTAAACACATCTTCCTTTTCATATTTCAGGTCAGCTGGCTGTTTATCGAACAAAAGTTCATGAAATTTCCAAAAGGTCTCATTTCCTAATTCCTGATAAACACTTTCCGCGAATTTAGCGGATCTGGTTGAATCGACGTTAATGAACGAATAATTCATGAAATAAAATTGCGCTTTTCCTGTATCAATCAATTCACTTTGTATAGAAGGAAAGAATTGCTCCTCGAATGTCTTACAGACTGGACATTTATAATCCCCAAATTCCACAATTTGCACAGGAGCCGATTTCTCTCCCAAATAAGGCTGTGCTTTATAATCGATTTCATTAACGGCAGTATCTTCGTCCTTCCCATTTGCCAAAAATATAAAGCCAATAATGATTACAGCGATTAACCCGATGATCCAAAACGTGAATGCAGAAGATTGTTTTTGATTACCCTTTTTTTTATTAGCCATCATATACCTCCATCACTTGTAGTTGTGTCATATTCATTATCCAGCCATAGCGGCAGATTTCAAGTTCCCCCTTCCTGCACCTTTCACCTGTAACTGATTCATTTACACGTTATAATATAAGTTTCACCATGCTGGTTTGTCAATTACACATACCTTTTATTTTTGCCTTTGCAGAAACGGCGTGACTTGACAAGGAAACGGTTAATGGATAAATATTATTCTTGCAGGCCATTATAACTTGTAACCACTTGAATTACATGTTAAATAATTTATACTATATAAGAATAGAGATTTTAAAGGAGAGAAAAAAGAGATGTCCATCAGTACCCGCTTTTCCGTAGGAATCCATATATTATCTCTTTTAGAAATAAACAAAGAAGGCGTTAACACTTCTGATTTTATAGCAAAAAGTGTAAACACCAACCCAGCCTTAATCAGAAAAATCACCGGCATGCTGAAGAATGCTGGTTTAGTGAATGTTCGGCCGGGTATCGCCGGAGCGACGTTGGCCAAGGAATTATCGGATATCACTTTGCTCGATGTTTATCAAGCTGTCAACGTTGTCTCCGATAAAGAATTATTTGGAATCCATGAAAATCCTAATCCAGCATGCACTGTTGGAAGAAATATACAAGATGCAATAGAGCCTATCTTTTCAGTTGCTGAACTTGCCTTGGAAAAGGCATTGGGAGTGGTGACGATCGAGGATGTCGTCAAGGGTATTCTGGAAAAGGATAAAACTAATTAGCAAAAAAACACATGAGTCGGACTCATGTGTTTTTTCCTGCTTTCTATTTATACTTAGGAACTTCAATCGTCAATTTATAGGAATCTAGTAAACTATACAAATTATAAATCTGTTTCACTTGTTTTGTTGCCCAGCCAATATCAGTGGCATACTGGTGTGAAGCATATCCATATTTCTCTGCAGCTGTAGGATTCCATCTCATTTTGTAAAGCGTGTCCTGTCCAGCGGAGATATATCCTTTGGCGATGAATTCGGCACCGCCGATGATGGCCGCTTCTGGAGTGAACCAGCCTGCATTATAGGCGTATTGAGCGCCGCTGCTTAGTGCCGTTCCGTCAAATGCTCCCACTCCATACATATTATAGACCGTTTTCCCGTTCACCTTTACGCCAGTCGCTAACGGTGATGTGCCATTCCCGGTCTCCAGCAAAGCATGTGATATCAGGTAGATTTCATTGACCCCATATTTTTCACCTGCCGCAGTGAAGGTTGCAGCTTGGCCTTGTAAAATCCCTTTGCCTGAAAGGATTCGATTATTCACTTCTGAAACGTTCATGTTGGTGACTTGGGAAAGCTTGACGAATTGGAATGAATTGACTGGATCATTCACAAAGTTATTTGGGTTAAGATTATATTCTATATCTTCCGGACTGGCATTTACCCATGTCTTGTTATAGTCCACCTCATACCAATAGTACCCATCAGAGCCCTTTACTTTCGATTTAATATTCAATGATTGATTATTGCTGACAGGACCGACTACCCAATAATTAGAACCAGCTCCGCCCCTGACACGCCATCCGGTTCCTTTTACCGTACCTTTGGATGAACTGATCAAAGTTAATCCATCTTCACGTATGTAGGTTTTATACTTTTTATCCGTTTGACCATTTACGGCCATTTGAATTTCAACCATCTTTTCCATCGTAAGGTTATACTCTTTATCAATCCTGATTATCGATCCATTCGAACTACCCGGACCTTCCGGTGCTTTGGCCGTTAAATATTGCGTACTGACATACCCGGTTTTTCCATTGGCCGTGACTCTTGACCAGCCATTAGACTCTGAATAAACCGTTACGGCCGTATTGTTTACAAGCTTGGCTATAATTGAAGCCGTAGCTGATGCAGCAGACCGCATATTCAGACTGGAGCCATCATTCACATTTACATATTTAACTGACGTGTTTCCTTCTTCGTCTGGATTCAACCCCGGTAAATGACCAGGCTTAGTTGCTGATAGATATTGCGTATTGACATAGCCCTCTCCGCCATACGCTTTAATTTTTGACCAGCCATTTGATTCCGAGATGACATCTACCTCTACTCCTCTTGCCAATTTCACAATGACGGAAGCACTTTCTGATGGCTTATTCCGCATATTCAGTGAACCCGTGCTGACATTTACATATTTCGTTGTCGTTTTTTCAGGTATGGATGGTTTGGATTCCGTTCCAGGCTTTGTCGTCGAAAGATAGTTAGTACTGACATACCCATCCTTCCCATTTGCCTTGATTTTCGCCCAACCTTTTGATTCCGAATACACCGTCACTTCAGTTCCTCTTGAGAGCTTTGCGACTATGCTCGCACTTTCCGAACCGCTTTTTCTCATATTGAGTGTTCCAGAGCTTACGTTTACATATTTCGTCGTCGTTTTTTCAGGTGTTACGGTCGTACCTGGTTTTGTTGTCGATAGATATTTGGCACTGACATGGCCGTCTTTTCCATTGGCTTTGACTTTGGCCCAACCTTTGGATTCCGAATATACCGTCACTTTCGTTCCTTTTGAAAGCCTCGCGACTAAGCTGGCGCTTTCCGAACCGCTTTTTCTCATATTGAGCGTTCCAGAGGTTACGTTTACATATTTTGTCGTCGTTTTTTCAGGTGCGACGGCCGTTGATCCCGATCCTGGCTTTGCAGCAGATAGATATTTGGTATTGACATATCCGTCCTTTCCATTGGCTTTGACTTTCGCCCAGCCATTGGATTCCGAATATACCGTCACTTTCGTTCCTTTTGAAAGTATTGCGACTATGCTTGCGGTAGCTTTCCCACTTTTTCGCATATTGAGTGAACCCGTGCTCACATTCACATATTTCGTCGTCGTTTTAGCAGGTGTGGCTGCCGTTGATCCCGATCCTGGCTTTGTAGCAGACAGATACTTGGTGCTGACATATCCGTCCTTTCCATTGGCTTTGATTTTCGCCCAGCCATTGGATTCCGAATATACCGTCACTTTCGTTCCTTTTGAAAGTATTGCGACTATGCTTGCGGTAGCTTTTCCACTTTTCCGCATATTAAGTGAGCCCGTGCTCACATTCACATATTTCGTTGTCGTTTTAACCGTTGCCGCAGCTTTGGTTACCGTTCCGGGCTTCGTTGCCGATAGATACTTGGTACTGACATATCCTTCTTTTCCATTGGCTTTGATTTTCGCCCAGTCTTTCGATTCCGAATACACCGTTACCTGTGTTCCTCTTGTCAGCTTCGCGACTAGGCCGGCACTATCCCTACCGCTTTTTCGCATATTTAGTGAACCTGTGCTCACATTCACATATTTCGTTGTCGTTTTAACGGTTGCCGCAGCTTTGGTTACCGTTCCAGGCTTCGTTGTCGATAGATACTTGGCACTGACATAACCTTCTTTTCCATTGGATTTGATCTTTGCCCAGCCTTTGGATTCCGAATACACCGTCACCTGTGTGCCCCTTGTCAGCTTCGTGATTATGCTGGCACTATCACTGCCGCTTTTTCGCATATTTAGTGAACCTGTGCTCACATTCACATACTTCGATGTCGTTTTAATGGTTATTGCAGTTTTCGATAAAGTCTCCGGCTTTTTTGCCGATAAATACTTGGTACTGACATATCCTTCTTTCCCATTGGCTTTGATCTTCGCCCAGCCTTTCGATTCCGCATACACCGTTACCTGTGTGCCATTTGCCAGCTTTGCAACTATGCTTGCACCTTCCGCCCCGGTTTTTCTCATATTGAGCGATCCGGAATTTACCTGTACAAACATGACGTCTTCAATATTGGCCTGTTCCGCATGTAGTGGAGCTGCAGATATTTTTTCTTCGAAAGCAACTGTCGACAACACTGCAAAACAGAAAGTTGGTATAATTAATTTCTTCATCTCATTCTCCCTACTAAAGAATTATTTTTTTAACATTTATTTAAATATCGGTTAAAATTAGTATAATAATATAGGTAAATATGCTTATTCATTTAAAATATATCATATTCCTTTAGATCTACAGGGAGATAAACTGGATTGTAACATAATAGTAAACTATTAGACATTTAAGTAATTTAATAGAAATATTCGCAACGAAACTTACGCGACAGGCAAATGATGGATATAAAGTATATTGATATAATTACTAATCACTCAAATAAATAAGGATGAGACGAGCATCTTTCTGCCTAAATCGAATATATATATAGGGTAAGCATCGATCTTATATTTGACGGATCGATGCAATAACCTATATAATTACTGTATATAACTTATAAGAATCCTTCTGTTAAGGGGAGTAGCTATTCAATAAAGTCGTCAGTACAGGATTGAATCCTCGGCTTTATTGGCAACTGATTTTAGTTGTTTGCAAGACCTTGCCGATTATTTGGTGAGGTCTTTTAATTTTTAAAAGACGGTATAACCACTAATCGGTTATACCGTCTTTTTTGATTCGAAAAATCGCACAATAGAGGTGAAAAGTATGCAGAACTATAATGAATTAGCTCAAAGCGTTAAGATTTCCGATGATAAAAAGCATATATTGCTTGATGCCGACCCATCTTTATCACTGATCGGAAAAGGCCGAAGCGCATATGTATTCCGAATACATTCCACCAATAAGGCACTAAAAGTGTTTTTCCCGGATCATACACACACAGCTAAAGTTGAAGCTGAAATATACAAAACCGTCCAATCCATCGAATACTATCCAACCCTATATGATGCGGGGGTAAATTACCTGGTTATAGATCACATTGAAGGCAATACTCTTTTTGAATGTTTAACATTGGGAATCCCGATAACGGAAGAAAACATTGCGGAGATAGACCATGCCCTGCAATTGGCAAGGAAAGAAGGATTGAATCCTTCGGATATCCATTTACGAAACATCTTCATCACTTCTGAAAAAAAGGTGAAGATCATTGACGTTGCAAGGTTTAAGCAAGTGAAATCCTGCAATCAGTGGCACGACTTGAAAAGTGCATTTCACCTTTTCTATTCGAAGTCATTTTTTCCAAAGAAGATCCCCAGCTTCATACTGAATTCCATTGCAGCGATTTATAAAAAGAGATTTCTGCCCATCTGATCCTTACTATAAAAAAATCACATTGGAGGCACATATGAAAAAAATAATGACCATTGCCCTACTGTCCATCCTTACATTAAGCGGATGCTCAGCTTTAGAAGAAGTCAATTCATCATTGGAGTATGCAGATAATGCGACGGAATATGTAAATACCGTTAAGGATTTTTCCAATGAGGTGCCCGCATTGTCACAGGACGCCGTCACGAATGACGAAGCAAGAGCAAATCTTGAAAAAGAATTGGAATTGATGAAAACGGAGATTGAAGAATTCAATGCAACCGAACCACCAAAAATAGCTGAAGGCATCCATGAAAAGATCGTCAGCTCAAATCAACAGCTTTCAGATGGCATTGAATTATATCTGAATAATATTGAGAATGGCCAAATTGATCCTAAAGCATTGGAAGATTCAGAGATAATGAAATCAATCGATAATATAACAGGATTGGCAAAACAAATTGAAGAGTTGGGAAATTAAACATTCTTCAATGAATAAAAAGAGATCGCTTGAAACAAATTATTGACATGAAACCAAAAGGTTTTATATAATCGACAAAGCAAAACCAATTGGTTTCATATTTTCACTTAAAAAGGAGAATCAGTATGGAAAATACATTACAGGATATCAAGAAGACGATTATTCTTGAAGCACCTATCCAAAAAGTTTGGGATACAGTTTCAACTGCAGAGGGCATAGCTTCATGGTTCATGCCAAATGATTTTCAACCAAAAGTGGGACATGAATTCCATATGCAATCACCCTTCGGTCCATCTCCTTGTAAGGTAATGGAGTTAGATGCCCCTTATCGCCTTTCATTCAGTTGGGATACGGACGGTTGGTTCATTTCATTCATTTTAAAAGAACTGGACGGCAAAACGGAGTTCACCCTTATTCATGGCGGTTGGAAAGAGCCTGAAACGATTCTTCCGAAACCGAACGAAAAAAGCTCAGTAATTCGCGATAGAATGAATCATGGCTGGGAACAGATCGTTAATCAAAAACTTAAAAAGGTTGTTGAGGGCTAAGTGTCTGCAACAGAAAAACATGATGTATTTCAGGCTATCGCCGACCCGACCCGCCGAAAGGTCCTGCAGTTGCTTGCTGAAGGGGATTTACCCATTTCAGAAATCACTTCTCACTTTTCCATGAGCCGTACGGCGATTGCCAAGCATCTTCATATCCTTTCTGAAGCTGAATTGGTCAGTGGCCGGAAGGTAGGAAGAGAGAAACGCTTTCGACTTCAGCCAGAACCTTTAGCAGAATTGAAACAGTGGCTTTCATTTTACGATCAATTCTGGGATAACAAATTATCCATCCTTAAACATGTGATTGAAAATTCAGGGGAAAATGGATTGAAAGTCATCGAAAAAGAAAAGGAAAAGGATAAACCATCATAATGAAGAAAACCCCCGGCGCATTGCACTGGGGGTTTTCTTCATTTGTTTATGCATCCATCTCAATATTGTGTACTTTGCGCTTCTTGATGACCATCGTCAGCAATAGCAGCAGATTAAAGACAATGATGCATCCAGTAAGGAACACTATACTAGTTGTCAATGCATCCGCTCCAAGGCTCGTACTCATCGCCTGACGGAAGCCCATGACAGAGTATGTCATCGGTATGAACGGGTGAACATGACTGAAGAAGTTATTGGTCAGTTCCACAGGGAACATCCCTCCGCTTGCACCTAGCTGTAGTACAAGGAATATCATCGCCAATAAACGACCTGGATTTCCAAACCCTACGGTCAAGAAGGTAACGATGAACATGAAGGTAAGGGAAGTCAGTATGGAAACCCCAATGAATTGCCCCATATTCTCGACCTGTAAATCCATTCCCCAAATCATGATCGCATCCAACACTAATGCAGAAAGCGTCGCTTGGATGAATAGGACCGTAAATTTACTGAACCACCATGCAAATCCTGATGTAGGCCTAGTAGAAGGCAAGCCTGTCGGGAATCCCATATTGAAGGCAATAGCTCCAACAAATAACCCAAGAGACAATACATAAGGAGCCAGTGCATGACCATAATTCGGCACGTCACTGCTTTTTTGTTCTTTAACCTGTGTCGGTTCAGCAATCATGCTGTAATTATCATCGGTTGTTTTATTTTCACTTATTTCTTCTGCACCATCACTGAGTTTTTCCGAAAGCTCGACCGTTCCATCTTTAAGTGAGGAGATTCCATCACCCAATTTACCGGAACCTTCAGCAAGTGCTGATGAACCTTCATTGATCTTACCTGCGCCATCAGCAAGCTGGATGACTCCATTGCTCAAAGTAGGCAGATTGCTTGCCAATTGTTCAGTGCCTTTAACAAGTGCTGATGAGCCCTCGTTCAATGCCGCTGAGTTGGCATCCAGTTGATTGGCCCCATTAGCAAGTTTGCTTGCCCCTTCGCCAACTTGGCTAACACCAAATGCGTACTTCTCAAGACCACTTCCAAAGGAGGATGACCCTACTTGCAGTTGTGAAACTCCATCAACCAATTGACCAGATCCCTCAGTTAGTTTTGAAAGGCCATTATTTAACGAGGAACCGCCTTGAGCTAACTGGTTGATCCCCTTCACTAATTCTGGTGTCTGTTCATTTAAACTTTGTGTTGCCGCCGTTAATTGATTGCTTCCTTCAACAGCTTCATTCATGCCGCCATTTAATTGGGTCGCACCAGGAATCAATTGTTCTTCCAGCGCATTCCTTATTGCCGTATATCCGCTTAACGCAGAAACGGCGTTTGGATTGACTTTATTCACCGCATTATTTAAATTGGCCACTTGTTCCGGAAGCTGGCCCAATCCATTCAATACAGGCATTACTTTATCCTTTAATTGCATTGATAAGTCGGATACACTTGCAGCAAGAGTCGCTGCGATTTGTTTTTGTGCTTCCGCCTGGCTTTGAAGTTCATTTTGAACCGCTCCGATTAATTCGGATTGTTGCTCACTGGTCATGCTTTTGAAGGCTTCCGTGTTTTGAACGGCATTGATCGTGCTCTGGCCATTATTTGCAATCGTTGATTGAAGTTCCGTCAACGCCGCTTGACTGTTATTGAGGTCTTCGGTAATGCGGGATACGGTACCGGACGCGCTGCTTCCTGCGGGAACCGCTTCTTGCAATTGATTAACACCGCTTTGAATGCTTGTCAGTCCTTGCTTAAGCTGATTCAGCTTTTCTTCTGCGGGTAATTGGCCATCCATTTTTTTCAGGCCGTCATTTAACGCCTGGCCTCCTTCTGCCAGTTTATTGATTCCCTCATTTAAACTCTGCTGACCTGCTGCCAATTTTGGAATTCCAGTCGATTGGTCTGTCAGCTGGCTTGCATTTTGTGATAATTGATTCAACCCATCATTCAAATTCGCACTGCCTGTTTGCGCTTGTGCCAATCCAGTATTTAAAGTTTGCGCTCCTGGAACCACTTTGGCCAGCCCAGTGGACAGTTGGGAAGAACCTTGTATAAGTGCTTCACTATTATTAGTTAATTCCCCTGTGCCTGATGCGAGTTCGTCCGCACCCTTTTGCAACTCACCGACACCGGAAGTGTATTGTGAAATTCCCTTATTTAATTCCGACGCGCCACTTTCAAGCTTATTGGCTCCTTCCAAAAACTCGCCAACGCCAACTTGAAGTTTATTCGCTCCATCTTTAAAGGTTAATGTGCTGGAAGCTAATTTATTCAGATTTTCTGTCACTTCTTTGTTTCCATCATGCAGTTTTTCAGCACCATCATCCAGTTTTGATGCCCCATCTGCTGCATCGCCGAATCCTTCTCCGATTTCATCCAGTTGTGAGAAGATCGCTTCCGCATATTCTTTTGTGACACTTTCGGCAATTTCCGTTTTCAAATTATTCGTTGCCTGTTTTCCGACCGTTTCAGAAACGAAACTGCGTCCAGGATTCACGTCATACGTTAAATTCATTTTTTTGGGCTTATCATCCATGACGGTTGAAGCATTTTTTGAAAAGTCTTCCGGAATGGTAACGACCATATAATATGTACCATCATCGAATCCTTTTTTCGCCGCTTTTTCCGTTACGAAATGCCATTCCAAATCATCATTGTCCTTTAATTGCTCGATTAGCTCATTACCGACTGTTAAGGTTTTCCCCTCATATTCCGCCTTCACATCCTTATTCACGACCGCAACAGGTAATTTGCCTGTATTCCCGTATGGATTCCAGGCAGAACTAAGGAATAACCCCCCATAAATAATCGGAACGAACAGTAAAACGATTGCCACACCGACCAGTTTTCGATTTGTAAGGAAAAGCTTCCATTCTTGTTTAAGCATGTTCACTTCTTTTCACCTTTCTTTTCACGCAGTACATCACTCAATGACGCGGTATTCCAATTAAGAGTCGGTATGTCCGTGGTGCCAAAGCTTTCTTTAAGCAAATCCGCCACTGTCTGACTGGAAAAGAACTCTATTAAAAGTTGATCCGCCCGAGAAAACATCCGACGAAGGACATCCATTCCCTTCTCTGCATACTCTCCATCTTTAAACGCTTTTTCTATAAGTCCTGTATCCGGAAACATCGAAATGGGACCTTCCATCGCCTCAATTATTTCAAGGTTTTTAATCTTATCTACGCTTTTGGCAAGAGTAAGGCCGCCGTTATTACCAGGAACGGAAGTGATTATCTGCTTTACGACCAATTTCCTTATGATTTTTTTCAAATAAGAAGGAGACACCTCTAATCGCCTGCTGATCTCATTAGACGAAAGCGGAATATTTTTATCCTGGGTAGAGAGTATTACGATGATGCATATAGCTTGCTCTACCCCTTTTGTTAATTGCAAATCAGTTCACCTCTTTCATTATGTATGTGGATATTTGATATCCATAATGGATATTCGGTATCTATAATTAAAACCCGTTTCACCTTAGAAATCAAGTCATTTATAGAAAAAATTTCTAAAAAAAGATGAACCCCTCATTACAGCTCCATGCGGGGTTCACCTTTTCAAGATCTTTTATAGGTCATTTAGAAATTCATTGACCGCTTCTGGAGTTTTAGCATTTGCACTGTGCAGGTGCGCAACCTTTTCCCCATTTTTAAATACTAATAGTGATGGAATTCCCATTACCGTTTGCTCTTCAGAAATCTCAGGGAACTCGTCACGATCGATCGTAAACCACTGTTTGTCTTGATGTTCTTGAGTGATTTCACCAATGAACATGTCTAAACGTTTGCAGTCCGGGCACCATGTAGTCGTAAAAATCCCGACCGTCAGTCCCTCTTGGTTGATTTGTTCACGATATTCTTGTTCTGTATTGATATTTTTCATGATCGTCTCCTCCGGGGCTTTTCTTATCATCATACTTTAATCCATGAATTAATGTACTCAAGGATTAATATATAATTAATTCCTTCACAGCACAAACGGTTTATCCTAAAAGTATCTAACTCTTGCCGGGTTATGCTTTGCGCGATGCCCCTTATTCTTGGAGTCCAAACCTCTCGTTTATGAAAGAAGAAATCCTCGAAATGAATTCCCAATTTTCATCAATGAAAAGATAGTGACAGCTTTTTTCAAAAATGATCAATTCACTGCCAGGAATCTTTTCAGCGATGAGAATCGATGCCTCTACAGGAGTGATCCAATCGTGACGGCCTCCTGCCACTAATGTTGGACACTCTATTTGATTCAACTGGTCCACTAAGTCAAATGTTTTTAAAAATTTGACCCCTTCATTAGCCGCTTCCAAATTAAAATTCGATTTCTTCTTTCTCATTATCTCTTTTTCCGCTTCAGATCTTACTTTTCCCCTTGATGAATAAAAATAGAGCGGTTCCATGACTATACTGAATTCAGCCATTTGCTGTTTTTCCATAGTCCCCTCAAATAGAAGTCTTGCCATCCTTCTTTGATCATCCGTCCCGGTTTCCTCTATTTTCACCAACGCCTCTTCTCCGAAAATATGGCTTGGCGATGTTGCGATCAGAAGAAGGGCAACCACACTGTCCGGGTAGCGAATGGCGTACTTTTGTGCAACCATCCCCCCGTAAGAATGTCCCGATACAATAACCTTTCCCAACCCTAAATAGTTTCGGAGCGCTTCTAAATCCTCCACGTTATTCTCCAGAGTATATGTGGATTGCGGACCGCCCTCAGACCGTCCACAACCGCGCTGATCTATGTAAATCAACTGCATCGATTCCGAAAGCGGCGTCAGGAACGGTTTAAACCCAATGTGCTCGCCCCCAGGTCCGCCATGAATGACGAAACAGACTGGCTTCTTTCTCCATGAATCCCCTTCAGGCACTAATTCTGCCCCTTCCACATCGAAATATATTTTTATTCCGTTAATCTTTGCAAACATCAAGTCCCTCCTCTTTCTATTAAAATCCAAATAATCAAGCAGCCTCCAATTCACCTTTTTTGTCCTTGGAAAATTTCCTTGCAATAAGACTGACTCCAATCATTACAAACACATTTATGAGGAGAGCTACAAGACCAATGTTCAAATCTTTAATGGCATGCGGCAATGCCGGAAAAAGCGTCCCAATTGCAGCGCTTGTTATGGTTGTATATCCAACAGTAGCTAAACCGGCAATGATGCCTGCTGACGCACCCTCTTTCGTCACGAAGTTCTTTTTAAGGAGACTGGCAATGAAAGATGGGATTAATTGAGTCACCATGCTGTATCCCATCAATAAAAGGGCAACGATCGTATTTCCTCCAGTCAAAGTGAAATATACGGCAATAAGAGCAAGAACAGGGACGAGCAACTTGGCAATCGTCGTGATTTGTTTATCCGAGGCGGACGGAGAAAAATGCTGATACACGTTTTTGGCCAGCAGCGTCGCTGAACTCATTAAAATCATCGAGCCAGGAACAAGGGCGGTCAATAGACCCGCTGCCCCGATGACGCCCACAAACCAAGGATCGAATGTACTGATCGAAAGCTTCAATAACGCAAGATCCATATCCGACCCTTGCAGCCCAGGAACCTTTATGATGGCCGCATAACCGACAAAGATTGCACCGACCGATAATGCTCCGTAAAGCGGAAGGATGAACGCATTTTTACGGAATGTCTTTTCACTTTTTGCTGTATAAGCAGAACCGAATGTTTGCGGCCACATATAGAAACCCAATGTCGTCAAAATGATCGTGGATATAAACCATGAAGCGCTCATACCCGTATCCGGGAGTGTCAGGAAATCAGGCTTGACGGCATTGACTGCTTCGAACATCGGCTGAATTCCGCCAAAATAATGAAGCGGAATGTAAATCCCTAAAAATAGCGCAACCAAAGCGATCATGATGTCCTTGAGTACCGCTGTCCAAACCGATCCATGGATACCTGAAATCATCACATATACGGTAACTGAAACAGCCCCGATCCAAACGGCAACCGTCGGGGATATCGAACCATAGGAAGTTGTCGAAACGATGATTCCCAGACCCTTTAATTGCAGCACCAAAAATGGTACCAGGGCCAAAACACCAACGATTGAAACGAGTACCCCCAATAATGGACTTTTGTACTTTTTAACATAAAAATCTGCTTGTGAAATGAGCTTATGTTTATTTCCATAGCTCCAAATAGCAGGATAAATCCAGTAAGAAAACAGGTACCCCAATGCTGCGAACGCCGTTCCGTACAATGCCGGACCGCCTATCCCATATGCCCACCCGCTGGAGCCCAGGAAAGTGGAGGTGGAATAAATCTCTCCCGCCAGTAAAATCATGATGATGAAAGGACCGAACCCGCGTCCGCCTACCGTCCACTGTTCAAGGTCCATATCCCTGCCTTTTCTAGCCCTAATCCCTAAATAAAGTGACAGCAACAGGAAACTGAAAATAATGATGATCGCAATATTCATTTCTCTTCCCTCTCTTTATTCTTGGGATCTAGCATGTAAATGATAAAAACGACTAAAGCGGTAAAAATCAGCCACGAAAAGTTCCAGAAAAAGAATAGCGGCATGCCAAGAATATACGGTTCGATACTATTAGCCCAAAAGGGCCCGCCAAGTATGGCGATTACAGGAATTAAAGAAAGAAAATAAATTGGTTTCATGAAATTCTCCTCTTATCTAATGATATTGACTAAATCTAAAAAGGCAGTAACACGAACATTGATTTCTTTATATCGTTGATTCATCATCTGCGAAGCATTCGTGATAAAGTGCAGATCCGCCGCAGTTTCATGGTCCCCCTTTCTGCCGTCCCCAGCTATGTGATATTACTTTTAATCTAGCAATCCGCATGCCAATGTTTGAATTTTCAAAAATAATAAGAGTGAATGGGGTATATATCAAAGAAATTTGTTAGGCAAAACTTATCAGCGAGGATAAATCGCGTGCTGTTGATGGGGGGGAATCCTTATTAATCAGTAAAATTTTTTTTGAAAGTAAAAATTTTTTTATCCCTCAAAAGGAACAAGGGACTCTGCAGTCTGAAAAAATATTCAGTTGATTTCAGAAATCCGCTCCCTTTCCGCCGACTGCCTGCCAATCCTCATCCAAGCAAGTGCCTGTGGGGTCTCGGCTAGCCAGTTATTCGGCGCCACCAAACTGAAAAAAGCCACTATCCAGTGGCTTTTTCACTTCATTCATATTGGTAGAGTTAGCTGCCAGGAAACACCAAACTTATCAGATACCCAGCCGAACTTCTTACTGAAGAAATAATCACCCAATGGCATCATCACTTGTCCGCCATCAGTTAAGCACGAATAAAGCCTGTCAATTTCCTCTTCACTATCACATGTAAGGAATATTGAAAACGATGGGGTAAACGTAAATTGATGCTTTACATTGCTATCGATGCACATAAATTCCTGATCTTTCAAGGTAAAGGTAGCCTGCATGACGCTTCCCTCTGTGCCTGATTCATTTGCACCATACCGAACAATGCTGGTTATTTTCGATCCTTCGATTAAAGATATGTAATAATTCATTGCTTCTTCCGCATTTCCTTCGAACATCAAGAAAGGTGTGACCTTCATCATTCTCATCAAACTCCTTATAAACTTTAATTAGTTACTTCCATTGTATTATGGAGCCCACCAGTTACCTGAAGCCACGATCATTGTCTGTAATTTTATCGTATTGGCAAAATAGTCATCATCGTCTCGTTCCCGTATCGTCCTACTCCATAACAGGTTAATCCATTGCTGATTAGAGGAATCAACCATGGCACTCACCATGAATGGAGTAACGAAGCTTGTACTATTCCCACGGCTTTTCCGCTAAGTGTATAACCGGATTGGATATTTTCAGGGGTGCCATCCGTTTCCGCTTTAATCCAATCATTTATCTTCTTTAATTGTGGCAGCGCTCTTTCATCACCAGTCAATAAGTAATCAAGCGTATAGCGCCAAGGGGTCCTGCTGCTGTTCCAGCTATAATTGCCGTCATTCTCCCCTTCTAAAAAGTCAGCTTGTGCTGGCTGATACTCTCCGTTGGATCGTACAATGAAGTCCGGCATGAGGCCAGTATTGCCGCTTTCCTCCTCATAAATCGAATGAATGATCGCATAGGCCTTATCCGTAACACCTTTCCATTCATCATTCCCAGTTGCCGCCTCAAATGTCTTAAAATGATTGAGAAGAAGGTCGGATGAACGAGTCGATTGTCCGTATGCGTCATCTTTATCTTCCGCCCAGTCCCCAAGTTTAACTAGGGACTGCGACCGATTTATCTCATTCGACATGATCGCGTCCAAGATGTCCTCTGCACTGGCAAGATAGTCGATTTCCCCTTCACTTCCCCACTGGCGATGTGCCAATAGTAACGAATAGGCGATATCCATATCGCCATCAGTTGCTGAATCGGCATCCCCTGTCGTATTGATTATTTTACCCGATTTATCCTTTACTTGCTGCCATGCCATTAATGAAGGGGCATTATCACTTCCATGCGCTTTATAAAAACGATAAAGTCCATCGAAGTACTGCTTGTCCTGACTGCCTGCCATGATTGCCGTTATCATCATCCCATAACCGTGCGCTTCAGAAACGGTCACTGCGTTCTTCGGCTCTGCATATCCTTTATCATTGTAAAAAATATAATATTCATCACTTTTATTGGCAGGCTGCTTAAGATATTCATTTTTCCAGGTTCCATAAAATTTCGCTACTGCAGCATCCATTTCCTCCTGTGAAAGATTGTCAGGTTTTATCGTACCCTCTTGATAGACTGTATGCTGAGGAAATGCCATTTTACCGGCGACCTCTTTCTTTTTGGTTTGGGAAACCAGCGCTATCGAGGCAATGATCCCGAAAACGATCACGCCCATCGCAATCAATAAACTTCTTTTTTTCATGGCTTTGCTCCTTGGGTTATGGTGCAGTTTTATATTCAGCTAGGAACATTTCAATGGTGTTGTTAAATTCTTTTAGACTGCTAAACCTGCTGTAAGTTATCTATTCTTCCTTCTATTAACATGTTATTCAAAATGTAATAAGGTCTTTTGGATATTTATGTTAAAATAAACATTGATTTCAGATTGTTTCTACTTAAGTAGTTTTTAAATGAAAAGGGAGTGTTTTAATGAAAAGAATTTGTAATCAGTGCCAAACTGAAATGATAGATGATTGCAAAGTAAATGTTCAAGGCGGAATGTATGGACTAAAGATTAGTCGAAAGAAAGGACTTTTCACTAGTGTTTCTGCAAACCCTAAAGCATTTGTATGCCCAAATTGTGGTTATGTAGCTTTATATATTGATGAGTTTAGAGAATTCATTAAGTAAAAATAAAATATATACAGCTAACCTACGTTTGTGAGCAGAAGGAATAAATGGTGAGCTAACAAGATCAGCTAATATCGTTGCCATAGTATGCGAATTTTTGTCTTCTAAAAATAAATCAGATTACCATAAATGATTACGATTTATTCAAAATTTTAACATAGCCTTATTTAAACAAAAGTGATACTCCTATTATTGAATCGGTCGAACGAAGCTTATCGCCAAATTATAAATCTACATCATTCCACTTTTTTCAGTTCCATAAATCCTTTGCCATCCAATGAAATATCCAGTTGCTGATTTATGACTAGCGAAAGCGGAAAGATTTCCGACTCTTTATCCGAGAAAATCCAACGCCGTTTCCTTGGACCTAAAAGTAAAAACGAACCTGCTTCATGTTCCCCCATGAAATTCAATCCATCTTCACTTATTGCCTCACCCTTCCTTACAGGTACACCATTACTGATCAACTGATTTCCCAAAGCCCTGACTTCATCTGTCGTAATGTTTATTTCACTGATGCACAGGACGTTTTGTGCTGAAAAAGACTCAGCCTCGGATTCGGGTGATACGGAATATCTCGATATGAACTCGACAATGTTGCCTGAAGGGTCTAAAAAATAAAAAGAATGTGCGTCTGAAAAGCTGAAATAAACTTCGTCATCATCATCTTCTCTAGTCAATTTCACTTTTGATTTCGCCCATGCTTTTGCCGAAGTAAATAAATTGGTCGGTATGTTCATGGCAAAATGGTAAAAAGGCTTTCCTTTGTGATGATATTTTTTAATTTCAAGCACACTTTCCCCTGCCTTTATTACAAAACCATCATCAGTTTGCGATAATAACTCAAATCCTAACACATCAACATAAAAACTCCGCATTTCATCCCAGACATGACTGTACAAAGTGACCTTATTGATAATCAACGTTCAATTCCCCTCCACTTAACAAATATTGTTAAGATATCCTGCATTTATGCAAACATTCCGTACTATTCAAAATCTATATAATTCTATTCACCCTCTTTATTTTTACCACAAATATCCAATGAATTAGCGACAAGCCCACTCAAAAAGGACCACCAAATCGGTGGTCCTCGCTTCAGCTTCATTGAAGATCTCGCAGTTTACTCTCCATTAGCTCAATTTACATCTTAAAAAGGTTCACTCTTTAATTTTCAGTCCAAGCATGGCTGCAAAGACTATAGCTTGGTCCGGGGAAACTTCGCATCCCTTTAAATCCTCTGGTGATACGGTAAGCCTTTGAAATGTAGAACTGCTAATATCAATTCCTTTGAGCGGTGTCCGGGAAAAGTTCACTTCATTTAATCTGCATGTTTCGAACTTCACTTTAATGAATTTACATTCATAATAATCAGCACTTTCCAATGAGCAATGATCGAACTTCACTTGCTTTAAACTGGAATAACCAAAAGCACTTAAATTAAGGTTGCAATTCTCAAAGTAGACATTCCCTAAACTTGCGTCAGACAGGTTAATGCCTAAAAGTTTGGACTCTTTGAATTCCACCCGATGAATCGAGCCGCCCATGAAATCGGCATTCGTCAAATCGCAATGATCAAAAATGACATCCGTCAGCTCAATATTCCTGAATGATACATCGCTGAATGTCACATTTTTAAAAACAATCTGTGATAATACGATTTTTTCCATATTTTCTCTATCGATCGTGCAATTAGTTATGATACAGGACTCAAGATAAGGCTCATCTTGATAATATATTTCCTGAAAGTTCGCTTGGGGTAAGTCATGGGGAATCTTTGGCTGTTCAATTTTTATTTTGCCTGACATATTATCACCTTTTCGCTTTATTCTTCAATCACTGGATAACCCTATATCCAACCGATAAGGGTTCATCGCCGGTAATATAGCAACTGGTCTACTAAATTTCGACTTAACTATAAACTACATTTCAGTGAAGTTCAATCTAAGAATTTCGCGGAAATGACTATTATTTTTCGTTATTTTGTGTCATCTTTCCACAAAAAAAGCTGCCTCATTGGCAGCCTTGCTTACTTCATGAACGTATTGAATCCTCTTGGCATCCGGAAATAATATAGAACTCCACTAAATATGGCTATCATTCCGCCTATCAGAAAAAGTGCTTGAAAGATATTTCCTCCAACAGTCGGGGAATTGGATACAAAACCACTTGAAAGCAGAAAAAGGATACCCAATCCAAATAAGAATAGAGCCATTTTTTTAATCCTTCTTTTGAATAGGATATATCCCGTAAGTATGATAAAGTACGATGCGGCTAAGACCATAAGAAGTGGAAATAGCGGCTTGAATTTTGCGGCATACACGAAATAATCAAAACTCGAAATATCATCTGCTTCCATCCTCTGATCATCATTAACTTGTGTGAAATGGGTGGAATACTTCCATTCCCAAGGTCTATCCAGGATTTCACTGCCTTCGTACCAGGTACAAAACATAAAAACGATAAAGAAAAGTGCAGTGATAATCATTTGTAGAAAATTGCTAAATGTCAATATCATCTCCTCCAGCTGTCATTATACCAATAAATGGTTAATTTTCAACCCGAGCTTACAGTGTTAAAGCAATATGTAAACAAACACTGTTTCCTGAATAATATAATCTAACCACTTTTAAGGAGCGTTTGAGATATGATCACTCATGGAGATGACCTCCTTATTTCAGGAGCATGGTTACTTGGCATCGGCACACTTGTAGGTGCAATCGGGCAAACCCGGCAAACTTTAACGGGGACTAACCTCGGAAAAGATCTTGTCCTCAAAGGGAATGGCATTGAGGCCTTTGGAAATTCGCTGCAAGCAATCGGCCGTTCGAAAATGCTGAACTCGGATAATGAACGATCGGAAACCTATTTCATATTCGGTGCTTGGCTTGAGGCTATTGGCAATATCGCAAATGCAGTTGGAATAGATATGCAGTTGAGTGGTTCAGAGGAAGAGGGCACCAGAACCGATGCACTTGGCAGTGGAATCCAAGGACTTGGTGCCGCATTTGAAGCATTCGGGGCATCATTGACGGAGGAGTCCATTTCACGCTCTTTTGAAATCAAGGGAAATGGACTCATTGCAGCCGGTTCTTTTTTGGAATCGGTCGGAAATATCTTCATTTTAAACGAAAAACGACGGATGGGAGAACAAATTCTTTTACTCGGCAGCTGGACCCAAGTTTTCGGTGCATTTATATTGATCGAGGCCTTTTCACTTGGCCCAGAACCCGAACCAGAGAAAGGGAAAGATGGACATAACGGCCATTATAGCTATGCCAACTATTGCGTATGATTAAGGGGCCGCGAGTTCGTTCTTCCTCCGATCGGGATCTTCGAAATATACAGCATAATGATCCTTCCCACCGGCAATTAATGTTTGTCGGCATAAAGGATGGCAAATCCTCTGCCCATTAACTTTCTAGTGATCTCATCAACATGATGCCGGGAAGCAGCAGACCCACTCGCTCGCCCTCTATGATAGGGAGTGTGATAACCTTAAAGGTTTACAGCCCTTTCCCCCCGACCCCTTTATCAAAACCAACACTTACGCAGGTCCACTTATTTTAAGATTCCGTCATAAACCTCTCCGCCGCCATTTATTTTGATAATTTTCAGGCGATTGGTATTTTTGACGAAAACGGTTTTATATTGTTTTTCACCGTTCAATTCAATAAGGAATACTCGTTTACCATCGTTATCCGTTTCCTTATTGAAAGTATAGTCTTCGTTGCCGATTTGCTCGATGATTTTGTCATATTCGGGCAAAGAAGACCACTTCTCATGATTATGACTTGTTTGAGTTTCTGTTTGCGAAGGTTGTTTTTGTTGTTCATTTTCAGTTTGGGTTTGATTTTCATCTGTTGTTTGGACAGATTTTTCCCCGTTTTCATCCGCTTTGTCATTATTGCAAGCAGTTAGCATTGTTACTGTGGCAATTAACGCGATCATAGATTTATTCATGCTTCACATCATCTCCTATTCCTATATTCCCATTCATTTTAACTAAAAACCTGATTTAACTAAACAATACATATCCGATTGGACAGAATGGATTTGTTTTGGTATTATAGTTACTCAGGGTAACAATTACTCACGATAACTATATATTGATAAGAGGTGTTTCTGATAAAGACTTTCCAAAAATTCTTTCAGCAATTATTACTGCTGTACCGGCCGTTTGAAAATAATCTTAATATCCAGCTGAATAAGCATGATTTACACAGGGCGCAATGGTCCATTTTACATTTCTTAATCAATAATGGTTCGGCGACGCTTGTAGAGCTTGCCAATTATCAAAGTGTGGAAAAACCAACGATTACTAGGACCATTAGCCGATTGGAAGAGCTGGGGTATGTCGAGCATGTGCCAAGCAAAGATAGACGCGAGAAAAGAATGCGGCTTACGGAGCTTGGCAAAAAAATTTACAGTGAAGTCCGCGTGACAATCGATCAATACGAACAGGATATCTTGCAAGGAATCACTGATGAGGAACAACTTGCAGCCATACGCATCATGGGCGAAATAAGAAATAACATTATAAAGTAAGGAGATAATAAAATGGATCAATCCAGAGCCAGACTGTGGACGAAGGACTTTGTCATCGTTTCGTCCATCAATTTTTTCATCACATTAATCTTTTATTTACTGATGGTGACACTTGCTATCTATGCTGTTAATGAATTGGATGCTTCTACAAGTGAAGCCGGACTCATATCGGGTATTTTTATTATCGGGACGTTAATCGGACGTCTATTCATCGGCCGTTTCATTGATTCAATCGGCCGGAAGAAAACATTATTCATAGGCTTGATCTTTTTCACTTTGACAACACTTCTATATTTTGTGGACCTTGGAATTGGCTTCCTGCTTGTTAACCGCCTGATTCATGGGATGGCGATGGGGATGGCTAGTACTGCGACAGGCACGATCGTCGCCCAGATCATCCCGGCAACTCGAAAGGGAGAAGGCATCGGCTATTACAGCATGAGCGCAACACTTGCGACGGCTATCGGTCCTTTCATCGGTCTGTTTATGGCTCAAAATACAAGCTTCCAAGTCATTTTCAGTTTCTGCCTGGCTTTAGGGGTGATTTCCCTGATTACAGCATTCTTCCTGTATGTCCCGGCATTGAAAGTGACGGCCAAAGTTACGGAAAGCAAAGGATTCAAGCTTTCCAATTTCATTGAACCTAAGGCACTGCCCATCTCAATCATCACTCTATTATTGGCATTCTGTTATTCCAGTGTCCTTTCTTTCATCAGTTTTTATGCCATTGAAATTGATCTGGTCAATACGGCAAGCTTCTTCTTTGTAGTATACGCAGTAGCCGTATTGTTATCACGTCCTTTCTCAGGACCATTGATGGACAGGAAAGGATCGAACTTCATTATGTATCCGGCTTTCATTATTTTCGGAGTCGGCTTGCTGCTTCTAAGTATGACAACAAATAGTTTCACTTTACTGGCAGCTGGTTTCCTCATTGGCCTCGGATTCGGTAATATGCAATCAAGCTCGCAGGCGATTGCCGTTAAACTGACACCGCCTCACCGAATGGGGATGGCAACATCCACCTTCTTTATCATGCTTGATGCAGGACTTGGATTCGGCCCTTATATTCTGGGATTCATCATTCCGGTAACAGGTTACAGCACACTTTATGTCATCTTGGGCGTTTTGGTCATCTTAACCTCCTTCCTTTACTACTTCTTGCACGGTAAGAAGGAACGTACAGCCAGAACGAACTTGGCTTCCATTTAAATGAAAAAGGGATATCCTATTGGAGGATATCCCTTTTCATTTAACAGCTTCTAGCTATAGTAGGTCCTTATTTTATTTCCAATTCACCGATAATAAGTTCAAAACTTTTGCTGTTCTTTTTATTCATGACTGTTTCACCTTTATATAAAGTCTTTCCAGTCTTTATATCTGCAATCAGAAGTTTGGCAGGCTTGTTTGTTAAAACGTCTTGATCCACTTCGTTCCCTAATAGGAAGTACACACGCCCGTTCTTAATGGCAGCGAAGTCTTGTTCCTTTTTATTAGCAGCTATATCCAGTTCCGTGTCATTCGTTAATGTTTGACTGCTGAGGTCAAACGTTTTAATGCGATATTTACCTGATTTCATTTCAACTGCATAAAGGTTTTTCCCGTCTGCATATCCTGATCTTGCCATGTCCAGGCTAAGTGATCCTTTTTTAACCGTTTCTAATTTTTCCGTTTCATAATTATAAGATAAAAGCTTGCTTTCCTTTAGTTTTTCCTCAAAGGGACCCTCCTCATGATTTACTCCTTTAATTAATGAAATTAAAACCATGTTGTTTGGCTGTGAGGGAGCACCATCAATTGGCATCTCAAAATCAACTTGATTAGGGTAAGTAAAGGATTCAGATACAAGGGTTTTATCGCTCAAGACTTTTTTATTGGCTACATCGATCGTATACAGATGAACCTCTTTTGTTTGCTTCTCATTGTTGGAATTCACTTCATTCATCGTTAAAACCTGCAGTTTTGAATGGACCAACTGCACATCCCTGACTTCAGTATTCATGATTCTGTCTTGATTCGGAAGTTCAATTTGGAACGAAGTTTCCTCTTCGTCCTTCTTCTCCAGTAAACCGATATCAAACTTTGCTTCCATTTTCCCGTTATTCGTAATATCGCTATTCACCCAAGCGTAAGCAAGAAAATCATCGTCTTCATATAAAGAACTAATGGAATCTTTGCCACGCATAAATGAACGATGTTCTTTTACCAATCTTTCAATTTCATGACCTTGTCTTCCAGTTAAGTTCTCCAAGTAAGACTTTTCGCTTTCATATGTCGTTGTATTGGATTCAATTGTTAATGGTTCATAAAAATTACTGCCATTTTGAAGCGTAGCATTTATGATCACCGGATCAAGCTCTTTATCGCTGCCTTCCAGTGTCTTGAACGTATACTTTGGAAGGCTGGAAGCGGAGGAAGCTACTTTGACATAATAGGTCCCAATGCTTAAGATGACAACCATTCCAATAATGATGCTGCATAAATAACGTTTCACTTTGTTCACTCTCCTTTAAAGTTGTTGTTATACGGTAACGCGATTTTTCAATAACCATGCACCAAGCCAAACCGATAATCCTGTCAAAATGATCCCTATTGCGAGCAGCAGGCCAAATAATTCATTAGGATAGAAATAGAAATTCCCGATTTCCATTAAAACTGGAGCTAAAAACAACACAGCAGCGAGTCCGCAATATACCAAACCAAAAATGATTCCTTTTATGCGGAAACTTCTTTCAAACATGATCGCCGTGAATAATATCGACATAATCATAAGACCAATGCCATAGGAAAGCAGGAATTGCGTGAACGTGCTTGGGATGATCAATGACAAAACTGGATTGGCTTTCGAGATAGTAGAAATTGACATTTCATTCAAGAGCGCTTCCGGCACATTCGAATTAAATAGGGCATTTTCCATTGGTAAAATGATGATTTGGAAAGCAATCAACCCTAATACCATCAGGAAAATGGCCGTGGCTTTGGAAAGGTAGATCGATAATCTGGATGTCGGTAACATCAATAGACGATAAATGAACGTATTCTTTCCAAACCAATCACGATACCAAATTAGGAAAATGTAAAAAATAAGGGCAACCGCACTAAGCGCTATCGGTCCTACAAACAAGAGGGTATTGGCAATATGGTTAAAATCAATGCCTCCATAATTGGTAATATAAGCAGCTTCAGATAGTCTTTCTTCTTTCATGATTTCCCTGGCATCTTTAAGAAGGCTCTTCGTTACGAAGATCACTCCGGCAAATTGCGAAACCAAGGTTATCAACAATAAGCTAAGATAGATTTTACTGAAACGGTTGATTTCAAAGTTCACTAGTTTTATATATCGCATCATGATTGATACACCTCTCTCATTACATCGACTACCGATTTCCCTTCCTCTTCACGCATTTCTTCTGTATTGAACTCTTTAAGCACTGTACCGTTATCCAATAAAATGACCTTATCGATCAAATGTTCAATATCACCGATTTCATGGGTCGTGATGATGACTCCTCTATCTTCAATCAGGTGGCTCGCAAAGACATCGGCAATTTGCTCGCGGCTAAACATATCAATTCCCGAAAATGGTTCGTCCATCAGTACATAATCGACGTCAAGGGACAAACCAAGCATCAGGTTAAGCTTAGCTGTATTCCCTTTTGACAATTCCGAAATGCGATTCTCCTCTTTAAGCTTGAAAAACCCCATTAGCTGGTTAGCTCTTTCCGGATTCCAGGACGTATAGAAATCCGACATGAAAACCATTGCCTGTTTAATGGTCATTTGCGGGAGCATGGTCGGTGCGTCCGGAATGAAGGTGATTTTTTCATAACTGTCCTTTGTCATCTTTTGATCATCGATCAGGATTTCACCTTTATATGGCGTCAATCCCATGATCGCTTTGAGTGTAGTCGTTTTACCTACACCATTTATCCCGATCAGACAAGTGACTTCGCCTTTATTGGCTGTAAATGAAACATCATCCAAGATCTTTTTCCGTCCATAATTCTTGGAGATCTTTTTTACTTCTATCATTGTTCTTCCTCCTCCCTTATTTCTTCCGAGTATTTTTCTTTAACCACACGAAGCAGTTCATCAACCGGTACATTAATCGGACGAATCGCATCGACAAACGTATCGACGGCTGCCAAAATCAATTCCTGCCTTACAGCCTGTAGTATCGTTTCATTCGTCGTGATTTGACTGGGGAAATTTCGTTCTGTATGAATCAAGCCCTGTTCCTCCATTTCTTTATACGCTTTTTGAGCGGTATTGGGATTTATATTAAGTGAAGCCGCCAGTTCTCTTCGCGAGGGAATTTCCTGTCCAGCCACGAAATTACCAATGGCTATTTGTTCTTTAAAATGCCTAACGACTTGCAGATATACCGGTTCCCGGGTATTTACGTTCATTAAAACCACCCCCTATTTATTAAAAAAAGCCTGATATACGTGTATGTACTAAGTGGTTCATACACCTTATAGATGTACTATACCCGTAATACACCTAAGCTGTCAACAAGGAATTCCAAAAAAATGAAAACCCCGTATGTGCAGTGCAGACGGGGTTTTTCCTTAGTTGCTTTTCATGGAGATGCTAAAATCTCATTGAAATAGATGATGAAGAAGCCGATCTTTATCTTCAAAAAACTGTTTCATTAACAAATAGTGATTGGACTCCTCTAATGTCACCTCACTCATTCCCTCATCTGAAATTTGGAGGATTTTAGCATCCGGGTAGGCCATGATGATCGGGGAATGGGTGGAAATGATGAATTGGGAACCTTGTTGAACAAGCTCATTTATCCTTGCCAGCATCGATATTTGTCTCAATGGCGACAAAGCAGCTTCAGGCTCATCGAGGATATACAATCCATCGCCTTGAAATCGTTCTACAAAAGCAGAAAAAAACGATTCCCCATGAGATTGCTGGTGTAGCGATTTTCCACCGAAGGAATCGATGATTTTCGACCCAAACGATGACTCCCTGTCCAATTCCTCTATATTCGTAGCTAAATTATAAAAGGTTTCCGCCCTAAAGAAAAAATGATCCTTCGGTTTGTATACGCCTTTTTTCAAACGGAGGTATTCGTCCAAATTGGAATGTGAATCATAATTGGAGAAATTGAAATTTAACGTTCCGCCTTCCGGATTGAAGCCATACGCAATCGCAATACCTTCAAGCAAGGTGGACTTCCCCATTCCATTTTCCCCGATGACATAGGTAACACTGGGATGAAAAGCAACTTCTTGAAGGTGCTTGATAACCGGCAGATCAAGAGGGAAATGGTCATACGAAGATATTCGATCTCTATTCAGGTAGATGCCCCTGATGTACTGTGAATCATTATCTAGTTTCATTTGTAATCACCTTCTGTAGAATATATTTAGAGCTCTGATATGTCCTTAACGTTCAAATTCAAGACGCCATAGCCTCAATTGATAGATTGATAATGTTTGATTCTAAATGACCACCCACTTTGGATGCAATTCAATTAAACTCCCTGTAATGCGATGGGTTGAAACGTTCACTCCCGATTCGTTTATCAGGGCAGGCAATTCCTTATCCGCATACCTTTGATGTGAAAATTCACTGTCCCATATTGAGGCGACAAGGTATCTGCCGTTTTGCCTTTTACTACCGAATGCGCCAGACAGCATGCCCTTGCTCCCTACTTCTTTTAGCACCTGCTCAAAACGGGCTCGTTTATCCTTTTCAACAGAACAGTCAGCCACTCGCAGTAATTTCCCCTTGCCAAAAAAAGCTGTAATGTCTGTTGTTCCTATATTGAAAATACTCTCGAATATATCGACAGAAATATTTGTATAAGTACTTCCCTGGTCACTCTTCCCGAATATTGCATCATGCTGATGCTGCATGAAACTTTGATAGGCATGGAGATTTTTCCAAACGGAGAGAATGCCTGCTTCAAAGGGTTCATAACTATTCCACCCTCCGATTTGACCCATGAAACCAGCACAATGACGCAATTCTCCCCATCCCTCTTGTGCTTTTGAAAATGAACGCTTGTTTTCCTCATTCACTTGGCATTTAATCCACTTCATTAACATGATGATCACCACGCTTCGCCCAATGTTTCGCTTTTTCATCAACCTTTTTGATAAAATCATTTTTCCCGTTAACATATCCTTTAATATCATCTGGGAATTCCGCTGCCAAGCGCTGCTTCAGCCTACTATATTTTTGTGCTTCATCAGGGTGTGATAGCAAATAATCCCGAAAAGCGAGGTGTCTGGCTATTTCCTCATGTCCTTTTTCAAACATGTGAATATGGTGCGTCCTATCATCCCCGCCTTTACGAAAAAACCGTCGTCCGGCAATTCCGTTCTCGCCCCTGGCATCATACCCTATCTCTTCCATCTCTTTATTAAAATCAGCCACACATTCCACATCTTTAACCACTGCCAAAATATCTATTACTGGCTTGGCATGGATGGCCGGTATGGCCGTACTGCCAATATGGTATAACTCTATCATTTCAGGCCCGAAAATATCCTCTAATTTTTGGCATTCATCATGAAATAGCTTTGACCATTCTTTCTTATATAGAACAACCTCGACCTTTCTCATGTAAGCCTCCTTGATAGGAATTGGCATTTACATTCCTTTTAATTATTTCCTTATTTTAACACCAGTGTGCATATATCACAAAAAAGCAGCCGGGATAATAACCCCGGTTGCTTTTTGGATAACGCTTACATTTTACTTTTACTTCGCTTTTTGTATGGAAGTCACATTCGGATCTTTCAAAATAGTTGGTTTCATGCTTCTTCGCTGCGGAATCCCTCTTTCTTCTTGTTTCTTGGCAACCCACATCGTCAGCATTGGTGTTAGGATTGCTGTCACCAATACACTTGTCGCAATGATTGCTGTTGCCGATTCTGCTACAGGAGCAAATTGCGGGTTTAACTCGGCAATGATGAAAGGTACAGCAACTGCGGCACCCGCTGTTGAAGAAGCCGCGACCCCAGCAACACCATCGGAGCCAGTAACGTAACGGTCCAGCAGATATAAGACACCTCCGGAAAGGAAGACGACGGCAACACCCATTAAAATACCCATGAATCCGGATTTTAAGATCATGCCAAAATCCAGCCCGAATCCTAGAGCCAATGCGAAGAACGGAATAAGGACCGGTACGGCCTGTCCAAAGAATTCCCGGCACTCTTTATCGATATTCCCTACAATCATCCCGACTGCAAATGGAATCAATGTAGAGACAATTGTTTGCCATGGGAAGGTTGCAAGGCCTCCAACACCGAGGATGATCATCGTGAAGAACGGTCCGCTTTCAATACTGATGAACGGGAATGCCGCAGCATCTTCCGTTCTGCCCAATTTTGTCATGAGTGCGGTATAAAGACCACCGTTCGTTTCATTAAAAGCCGCTATCAGCACTAAAACCGAAAGACCGGAAAAGAGACCAGTTTGAATCCCATTCTCTGGAAGAAGCAAAGCTGCACCATATCCTAATAATGCCGCAAAAACGACTTTACCGATAAGCAACGTAAATCCTTTTCTTGCAATATACCCGGATTGCTTAACATCTATCGTAGCTCCGACACAAAAGAAAAAGACGGCTAGTATCGATGCGGTACCCGTTAGCATCGCACCTGTAAATCCACCAAAGAAGGTTGCTGTGTCAGGAAAAATAGTATGTATCAAAGCACCTATGAACAACGGGACAACCATCATGCCACCAGGGATTTTTTCTATTGCGGCTTTTATTCTCATCACAATCTCTCCACTTCATTATCAAATTTATGATTATTTGTAATTGGAAGTCTAGTTGTGGAGTTAACTGGTTGCAGTTATCGATCAATCAACGTTTAATAGTTTGTTCTGGCTTTCAATAAAGTCCTGTAATTTTTTCCGGCTGGGCATACCATCCATATCACCAGGAGACATGACTTGCAGTGCGCCAATCGCATTACCCCGAATAACGGCTTCCATCGTGGATATACCTTCAAGCAAGCCGCTGATCACCCCGACGGCAAAACCATCGCCGGCCCCTACTGTATCAACGACTTTTTCGGGTACAAATCCTTTAATATACCCTTCTTCATTCGCATTTTTATAATAGGCTCCCTCTGCTCCAAGCTTGATGACGATCATTTTAACTCCTTTGTTAAAATAAAATTCGGCCACCTCCTCAGGTGTTTGGAGTCCTGTTAAAACTTCCGCTTCAGACATGCCTGGAAGAAAGAAATCACAAATGTAAGCTAGCTGATTAATGCAATCCACCATTTTTTGTTTATCCGGCCATAGGTTAGGCCGTAAATTTGGATCAAATGAAACGGTTTTTCCTTGATTCCTCATAAATTTCATGGCAGCAACGGTAAATTCATGGCAGCTCTCAGATAATGCGGATGGGATACCTGTTGCATGCAGATGTTTAGCCTGCAGAAAATATTCTTCCGAGAAGTCGTCAATTTCCAGAGTAGAAGCTGCTGAATTTTTTCTGAAATATTCCACTTCTGGGTCTCCATCCAGCACTTTAGATTTGATTAGCATTCCTGTCGGGTGATCACTTGTAAAACGGATACCTGTCGTGTCGACTTTTTCTTTATTCAATTCTCCGATGATGAACTTACCGAAACTGTCGTTGCCAAGTTTCGTCATATAAGCAACATCTAAATCAAGACGCGCCAATCCGCAAGCTACGTTTGATTCGGCTCCCGCAATCGCTCGGGAAAAGGATTTAACTTCGTGTAAAGGTTCTGCTTCATTTGCATAGAACATGGTCATCGGTTCCCCAAAAGTGATCACATCTAATTCTTTCATTCCTAATTCCCCCTGAAAAAGGTGTATTACGGTTTAGTAAACCTAAACTGCAAGAAAGCGCTTTCTTTTTATTAAAGTCAGATTATCATATAAACCAGTTTTTAACAATACTAATCTTCATATTTTTATTTTGCATAAAAACATAGTTTTAATCATTTATTTCTTCTTTTATACTTATTAATCTACTAAAATTTTCTATTATCATTGACTATTTGGAAAATAT